>DASSPO010000220.1:0-4956 GCA_035699585.1 Bauldia sp.
CGGGCCGTAGGGGGTCTCCATCTTGGTGCAGGTCCCCGCCGGCACCAGCTTGAACGAGTGGCCGTCATAGTCGACGGTCGAGGTCCCGGCGCAGGAATGCGCGCCGGCGGCGCAGTCGTTCTGGCCCTTGAGCGACACGCCGTAGCACTTCTCCATATCGGCCTCCGCAGCGGCGGCCGGTACGGCGAACGATGCCATGGCGGCGACAACGGCGCCGGCAAGCGTGGCGGAGGAGAGAGACTTCACTGCAGACATCTATTTCCCTTCCCTTCGTAGAGCCCGGCAGGCCGGGCGGCGAACACGAAAGCCGATGCCCATCAGGCCGGGCGTTCGATCGGCGTCAGGCTACCGGGTCCGAATGGCGTCTCCATGGTGGTGCAGGTGCCCTTGGCAACCAGCTTGAACGACTGGCCGTCGTAGTCAACCGTGGCCGTGCCCGCGCAGGAATGGGCGCCGGCAGCGCAGTCGTTCTGGCCTTTGAGGGCGACGCCGTAGCACATCTCGTAGTCGCCGCCGGCCATCATCCGCTTGGTATCGTCCGGCCCGGCGGCCGAGGCGAAGCTCGCCATCGCGGCGGTTACGGCGCCGGCAAGGGCGGCGACGGTGAGCGGTTTGGATACTGCAGACATTCTCATCTCCTCGCTTGGGTGCCACCGCGGCCTGCTTTTCGGAGCCGTGGCGGACACCTGGTCCTGTTCGAAGCTTCGGGTTGGCCGTGGTTGGCGGCGGGCGACCCGGTTCGGGCGCGCCTGTCGCTGGGTTTCGCCGGGAGGGGAGGGTGGGTTACGCGGAACACGAGCTTGTGATCCGCAGGACGGGCGCCGCTCTCACCGCTTGTTGATTTCCGCGTGACGCTGCGGCGGGCCTAGGCGTTGCTCCACGCTTGAACGGGAGCCCCGACCAATCGCCGCGCCCATGGCCCGAGAGGAACATCAAAGCGACGATCTCGGCCCGCTGATGCGCTCGGCGCAGGATGGCGACCGCGACGCCTACCGCGATCTGCTTCGCGCGATCGTCCCCATCCTCCGCCGGAAGATCGGCAGCCGGTTTCCGTTTCTCCCGCGCCGCGACGTCGAGGACCTGATCCAGGACATCCTGCTCGCAGTCCACGCCGCCCGCGCGACCTACGATCCGGCACGCCCCTTTCTGCCCTGG
The DNA here is from genome assembly GCA_035699585.1 of Bauldia sp. Lineage (GTDB taxonomy): Bacteria > Pseudomonadota > Alphaproteobacteria > Rhizobiales > Kaistiaceae > Bauldia. Next base: position 1,156 of record DASSPO010000220.1, read on the forward strand.
CTCTTCGCGATCGCCCGGAATCGTACCGCCGACATGGCCCGGCGCCACGCGCGCCGGAGCGCCCGCGAGATCGCCGTCGAGACCTATCCCGAAACCTCCGGCGAGGCTGAAACGAATACCGGCGAGGCCGCCTATGGCGATGCCGAGGCGTTGCGTCAGGCGATGAAGTCCCTGCCGCGCAGCCAGCGGGTCGCCATCGAGCTGCTCAAGCTTCGCGAGCTGTCGCTCAAGGAGGCAGCAAGCATGAGCGGTATGAGTGTGAACGCGCTGAAGGTCGCGACCCACCGCGCGACCCGTGCGCTCCGCCTCATGCTCAGGAGCAATGAGACGGCAAAGTGATGACGAGGCTCGACACTGATGCGCTGATCGACCGGCTGGCCGGGGAAGCGGTCCCCGTCCGCCGGATCGGTCCGGCCTGGAAGCGGGCGGCGCTGTGGCTTGGCCTTGCTCTGCCCCCGCTTCTCGCCATCGTCGCGGTCCACGGTCTTGCGGTCGACATGACGACGCTTTTGGGCGACCGCCAGCTCGTCATCGAGCAGCTTGCCGCCCTGGCAACCGCCGCCACCGCCGCCGCTGCCGCCTTCTCCTCCACCATCCCCGGCGCGAGCCGCCGCTGGCTGTGGGTCCCGGCGGTTCCGCTCGCAGTCTGGCTCCTCGCTCTCGGTGCGGGCTGCATCGACGACTGGCTGCGGCTTGGCGCGGAAGGTCTGGCCCTCCGCCCGGACACCGCGTGCCTCGTTCCGATGCTCCTGATGGCGGCCGTCCCGACCGGCACGAGGCTGGTGATGCTCCGTCGCGGCGCGCCGATCACCCCGCGGGCGACGCTCTTCCTCGGCGCTCTGGCCGCCGCGGCGGTGGTCGCCTTCGGCCTTCGCTTCTTCCACATCGGCGACGCGAGCATCATGGTGCTGGTCTGGCATTTGGGGCTCGCGGCGGTGCTGTCGTTGGCGGCGGGAGTCGCCGGTCCGCGCATATTCGGATGGCGGGCGGCGGCCCTTGGCTGACCGCGCTCAGTGCGCGTTCACCTTCAGGAAGACCAGCATTCTTTCGAGCGCCAGCATCCCCGCTTCCGAGTCGAGGTCGAACTGGTATTCGTGGGGGAGCGGCGGGGCGTAGTCCTGGTTGAAAAGCAGCGGCATGACCGAGACCCCGAGATTTCTGCTCGTCACCGTCAGGGCCTCCGCATGCCGCGCGAGCGGATCGCCATTGCCGGCGGAGATGAACAATGGCGGCACCTCCGGCGTGATATTGCCGACGATCGAGAACTCCTCCATCCGCGGATCGTCAAGAAAATCGGCGGTGCCGAAATAGGCCTCGCCGACGACTGCCAGGAACCCGCCGAAGATGCCGCCGTCGGCGAGCATCTCCGGATCGTAGGGGCCGCAGAAGAGGACGACGCCGCGGAGCGCGCGTCTTGCGATTGCCGGCGTGATCGCCATCTCCTCCGCGTAGCGCGGGGAGCTGATGACGTTCATGAGCTGCGCGGCGATCTGCGCCCCGGCCGAATCCCCGGCAAGGAAGATTCGTTCCGGGTCGATGTGGAGGCTCTGCGCATTCTCCTTGAGATAGGCGAGCGCCCGGTTCGCCTCCTCGACCGGTGTCGGATACCGCGCCTCCGGCGCAAGCGAGTAGTTCAGTCCTACGGTGGTGAACCCTTGCGCCGCGACGATGCGGAGATAGTTCGCGACATGGACCTTGTCGCCGGCGACGAAGGCCCCGCCGTGGATCCAGACCACGGTGGGCAGAGCCTTTCCGTCCTCTCCGGCATTCGTCGGATAGAAGACGTCGAGGAGCGCATTGGCGGCGTCGGCGTACCGGAGGTCCCGCTGTCCGGCGACACCGGCGGGCACGTGTTTCGCGAGCGCTTCGGCCGCGACCGCGCCGCCGGCGTTCATGAACTTTCGGACCTCGAGGACCGTCGGCACAGCCGGAAGGTCATCGTCCGCCTGCGCGGGGGTAGCGAGGAGGAGGAGACCAATCCCCAGGCCCAGCTTGACGAGGAACGGCATCGCACCCACAGAGATCGAACTGTCGTTTGCGGAGCGTACCACGGGCGCGGCGGATTGAAGTCATGCCGGCCCGTTGCTCCGGGGCCGGCAGAGCGCCGCCAAACGCTGTTCATCTCTGCCCGGGACGGCGCGGTCCCGGTGGCCGATGGCGATCCGCGACGCCGAGGCGACCGCCGCGCCGGGCGGCAGTCGCGGGCGCGCAAGGGCCGGTACGCGATCTACTCGCCGAACGGCGACCAGGTCGCTCCGCCGTCGGCGCTTGCGAGCACCTCGCCTTCTCCGGTCGCCGCATAAAGGCGCTTGGCGTCGGTCGGATCGACGGCGAGGTGCAGGATGTAGCCGTCGCCCCAATCGCCGGCCAGGGTCTCGAACTTGAACACTCCCTCCCGAGCCATTTTCAGCCCCTCTCCGTAGACGAAGGCGTAGAGCGCGCCGTCGGCTCCGGTCTCGACCATCGTCACCGGCGCGTCATCGATCAGCGCGCGCCAGGTGAGCCCGGCATCGGGGCTGACCAGCAGCCCGCCTTCGGTCGCCGCGTAGAGGGTGTCGGCGTTCTTCGCGGAGGCTGCAAGGTCGATCAGCCGTTCCGGCGCGGGGGCCGCCTCGGTCCATGTCTTGCCGCCGTCGCGGCTCACTTGAAGTGAGCCATAGGCGCCGAAAATGACATCGGGATCGACAGGGCTGACCGTCATCTGGTGGAAGTCGACCGGTCCGCCGGCGCCGGGCGACAGCTCCGTCCAGGTCCTCCCGTTGTCCGACGAATGGATGACACCGAGGTTGCCCCCACCGGCGGGGTGGCCGCTCGCGAAGAGGCTTGCGGGTTCCTCCGGATCGGGATTGAACCCCATGAAGTCCTGGACGATCGAGACGAGCTCGGCCGACCCGTCCGGGGCGGCGTGGTAGAGCCCATGATGAGTGGCGATGAGGAGGTGTCCGGCCTTCTGTCGGTCGACGGCGAGGCCATGAATGTGCGTATGCGATCCGAGTTCGGCGACGCTTTCGGCAGCCTCGGTTGAACCGGCGTAAAGGATCGCGGTGAGGGCGGCGATGGAGAGTCCGAGATTGAGACGGGTCACGTTTGTTACTCCAGGATTGGTGGAGGCGAAGGGATTTTGGTCCGCCGGCGCGGCGGGGCGACTGAAGGCGTTGGCCCGGTGGCTCAGCCGCGGGGTGGGGCCCTCGGCGGCCTCGGCGTTTCGCCCAGCCGTTGATCGTCGAACCAGGACCACTTGCCGCGGCCCGTAACGCCCGCGCCCGGGATCGCCGCCGGATCCCCCGGCGCCGCCACTTGGCAGAGCGCCTGGCATCCGCTCTCATCGCCTGCCGGCGACTTGCACGCCTTGCAGTCGTGCATCGCCATGTCCGCCATGTCGGCGGTTCCGGCCGCCCCGACGGCAGACACGGCCATCGGGCCGCCGCCCAAGGCAACGGCGAGAAGAAGCAGAACGCAGACCGCCGCCTTCCTCATCGGCTCCGATCCTCGCAACTTTCGTTCGCCAGGTCAGCCGCATCGTTCGCAAATCTGCGTGAGGCGTACTTGCCGACGAAAGCATCTTGCCGTGCGGCCCCAAATCTGCCATTGTCGCGGAAATAGGACAGGACTACTGTCCAATCGGGGTGGAGCGCGTCAAGGGGACGGCGCGGCCGCAAGAGCCGGGAGACCGGTCCGGACGGCCCGCATGGATGCTCGACCCTATGCAATGGGCGCGCTTCCTTCATAATGGGAGCGAAGCCTTGATGTTCACCTCGGGCGTTCGGGCCGGAGCGTAAGCCGGCACGAAGCGCCCGCAAT
>DASSPO010000221.1:0-6185 GCA_035699585.1 Bauldia sp.
AGCAGAGATCGCTCACCCGCGTCGCTTCAACGGCTGCCCGCTCTGCGAGGGCGCGATAGCCGGGAAGTATCACCGCATCGAGCGCGCGTTCGACAACCGGCTTGAAGGCAATGCGTGGCGGCTCGGCGAGGGCGACGTCATGCCGTACAGACGCGGAAGCGCCCACGAGAAACACCGCGACCGGGGCGACAAGCCGAAAGGCAACAACCATCACAGCGACTCCAGGAAACGGATCAGCGCCCGGCGTTGGTTCGGCGTAGCGGCAACGACCGCCTCTCTCGTCGCCTCCGCCTCGCCACCATGCCACAGGATCGCCTCGAGCAGATTCCGTGCCCGGCCGTCATGGAGGAAGAAGGAATGGCCGTTGACCGTCTCGGTCAGTCCGATACCCCAAAGCGGCGAGGTGCGCCATTCCCGACCTGAAGCATCGCCGACCGGTGCGTGGTCGGCGAGCCCCTCGCCCATATCGTGGAGGAGCAGATCGGTGTATGGCCAGATGAGCTGGAACTGATGTTCCTTCTGCGGAGCATCGCGGCGCGTCACGTATTTCGGCCGGTGGCAAGCGATACAGCCGAAGTCGTAGAAGAGCGCTTTGCCGGCGAGCACCTCTTGATCATCCACGTCCCGCCGAGCTGGCACCGCCAGGTTGCGGCTGTAGAAAGTGACGAGGTCGAGCACCGGATCGGGAGCTTCCACCGGGCCAAGTTGGGCCTGAACGCCGCTCGGCGCGCCGCGACAGACAGGTTGGGCGTCGGTGCAGTCGCCGTGGTGATCGGGAGCTGGCGGCGTCGAGATGCCGATGTCGCCTGAGAAGGCATCGGCCGATTGGCTTCGTACGTCGGGCGTCGAGGCTTTCCACCCGAAGCGGCCGAGGACGAGTTCGCCGGTGACCGCGTCGCGCACCATGCTTGGTCTGCCCGAAATGCCATCGCCGTCGGCATCTTCGGGATCGGCATTGGCGAGGATGTCGGCAGGATGAATCTGCTCGAGCAGGCCTACGCCGATCATAGGCGGCGCGACCCGCGGCGACAGCATCACATCATCAGCCATCGGGCCGTAGCCCGGACGATGAACCGAGTAGAAAGGCCTGCGTAGCATGGCGGTCTCGCCGCCGTTGAGGGCTACGGGAACTTCCTCATACGTGATCCGCATTTCTCCTTCCGCCGCCAGGCCGGGCACTGCGAAGTTCTGAAGTTGGCCGCCATAGGTCGGCTCGGGAATCCTGAGCATCGCCTTCGACCGAAGTGCCTCGCGCTCCGCCTCGGTCCTTGGCGGTACCGAGAGGCGCAGGAACATCGACACCGCACGCCCGGCCGCACCGTTCGGCGGATTGCCCCTTCCGTCCTTGAGATGGCATTCCTGGCAAGCGCGCGCATTGAACAACGGTCCCAGGCCATCGGAGGCCTGCGTCGACGACGGAGAGGACACCCAGGTCTTCCGGAAAAGTCCATTGCCGAGCTTGAACTCCTGCTCGCCCTCGAAGTCGAGGTTCGCAAGGGAGTGGGAGAAGGCGTCGCGGTTGGGCGTGGCTTGCGATGTTGCAGCGCCCGCAGACATCCGTTCGAAGCGTTCGGGCCTGCTGAAGTCGGTAGCCGGAGCCGTCACCGCGGCGACCCGCGCGCGATCCGCTTCGCTTAGATCGTCTCTATAGAAGAGTTGGGCCGCGGACGTCGCAGCGCCAACCGCCAGGGATAGCGAAGTCACCGCGACGAGCTTCCGCCATCTCAGGGCGGAGCTCATCCGCGCGCGGGAAAGCACAAGGGCCGCAAGGAAGGTTCGCCGCTGCCTTTGACTCCTGCTTTCGCGTCGCCTTGGCGGTTTGAGCGGGAATCCGGCAAACTTCCCCATGGGCCACAGTGCTTCCGCGTGAACGAGGGCCAGCCTGCGCCCTTGCCCGCTGCCACTACTGAAATACGGCGTCGGGATTGTCGAGGCTGTCGGAGCCTTCAATGTTGACGGCGCCGAGATCCAGCGCGGCGACGGCGCGCTCGATTGAGCGCGTCTGATCAATGAGTGCATCGATCGCTGCCTGCACGACGGCATTCCCCTCGGCGTTGCCCTCAGCGATCATCTGGTCGTAAGCCTCGACGCTTTCGGCGCGGGCGCGGATTGCCGACATCGCGGCGACCGCGGCATCGAGCTTGGTGCGTATCTCTGCATCCAGCGCGGGGTCGGCCGCAGCGACAAGCTCGGAGATCGACGGACCGGACACGATGGAGCCATCGGTGCGACGGTAGCGGCCGGTATAGACGTTCCGGATACCGAGCTGGTCATAGTAGTGCGAGTTGTAAGTGTTGTCGGAGAAGCAGTCGTGCTCCTCCTCGGGATCGTGGAGGAGCAGCCCCAACTTCATGCGCTCGCCGGCGAGCTCGCCGTAGGAGAGCGAGCCCATTCCGGTGAGGATCGCGATCAGTCCGGCATTGGTGTCGGCGGTCAGAGCCTTCCGGGCAGCACCATCATTGGTCCAGTTGGCGACCATCTCCTCGAGGTCGGAGACAAGCAGCATCGTTGCGGCCTTGAGATACTGGCTGCGACGATCGCAATTGCCGCCGGTGCAGTTCGCCGCGTCGAAATCGGTGGCGGGCCGCTTGCCGGCCCCGGGACCCGTACCGTTCAGGTCCTGGCCCCACAACAGGAATTCGATGGCGTGATACCCGGTCGCAACGTTGGCTTCGTTCTCCTCGGCCTCCTGCAGTTTGTCCCGAAGCAGCGCAGGGGTGATAGTACCGACATCCACCGTCTCTCCGCCGATGGTGAGCGTCGGATTGGCGATGACGTTGACCACGTAGAGCGGGTTGGCGTCGGATTCGGTGCCGTAGGACGCATCGACGTAGTCGATAAGCCCTTCATCGAGCGGCCAAGCGTTCACCCGACCTTCCCAATCGTCAACTATGGCGTTGCCGAAGCGATAGACCTCCGTCTGCTGATACGGACTCCGCGCGGCAAGCCAGGCCGCACGGGCCGCGGCCAAAGTCGCCTCGCTCGGATGAGCGATCAGAGCGGCCACGGCAGCGTCCAGGCCGCGGGCCGCTATCAGCGAGTCCTCGTAGCCGGCGAGCGCGATGTCGGCATAGGTGTCGATGATCGCAGTTGCGTCAACGGCCACTCCCGGTCCGGTTGCCGCGGCGTATCCGCTCGCAGCTGCTGCTAGGGCGATTGCTCTTAACCATCCCCTGCTTGTGTTGCGCATTGCAATTTTCCCCGATCTTCCCATGCGCACGAAGCGAATAACTCTAAAGTACACATTCTGTCTGGAACCATTCTTAGGTATTTATTTCATAACGACTCCAATAAATATGAATGATCGGCGTACGTTCTATTTATCTAACAAGCCACCGTCAAGTATAGTGTTTTCGAATTATTTCAATTAAAGAATGGTGTCCGCGCCACGACCTGAGCGATTTCCCTGTCGCCTCGACCCCCTTAGAATCGCCCGTATGAAGGTTGCCGTGGCCCCGATCCTGTTGACTGTGCTGCTGGTGGGCGGCGCCGTCGGGGTTGAGGCGCCGGCGAAACTCCTCGGCGGGGAAACGACAGTCTCAGATGAGGGCTCCGAGGCCTTCCTTCATCTTGTGCCGAACGCGCCGGAAGAGCGGCGTAAGGACTTCTCGTTCGGGAGCCGGCTCTTCGCGATCGAGTGGGTTCCGTTTCCCAACACCGTGAAGATCTTCGACGGCCTCGGGCCGACGTTCAACCGCGATGCATGCGCGGCATGTCACAAGGCCAACGGCCGCGGACGACCTCCGGACCTTCCCGGCGATCCGATGGATTCGATGCTGGTTCGGCTTTCGGCGGTTGCCGTCGACGGCAAGACGGAGCCGCACCCGCTCTATGGTGACCAGCTCAACGACCGCGCAATCGACGGCGTCGTCCCGGAGGGACGGGCGATACTCGAGTACGACGAGATCGCGGGAAGGTACGGTGACGGCACGCCGTATACGCTGCTGCGCCCTCGGCTCCGCTTTGTCGACACTGCCTTCGGCACGCTCGACGATGCGTTGGCGAGTCCCCGCGTCGCGCCGGCCGTGATCGGACTCGGTCTGCTGGAGGCGGTACCCGAAGCGACACTGGTCGACCTCACCGATCCAGATGATGCAGACGGCGACGGCATCTCCGGCCGCATCAACCGACTCGATGCTGACGGTACAGTCGGCCGTTTCGGTTGGAAGGCGAATGTCGCCGACCTGAGACGCCAAAGTGCGGCCGCCGCCATCGGCGACATGGGACTTACGACGTCTCTCTTCCCGGACCAGAACTGCCCACCGGTACAGACCGGATGCCGCGCTTCCGATCACGAGCCGAGCCCCGAGATCAGCGATCCCTTCCTCGGTCGAATTGTCACCTACATGCGGACCATCGCGGTGCCGGCTCAGCGGAGTTTTGACGATCCGGACGTTGTCGCCGGCTACGCGGCGTTTCGGCGGTTCGGCTGCGACGGCTGCCATGTGCCGACGCTGGCGACGGACGATACCGCGCCGCTCCCCGAACTCCGCGACCAGGTCTTTCATCCATATACCGATCTGCTCCTCCATGACCTGGGCGAAGCCCTCGCTGACCGACGTCCGGACCACGATGCATCAGGCTCGGAGTGGCGGACTCCGCCACTCTGGGGACTTGGTCTCGTCCCTGTCGTCAACGGCCATGACCGCTTGCTGCACGACGGCCGCGCGCGAGGGTTTGCCGAAGCGATCCTCTGGCACGGCGGCGAGGCGGAAGCCGCCAGGGAAGCCTTTCGCACCGCCAACAGGCGCGAGCGCGAGGCTTTGATCGCCTTCCTTAGGTCGCTGTAAGCGGCGTGGTCAGACCGCCGCCTTCTCCTTGTCGAGGACGATGTAGTTGAGCGGGAGCGCCGTCGTGTACTTGATCTGCTCCATGGCAAACGAGGAGGACACGTCGGCAATATCGATTCTCGAGATCAGCCGTTTGTAGAATGCGTCGTAGGCTTCCATGTCCGGCACGACAACGCGCAGCAGATAGTCGACCTGTCCTGCCATCCGATAAAATTCGACCACCTCAGGAAGATCGCGGATCACCTCGGCGAACCGGCGCAGCCACTCATCATTGTGCTGGTTGGTCGTGATCGCGACGAACGCGGTGACCTTGGTGTTGACCTTTCGGGGGTCGAGCAAGGCGACGCGACCGGTAATGACGCCTTCCTCCTCGAGCTTCTGGATCCGTCGCCAGCAGGGCGTCGTCGACAATCCAACCCGTCTTCCGATCTCGGCTACGGGGACGGTCGCATCCTCCTGAAGGATTTGAAGAATTTTGCGATCCAGCCGATCGATCATTTCCTTGGCTCCTGACAAGTAAATTCCACGGTACGACGATATCTGAAATGAAATATCAGACATCCACCTGTCATGGAATTTTTTTCTGGCTATCCTGCTTCGTTGGCTCTGTCAACGAGAGTTCACGCGCAATGGCCGCCCGCGCGAAAGGCAGGAGCTCTGCCTCGAACCATTGGTTCTTTCGAAGCCAGGCGTTGTTGCGCCAGGAAGGATGCGGAAAGGGAATTACGAGCGGATTCCGGGTCGTCGCGGCGATCTCGCGCCAAGCCGCGACGGTCTCGGTGAGGGTTCGGCGCGGCGATCCGGGAATATGCCAGGAATGGGCGTAGGACCCGACGGCGAGCAGGAGCCGCAGATTCGGTAGTGCCGCGAACAGTGGCGCCCGCCATGTCGGCGCGCATTCGCGCCGTGGCGGCAGGTCGCCGCCGTTTCGATCCAGGCCGGGGAAGCAAAAGCCCATTGGCACGATCGCTATTCGGCTTGCGTCATAGAAGGTTTCCGAATCCACCCCCATCCATGCCCGCAGGCGGTCGCCCGACGGATCGGTGAATGGTGTGCCGGAAGCGTGGACCCGGGTTCCCGGCGCCTGGCTCGCGACACAAATCGTCGCGCTTTCCGAGACGCGGAAAACCGGGCGCGGCTCATGGGGAAGCGGAGCACCGAGGGGGCGGTCGCGACAGATTCGGCAAGCGCGGATCGCCGCCGCAAGGCGGTCGAGATCGGGCTCGGATTCCGTGTTTCGGGCCGCAGGGCGTGACATGATCCATAGATAGCAGCGGGCAGCCCGACTTCACTATCCTCCGCGCGGTTCGAGGAGTGGCTTCAGCCCGGCTCGGTCTTACCCGAGACACCCGCCTCGGCGAATGTCGCCATGCCGGAATGTGTGCGCGCCGCGGC
>DASSPO010000222.1:0-6058 GCA_035699585.1 Bauldia sp.
GCTTCGATCCTGGCGGACGTGGGGGATGATCGTTGCAGGCGACGCCTCCGAGAGCCAAGGACTGTTGAGGAGGTTTTTCATGTCGCGTATCCGTGTCCTGGGTGCCAGCTTGGTTGCCCTCATGGTCGGCGTCGGCGGTGCGGCCGCTGCCGACATCTATGCACCCCCGCCGGCCGCAGAGGTCATCTACAATCCGGCGCCTGCCTTCAGCTGGACCGGCGGCTATGCCGGCGGCCTCGTCGGATATGAGTGGGGCGGCGCCGACGTCAAGAACGGGCCGTCGCTCGATCCGGACGGTTGGATGGGCGGTGTCTTCGGCGGTTACAATTTCCAGACCAGCAACATGTTCGTCGTCGGTCTCGAAGGCGACATTACGCTGAGCGGCGCCGAGGACAAGGGCGGCGGCGTCAAGGTCGAGAACAACTGGAACGGCACCATTCGCGCGCGCGCCGGCATCGCCGTCAACCGTTTCCTGATCTACGGCACCGGCGGTCTCGCGGTCGGCAATGTCAAGGTCAGCACCGGTGGCACCAGCGACAGCTCGACGCACGCCGGCTGGACAATCGGCGCCGGTATCGAGGCGGCCTTCTCGGACAGCGTGATCGGCCGGCTCGAGTACCGTTACACCGACCTCGGCAGCCACAACTACGCAACCGCGCCGAAGACCAACGTCGACTTCAATTCGAGCCAGGTGATGGCCGGCGTCGGCTTCAAGTTCTGATCCGCCGCCTCCGAACACGTCTGCGAAGCCCCGCTCCGGCGGGGCTTCCTGCTTTAGCCGCTCCTCAGTTCGTCGCGGGAAGCGTAAGCGTCCGCTGCCGGCAGGCGTCCGCATCGACCTCCAGGCAGCGGCGGAAGTCGAGACGTCTGGTGAGGCAGATGCGGACCTCCACCGTGCCGCGCCGGTTGCACGCGACCGCCAGCCCGCGGGCGGACAGGCCGGGATTGGCGACGATGAAATCCTGTTCCAATTCGACGGGGCTGACTTCGGCATCGTTGCGGAGCGGCTCGTATTCGTCGGGGATGTCGATTGATTCGTACGCCCGGCGGACAAGCTCGAAGTACCGTTCCGGACGGAGACCGGAACAGACGCCGTGCTTCTCCCATTGATACTGGGCGAGACCTGGTGGCATCAGGTCCGAGATCCCGACGACGGCGCTTCGCGACAACCGCGGCGTCTCGGCGCAATACTCGGGATAGCCGCGCTCGTATTGGGGCCACAGGCCGTGAACAACGAACCCCTTGCCGCGGACATCGCATTGCGCCGGGTCCGGTCGTTCCGCGGTTTCGCAATAGCTAGGCGACCAGGAAAGGGTGAGGACGTAGAAGTCGAAATCGCCCGGTTCGCCGCCGGCGGGCGCCACGGCCGGATGCGCAATCACCGCCAAGAATGCGGCAGCGCAAATCGCTACGGCTTGATGGAGCGGCACCAGGCGCCGTAGACATGCCAGGGGTCGTAGGCTGGCAGGCAGGACTCCACGCGCCAGCCGATCGAGGCGAAGCCCTGCTTCGATTCGATCAGGTAGACGACCTCTTCGCGCCGTCCGTCGCTGAGCCAGGCCGTACCCTGGCAGAACCGGCGATTGATCAAGCTGGAATTTCGGATGACTTCGGGACGCTCGTAGATGTCGGTGACCTGCGTGATCGCGACGCCCCAGTGGAACTGGCGTCGGTCGGCATAGGTGAACTTCTGCTTGATACGAGAAATCACCGCCGTCGCGTCGCAAGGGGGCGTGTATCCGCCGCTCCACCAAGCATGCGCCGGCGCGGTAAAACCCAGTGCGAGCAGGCAGGCAATGAGTACGCGATTCATAAGAGCGGCCCTCGCGGCGTCGCGGCCGGAGAATGCGACGCGTCTCGGTTGCGGTCAAGGCGCCGTTCCGGCAGTTGAAGGGCCCGTGACGGGCTTTTCGTCGCCACAGTTCAGGGCGACATCTCACGGCAGACCATTCGAGGAGCTGGAACGATCATGTCACGCCGCATCGCCCATCTCGCCGCCGTCGCGTTGTTCGCGCCTGTGGTGGCGACAGCCGCGGAGAAGCCCGTGCCGGAGGGGCTGGTCTGCCCGGCGGCCGTGGCGGGGGCGGAGCTCATTTCGACGGCACTGGCTTCCACCGAGCCAGGCGTCACAGGACTCTGCGTCTACTATCTCTACGACGAACAGGACCCCGATCGCGCCGTCACAATGACGCTTCGCGTGGCGAACGCCGACTACGACCCGGAAAAGAGCTTCAAGACGCCCAAGATGGAGCTTGGCGGCATGACGCTCGTCGAGGAGGGGACCCGGCCGGTGGCGTTTGCCGGCCGGACGGCGCCGGCCACGATCATCGTGCTTTCGGGCAAGGAAGCCGATCTCGGCGACATCACGGACGTCTTCGATACGCTGACCGTCTTCCACCTCGAGGCCGGTCGAACCGTGTCTCTAGAGGAGGAATATACCAACATCAGCTCGGACCTCGTGGCGCCTCTCCGCGAGGCGCTACTCGCCGCACAAGAGGGATAGCGGTCTTCCGTCCGGAGGGCCGTCACCGCCGCGAATTTTTGCAAATGATTTGCAATTGCACGAGGGAGCTGCCATCTTAACTGCGACTAATTCGCAACTGGGATGGGTTTGATGTTCGCGAAATGGCTTAGTGCGATCGGGTTAGCGTTGGCGATGGTCGCCGGCGCCGGCCACAAAGGAGTCCACGGAGCGGACAAGTTCAAGGCCGTGACCACCTTCACGGTGATCGCCGATATGGCGCAGAACGTCGCCGGGGATGCCGCGATCGTCGAATCCATCACCAAACCCGGCGCCGAGATCCATAACTACCAGCCGACTCCCGGCGATATCCTCAAGGCTCAGGACGCCGACCTGATCCTGTGGAACGGATTGAAGCTCGAGCTCTGGTTCGAAAAGTTCTTTCAGAACCTGAGCGCCGTGCCCGGGGTAGTGGTGTCCGACGGGGTCGAACCGATGAGCATCGCCGAGGGGCCGTATACCGGAAAGCCCAATCCGCATGCCTGGATGTCGCCGGACACGGCGCTGATCTATGTCGACAACATCCGCGATTCCTTCATCGAGCACGATCCGGCCAATGCCGAGACCTACAGGGCCAATGCCGAGGCCTACAAGGCGAAGATCACGGCGACGATCGAACCGATCAGGGCCGAGCTCGACGCGATTCCCGAAGAACGGCGCTGGCTCGTCACGAGCGAGGGCGCCTTTTCCTACCTCGCGCGCGACTTTGGCTTGAAGGAGGTCTACATCTGGCCGATCAATGCCGACCAGCAGGGGACGCCGCAGCAGGTGCGCAAGGTGATCGACATCATCCGGGCGAACGACATTCCGGTCGTGTTCAGCGAAAGCACCGTTTCCGACAAGCCCGCCAAGCAGATTGCACGGGAGACGGGCGCCAAATACGGCGGCGTCCTTTATGTCGATTCGCTCAGCGCGGCGGATGGGCCGGTTCCGACCTATCTCGATCTTCTCCGGGTCACTTCCGACACAATCGCCAAAGGACTGGCGGAGTGAACGAGGCCGTTGTCCTCGACCGGGCGAGGTCCGCTCCGGAGCGTGGCGAACCTCGGGGGATGGGCATCGCCGTCAGGGACGTGACGGTGACCTATCGGAACGGCTTCTCCGCGCTTCGTGGGGCGACCTTCGAGATCCCGACCGGCACGATATCGGCGCTGGTTGGCGTGAACGGGAGCGGCAAGTCCACCCTGTTCAAGGCGATCATGGGTTTCGTGCGGACGGCGAAGGGCTCGATCCGTATTCTTGATATGTCGGTGAAGGAGGCGTTGAGCCGGAATCTCGTCGCCTACGTGCCGCAGAACGAGGAAGTCGACTGGAACTTCCCTGTTCTCGTCGAGGACGTGGTGATGATGGGCCGCTATGGCCGCATGGGAATGTTTCGCATCCCCAAGGCCGCGGACCGGGCGGCGGTCGACGAGGCGCTGGCGCGCGTCGGCATGGGGGACTTCCGCAAGCGGCAGATCGGCGAACTGTCCGGCGGCCAGAAGAAGCGGGTGTTCCTCGCCCGCGCCCTCGCCCAGGACGGCAAGGTCGTCTTGCTGGACGAGCCGTTCACCGGGGTCGACATCAACACCGAGGAGGCAATCATCGACCTCCTCGCTGCTCTTCGCGACGAAGGGCGTGTGATCCTCGTCTCAACCCACAATCTAGGCAGCGTGCCCGAGTTTTGCGACCGGGCGATTCTTCTCAATCGCACCGTGCTTGCTTATGGGCGGACGGCTGAGGTGTTCACTCAAGCCAACCTGGAGCGGGCTTTCGGCGGCGTGCTCCGCCACATCGTGCTCAAGGAGACCGAGGACGGGAAACGGCGGGCGCTTGACGTGATCACCGACGACGAGCGCGCTCTCGTCTTCTACGGCGAAGACTCAAAGGGCAATGGCGGGAAGGGCTGATGGAGCTTCTTCTCGAACCGTTCGCCTATGGTTACATGCAGAACGCGATGTGGGTGAGCGCGCTGGTCGGTGGCGTTTGCGCGTTTCTCTCCGCCTATCTCATGCTCAAGGGATGGTCGCTGATCGGCGACGCGCTGTCGCATTCGATCGTTCCCGGCGTTGCCGGGGCCTACATGCTCGGCCTGCCGTTCTCCCTGGGTGCGTTTCTCGCGGGCGGCCTTGCGGCGGGCGCCATGCTCTTCCTCAACCAGCGCACCCGGCTCAAGGAGGACGCGATCATCGGCTTGATCTTCACGTCCTTCTTCGGCCTCGGGCTGTTCATGGTGTCGCTGTCGCCGACGTCGGTGAACATCCAGACCATCGTGCTCGGCAACATCCTCGCGATCACACCGGAAGACACGTTGCAGCTCGCGATCATCGGCTTCGTGTCGCTCGCCGTCCTGCTTGCGAAATGGAAGGACCTGATGGTGGTCTTCTTCGACGAGAGCCATGCCCGCACGGTTGGCCTCAACCCGCCGCTCCTTCGCGTCGTCTTCTTCACTCTCCTCGCGGCATGCACGGTGGCTGCGCTCCAGACGGTGGGCGCGTTCCTGGTCATTGCCATGGTCGTGACTCCGGGTGCCACCGCGTATCTCCTCACCGACCGGTTCCCACGGCTGATCGCGCTCAGCGTCGTCATCGGCGCCGCCACCAGCTTCGTCGGTGCCTATGTCAGCTACTTCCTCGACGGGGCGACGGGCGGCGTCATTGTCGTCCTCCAGACCGCGCTGTTCCTCGCTGCGTTCTTTCTCGCGCCAAAGCACGGGATGCTGGCGGCTCGCCGGCGCGCCACCGAGGCGCTGGTGACGGAGCCGGCGCCGTGATCGAGACGCTCCTCCAGCCGTTTCAGTTCGAGTTCATGCGGAGCGCGATGATCATTTCGGTGCTGGTCGCGGTGCCGGCGGCGCTGCTCTCGTGCTATCTCGTGCTCAAGGGCTGGTCGCTGATGGGCGACGCCGTTTCCCACGCCGTTCTGCCCGGCGTGGTTCTGGCCTACATCGTCGGGATGCCGCTCGCGATCGGAGCGTTTGCGGCCGGCATGATCTGCGCGCTCGCAACCGGCTACCTCAAGGAGAACAGCCGGATCAAGCAGGACACCGTCATGGGCGTCGTATTCTCGGGCATGTTCGGCCTCGGGATCGTGCTCTACACCAAGATCCAGTCCGACGTTCACCTCGACCATATCCTGTTCGGCGACATGCTGGGGGTCGGCTGGTCCGACATCATCGAGACCGGAGTTATCGCCGTGGTGGTCGCGAGCGCAATTCTAATCAAATGGCGCGACTTCCTCCTCCATTCCTTCGACCCCGCGCACGCACAGGCGGTCGGGCTTCCCGTGCGGCTCCTGCACTACGGGCTGCTCGTGGTTCTTTCGCTCACCATCGTCGCGGCCCTCAAGGCGGTCGGAATCATTCTCGCGATCGCCATGCTCATCGCGCCCGGCGCCATCGCCTTCCTGGTATCGCGGAGCTTCGGCGTGATGCTGGCATCGTCGGTGGCGATCGCCGCGGTGGCCTCGTTCCTTGGCGTCTATCTCAGCTTCTTCATCGACAGTGCGCCGGCGCCGACTATCGTGCTCCTGATGACCGTCACCTTCGTCGCGGCCTTG
>DASSPO010000223.1:0-4134 GCA_035699585.1 Bauldia sp.
CTCAACCTGTTCGACAATCTCGATGTCGCGGGCAACGTCTTCATCGGCCGCGAGCCGCTGTTTGGCGGGCCCTTGAAGCTGATCGACCGCAAGAAGCTGCACGCCGCCGTCCAACCCCATCTCGACCGGCTCGGTGTCGACTTCAAACCCGATACCCCGATCGCCGAGCTTTCACTGGCTCAGCGCCAGCTCGTCGAGATCGTCAAGGCGCTGTCGCTCAACTCCCGCCTCGTCATCATGGATGAGCCGACCTCAAGTCTGACCATCACCGAGACGGAGCGGCTGATGAAGGTGATCGCCGATCTCAAGGCGCACAATGTCAGCGTGATCTTCATCTCCCACCGACTGAACGAGGTGGAAAAATGCGCCGATCGCGTCGTCGTGCTCCGTGACGGCAGGCTGGTCGGCGAACTCGCCCGGGCCGAGATCAGGCCGGCGGCGATGATCCGGCTGATGATCGGCCGCGATCTCAAGTCGCTCTACATCCCGCCGTCCGTGCCGCCGGGCAGAGCGGCACTCGAGATCGTAGAGGCGCGGACCGCCGCATTCCCCGACCAGGCGGTCACCCTGTCGATCCGCCGCGGCGAGATCCTCGGCCTCGCCGGCCTCGTCGGCTCTGGCCGCACGGAACTCGCCCGCGCGGTTTTCGGGGTCGACCCGCTCCTGGGCGGTACGCTCCGACTGGGAGGGGAACCGATCCTGGTACGGGAGCCGCGCGGAGCGATCGACCGCGGTATCTACCTCGTGCCGGAGGACCGCAAGCGCGCCGGCCTGATTCTCGATCTTACGATCGCCGAGAACATTTCCCTGCCCGACCTCAAGACCTACTCCCGGGCACAGATCGTAAGCCTCGGCCCCGAAGCCGCCAATGCCGAGCGGCAGAAGGAGCGACTCCGCATCAAGACGCCGGCGGTTTCGACCATGGCCGGTTCGCTGTCGGGCGGAAACCAGCAGAAGGTGGTGCTGGCCAAATGGCTGTCGATGAAGCCGCAGGTCATCATCTTCGACGAGCCGACCCGCGGCATCGACGTCGGCGCCAAGAACGAGATCTACGAGATGATGCGCCGCCTCGCCGATTCCGGCGTCGCGATCCTGATGATCTCGAGCGACATGGAGGAGGTGATCGGCGTCTCCGACCGGATCGCGGTGATGCACGAGGGCAGGATCAGCGGATTCCTTGATCGCAGCCAATTCAGCGAGCACAATGTGCTCCGGCTGGCGGTCGGGGCGCCGCTCGACGGATAGGGTCGGCGGGCATGTTCAAGAAGGATCTCGGGCTTCTCGTTCTGATCATCGTCGTCGGCGCGGCGGTGGCCTTTCAGAACGCCCGCTTCCTGCTTCCGGAAAACCTCTCCAACACGGCCAACCAGGTCGGCCTCTTCGGGATATTCTCGATCGGCCAAGCCTTCGTCATCGTCACCGGCGGGATCGATCTCTCGGTGGGCTCGGTGATCGCGCTCCTCGGCGCGGTGTTCATCGACCTCATCGTCAACTTCGAGGTCAACTGGCTGCTCGCCATCCTCATCATCATCGCGATCGGGATGCTGATGGGCACCGTCCACGGCCTTCTCATCACGCGGGCGCAGATGCAGCCGTTCGTGGTGACGCTGTGCGGGCTGCTCATCTACCGCGGCGTGGCACGCTACTACACCAAGGACGCCACCGCCGGTTTCGGTTTCGGCGCCGAATTCCCAACGCTTGAATGGCTCACCGCCGGCCGATCGGAGATATTCGCGCCGGTGGCGCGCCTCCTCGGTTACGACGGCCCGACCATCGCGATTCCGCACAGCCTGATTGCGCTGATCATCGTCACCGTGGTCGCCTTCATCGTGCTCCACCGCTCGGTCTTCGGCCGCTACCTCTACGCTGTCGGCAAGAACGAGGAGGCGGCGCGCTACTCCGGGATCAACACCCGGGCCGTGGTGCTCGCCGCCTATATCATCTGCTCGGGTCTCGCCGCCGTCGCCGCGATCTTCTGGGCGATGTATACGCGGTCGATCTCGCCCGCCGTCCACGGCAACTTCTATGAACTCTACGCCATCGCCGCGGCGGTGCTCGGGGGCTTCTCGCTCCGCGGCGGAGAGGGCTCGATCGTCGGCGTCGTGCTCGGCACGATCCTGCTTCAGATCCTTCAGAACCTCGTCAACCTGCTCGGCATCCCGTCGTCGCTCAACTTCGCGGTGATGGGTTCGGTGATCCTGATCGGCGTCTTCGCCGACCAGCAGTTCATGCGCTACCGGGCGCGGGTCGCCGCCTCAAGGGGCCGTGTCGCCTCGAGCGGCGCCTCCGTGCCGGAAGCAGCGGAGTGAGTGGAACGTTCGAGAAGAAGGCGCCCGGGGCCGGAGCGAGACGACGATCCTGTCTGGGCGTCGGGTTCGCGGCCGGGCGCCGGTCGAGCCGATCGAGGACGAGGGGGGGGTCGATCTTCTTTTCCGGCCGTTCCGAAACGTCGTCCGATTGGCCTTGAAGAAACAGGCGAGTTCGAGATGGTCCGGGCCGGATCCTACTCCGCCGGTCCCGGATGCCCCTCGGCGCTCCGCACATGGGCCGGAGCGCCTGCCGGCGCCGTCGGCTTCCGCCTGCGGATGCGGTCCCACACGCGCCTGATCTTGGCGATGAAGGCGAGCTGGGCGGGCGTCACCACCAGCGTCAGGATCGTGGCGAAGCTCAGTCCGAAGACGATCGATGTGGAGAGCTGAATCCACCATTGAGTCGACGGCGCGCCGATGGTGACCTCGCGGTGGACGAAGTTGACGTTGAGCCCGAAGGCGATGGGCAACACGCCGAGCACCGCGGCGCCCGCGGTGAGCAGCACCGGCCGGGCGCGCTCGCGGCAGGTGCGGAGGATCGCCTCCTCGACCGGCACGCCCTCGCGCCGCAATCGGTCATACGTGTCGATGAGCACGATATTGTTGTTCGTCACGATACCGGCGAGGGCGATGATCCCGATGCCGTTCATGACGATGCCGAACGGCTGGCCCATGATCATCAGGCCGAGGAACACGCCGATCGTCGACAGCACGATCGCGAAGAGGATCAGCCCCACGCTCGACAGCTTGTTGAACTGGGCGAGGAGCACCGCGAAGATGAGGAAAATGGCGGCGCCGAAAGCGTTGACCAGGAAGGCGCCGGCCTCCGCGCTCTCCTCGTCCTCGCCGGTGAGCTTCCACTGGACCACGCCGCCGAAGTCCTCGTTGGCGAGCTCCGCCGCGATCGCCTGGGTCACCGCCGCGGTCTGAACCCCCTCGGCCAGGTTGGCGGTGACGGTGATCACGCGCTTGCCGTCGATGCGATTGATGATGCCGGTTCGCGAAGCGGGCACCCGCTCGATGAAATTGCCGATCGGCACGCCTCCCGCCGGGGTCTGGACGAGCAGGTCGTCGATCTGGTTGAGCGTCCGGCGGTCCTCGGGCACGCGGATTATGATGTCGACCGGCTGGTCGCTCGACTGCGGCCGGTAGTCGGTGATCTTGAGGCCGTTGGTCACCAGCCTCACCGCCGCGCCGACGCCGCCGACGCCGATCCCGTACTTGGCGGCCTCCGCCTTGTTGATCTCGAGCCGCCAGTCGATGCCCGGCATGGGAAGCCCATTGTCGAGGTCGCGGATCTCGGGCCGCTTGGCGAGGCGCTCCGCCACTTCGAGGGCGGCCCGGCGTAGCGCCTCCGGGTCGTCGCTGGTGAGCTGGACCTGGATCGGCTTGCCGGTGGGCGGTCCCGCGTTGGGCGATGTCACCTCGACCTTGATGCCGGGAATGTCGGCGGTCTTGGTCCGGATCTCGTCGAGGATCACGCTGGCCGGCCGGCGCTTCTGCCAGTCGACGAACTCGAACTGGATCTGTCCGATCACGTCCTCGGTGATCTCCTCGTTCCCCTGGCCCATGTCACCGGAACGGGCGTAGACCGTGGAGAGCTCGGGCATGTCGAGGATGCGGCTCTCCACCGACCGGACCAGTCGGTCCTTCTCGGCCAGCGAAAGGTTGCCCCTGGCATGGACGAGCTATCGAGCGTCTACGCCCGCTCCGGCGACATGGGCCAGGGCAACGACCAGATCACCGAAGACGTGATCGGCCAGATCCAGTTCGAGTTCATCGACTGGCAGAAGCGCCGGCCGGCCGGCGAGATCATGGACGAAAT
>DASSPO010000224.1:0-8873 GCA_035699585.1 Bauldia sp.
CGATCCGTAGTGCCCGGGATCGATCTCGTTCAGCCCGACATGCAGCGATAGCCCGCGCCGCTTCTTGGCGACGGCGGGCTTCTTCACGCCGCGGGGCGCGACCGGGCGCTCCTCCCCCTTGACGGCGAGCGAGGGCCGGACCCCGGGCGCCGGCTTTGCCGCGAACGCGCGCGGGTGGGCGGCGCGGATAGTGGCGTCGAAGCGGTCGGCAACCGCGCCGTAGGCCCTGTCCGTGGGATGCAGCTCGTCGTGCCAGCGCTTGGGCTTCGGCCCCACAACGCCGCGGAGATCCAGGCAACGCACGTTGGCGAATCCTCCAGCAAGCCTGGCGAGCGCCGCATTGAAGCGGTCGATCATCACGCCGACGATCTGGCGCTGGAATTCGCGGTCCTTGATACCGCGCTTTTCCAGCGGCAGGCCGAGCCACTTGCCCTTGTTGGGAAGCGGCTTGTCGTAGCCGTGGCAGATGGTGAGGATGTCGCCGGGAAGAGCCTCGACGTTCCGCAGGATCTGGTCGTAACCGGCGATCGCCTGATCGAGCAGCGTCTGGAACGCGGGAAGGATGTGCTGTGCCGGATTGAGCGCCGGGTCGAAGTCGCGGACCACGGAAGCGAGGTTGCCGCCGCCGAGCACGTCGTTTCCGCCGGCGCTGAAGAGAAACACGGAAGCGCCGGTCTGACGCAGCCCGTCGAGATACTCGCCGCTCCGGATCATATTTTCGAGCGTGTCGCCCGCTGCATCGAGGCTCCGGATCGCGTAGCCCTTGGCGATGAGGTGGTCGATCACGTCGTTGAGGAGAATCGGATACTGGAACCATGAGTCCCCCTCGGAGACGATGATGGGACCCTTGTAGCCCTCGGCCATACGCGCATTGAAAAGCGACGTCCGGCGCATCCGGCACCACCAGTTGGCGCTGGCGATCGCCATGTCGCCGCGCGCCGCGCCATCGGGCGTGGGGGGAATCTTGACCGTTGCCGGATTGAGCTCGAGCTGCGGCGTGAAGGGGCCGGAACGCGTCTCGTCAATCTTGAAATACTTGCGAAGCGAGGCTTCCGAGGTCCTCGGATCGGCGAGCTTTCTGTGAAGCGTCTCGAGGTCTATCCGCCCCGCGGGCGGCCGCTCCGCCTTGGCGGGCTTCGCGGCCCTCTTCGTCGTCTTGGCCATCGCTTCCTCCTCATGCTTCCGCTGCCGACGTCATTTCCGGCCCGCATCTCGCCGGCCGCCGTTTCTGCGCGCGATGCGCGCTGCCCCATTGTTGATTTGTGCCGCGATCCGGCCGCGGGCTTCTGTGCCGAATGTCACAGTGCGGAGTCGCTTGACCGGTCCCTCGCCCTTGGCTTCAAGCCACTCGACGCTGAGCGAACGGTACTCCTTCTTGGCCTGGGCAGCCGCCGCTGTCGTGCCGACGATGCGTGCCTCTTTCCGCGGCAGCAACTCGGCGTCGCCGGGCTCTTCCTCCTCAAAGGAGCGCTGGACCAGTTCGAGAATCGGGGCGCCGTAGAGGCCGGTGATCATGCGCCGTGAGGTCGCGGGCGAGAGCGTTAGCAGGAGGATCCTGCGTCCTGTCATCTTCGACCAGGGCAAGAGCCACTCCTCGAGGGTCTTTGCCGTGCACGCCGGCGCAAGCAGGGTAAGCGTTGCGATGCGGCTCATCAGCGCCGCGATGGCCTGAGGCCCCCCGTCATCCCGCGCCGACGCCTCGAAGCACTCGGCGAGCAGCACCGCCCCAGCTCCTTCGGCGACGACGTGAAGTTCGATCGCCGGGTCAAGCTCCATCAGCGCGGCGAAAGTCTCGTGCATGCCGCCCGGCGGCGACCGACGGCCGGCCGATGCCGCGCGCCGCGCCGAGCGCTTTATGTCGCGCCAGAACGCCCGGCCGATACCACGGGTCTCGATCTCGATGCGCCGGTCCAGGTCTGCGCCAGGTTTCCCAACTTTCTCCTGCGCCGCCTCGAACAGCCGGTCGAGGACGACCATCGTCTGCTCGATGAAATCGGAGCACCACAGGACGGTGATCGGATAGATGCTTTGCGACACCCAGAACGGCTTGGCGACCACAGCGTCGGTAACCGCGTCCCTCGTCCTTTCGTTGCCGCCGGCAATCCACAGGAGAACCTTGTCGTATACGCGTTTCTCGACGCCGCCCGCCTTCCTGGTTCTTGCCGATCTTCTGCGGTCGTTCAGCAGGGCGACCGTCGCCTCGACCGAGGCGCGGTCGCTCGGGAGATGCCCTGTGCGCACGAATGCGCCGTCATCGAGATGGACATAGTGGCCCACCAGCTCATAGCGCGGCGTCGAACCGGAGCGGATGCCGCCGGCCATGAAGGCGCCGAGCCCCTGCTCGCCCAGCGAGTAGTCGAACGCATTCCGGGTCGGCACGCCCAGCCGGAGCACCCAGCCGTCGATCAGCCGTTCCGCCCAATCCTGGTAGGACCAGTGGCCGATGCCCGCCCATCCGCGTCCGCTTGCCGTGTCGGGGCGATAGCCTCCCCATTCCGGCCCCCAGGAATTGAGGACGAGAAACCCGTCCTCGTCATAGCCGACGATGACGAAGGCATGGTTGCCGAGAACGCCGCCGGCAGCGCCGGCCAGGTTGATGCGGCCGGCATTGCTCTTCACCGCCTCGGTATCCCAGCCGGCATGAATCTCGGCCGCGACGAAAATCGCGCCGACATCGTTGAGTGCCGTATGGAAGTCGTTAAGGATCGGGCGGACACGGTAATAGGCGCCGAGCGTGATGTTCCGCGCCGCCTTGGCGACGACGACGGCGTGACCGCCCTCGTCGCGGGCTTCCTTGCCCCTTCGCCAGTCGTCTTCAGTGCAGACCCCGTTGTGATAGTAGGCCTTGATTGCCGAGCGCAGGCTGTTGAGCCCTTCCGCCGGCTGACTCCGCCCCAGCTCGGCTGCTTCGATCAGCCGGCCCTCGGTGTAAAGCATCTCGGCGCTCGCCCTGAACTCGGCGAGGGCACGCCCGTCGCTCGCCCCGTCGCCGAAGCGGAGGATGTCGATGACCGAGGCAAGCGCCTGGGCGGTGCAGCTGCTCCGACCCTCCTCGCCACTCAAGAGCTGGTTCCGGACAATCCGCCTCGCCCGGCGGCGGTCACTCAGAGCGGCGATGAGAGGTGCCGGCGGATCAAGCCTCCGCGGCAGGGCGCGAAGGCTGGGGAAATAGGTGAGGTCGCGGAGGTCCGGCCGGTCCCTCTTGACCGTGGCAAGCCGAAAACCGTCTTCCCCCGCCATGGTTCCCGCCAAACCAGCCGCCGCGCTGTGAAGCCGGGTTCTCGTCCTTGTAACAGATGTGCGCGGCCGCGTGGAGCCCTGCCGAGGTCGGAGCCGATTCAGATGGCGCGCTGCGTGTCGGCGTCGAACAGCGAGACCCGGTTCAGATTGATCCCGAGAGGGACGATGTCGCCGGGTCGGCCGGCGTCATGTGCCTCGAGTTCCGCGGTCACCGGGATCCCGCCGATACGGAAGGTCGCGTAGGTGCGGGAGCCGGTGGGCTGAAGCAGCTCGATCGCGGCATCGAGGCGCGCCTCGCCGGGCCCGGCGGCGTCGGCCGCGCGATAAATGTGCTCGGGCCGAACACCGACGATCACCGAACGTCCCTCGGCCCCACCGAGGGCACGTCCGGCGGGCAGGTCGAGCCTCAGGCCGCCATCGACGAGGATCGAGGCGGCGGTCCCGTTCCGGGACAGGCGGCCGGGCAGGAAGGTCATCTTGGGCGAACCGAGGAAACCCGCGACGAACGTCGTCGCAGGCCGCTCGAACAGGTCGAGCGGGGCGCCCTGTTGTTCGATCAGCCCATCGCGCATCAGCACGATCCGATCGGCAAGCGTCATCGCCTCGATCTGGTCGTGCGTGACATAGATCATCGTCGTCGAGATATCGCGGTGGAGGCGCTTGATCTCGCCACGCATCTCGTCGCGGAGCTGCGCGTCGAGATTGGAGAGCGGCTCGTCGAACAGGAAGATCCGGGGACTCCGCACGATCGCCCGGCCGATCGCGACCCGCTGGCGCTGTCCGCCCGAGATCTGACGCGGGTAGCGGCCGAGCAGGCCGGTAATGCCGAGCATCGCCGCCGCGGTCTGGACGCGGGCCTCGATCTCGGCCGGCGGCAGCTTCCGCGCCTTCAGCCCGAATCCGATGTTCTTCGCCACCGTCATGTGCGGGTAGAGCGCATAGTCCTGAAAGACCATGGCGACGTCGCGGTCGCGCGGCCGCATATCGTTGACGATTTCGCCGCCGATCTCGATCTCGCCTTCGCTCACGTCCTCGAGCCCGGCGATGGTGCGCAGAAGCGTGCTCTTGCCGCAGCCCGACGGTCCGACCAGCACGGTGAACTCGCCGTCGGGGATTTCGAGGTCGATGCCGCGCACCGCCTCGAAGGCGCCGTAGCGCTTGTGGAGACCCCTGATCTTCACGTCGGCCATTCTGTCGGTTCCCGTTCCCTAGCCGCGCACCGCACCGAGCGTCAGACCTCGCACAAGGTGGCGCTGCGCGAGCACCCCGAGAACGATCGACGGCCCGAGAGAGACGATGGCAAGCGCGGCCGCCTCGCCATACTGCGCGCCCTGGAAGCCGATGAAGGCGCGGAACACCGTCGGCAAGGTGAAGGCGTTCCGGCTGGTCAGCAGAAGGGCGAAGAAGAACTCGGTCCAGCAGGCAATGAAGGCGAACACCGCCGCCGCGACGATCCCCGGCGCCGCGAGCGGCACGGCGACGGTCCAGAACGCCCGCCAGCGCGTGCAGCCGTCGACCATGGCCGCCTCCTCGAGCGAGCGCGGCATGCCGCGGAAATAGGCGTACATCATCCACACCGAGACGGGGAGCGTGAACACGGTATAGGCGAGGATCAGGCCGAGATGGGTGTCGTAGATGCCGATGCCGCGGTAGATGAGGAAGACCGGCAGCACGATCGCGATCGGCGGCAGGAAGCGCTGCGACAGTACCCAGAACGACAGGTGCTGGCCGCCGGTATTGTAGCGCGCCAGGCTGTAGGCCATCAGCGTTCCGAGAAGCGCCGACAGCACCGTCGCTGCAGTGGAGACGATGACGGAATTGATCAGCCCGTCGAGGCCGCGATAGGCGAAGAGTGCCGCCTCGTAATGGACCAGCGTCGGCTCGCTCGGCCACCACACCGGTGGGATCGCGAGGTAGTCGTCGCTCGGCTTGATCGACGTGTTGAACATCCAATAGAGCGGCACGAGCACGAAGGCCACGAAGAAGCCGAGGAGCAGGATCCGGGCGACCGGAATCCTCACTCGCCTCCGACGGCGGACCGGGCGCGTTGCCGCAGCCATCACGCCGTCTCCACCTTGAGCAGCCGGCGGACCAGGAAGGTCACGACCAGCGCGGTGATGATCAGAAACAGCCAGCTCCCCGCCGTCGCCTGCGACAGATGGAACTGGGTGAAGCCGACCGTGTAGAGGTAATACGAGGCAGTATAAGTCTGCGTCCCCGGGCCGCCACCGGTCATGATGAAGATCGTGTCGAACAGCCTTATCGCGTCGAGGAGCCGGAAGGTTATCGCGAGCAGGATCATCGGCCCGAGATGCGGCAGCGTGATCGACCAGAACACCTGCCAAGCATTGACCCCGTCGAGCTCCGCCGCCTCGAAGAGGTTGGGCGGGATCGCGGTCAGCCCGGCGAGCAGGATGACGAACATGAACGGCGTCCACTGCCAGACGTCGGCGAGGATGATCGAGAAGTAGAGCCACGGGCTCTCGGTCAGCCAGCTGATGTTCACCTCGCCTCCGAGGATCTGGCTGAGGATGTAGTTGGTCGGTCCGAACGGGCGCTGGAGGATCAGCGTGAAGGCCTGGCCGACGATCACCGGGCTGATGAACAGCGGCACGATCAGGATCGACATGATCAGCCCGCGGCCGCGAAAGCTCTTCATCATCGTCAGGGCCACCGCGAGGCCGAGCAGGAACTCGATGAGCACGCTCGTCCCCGACAGGATGGCGGTGAGGACGAGGGCGCGCCGCGCCACGGGATCGAAGACCACCAGCTCGAAGTTCTTGAGCCCGACGAAGGCGTGTCCCGGGATCTGGAAATCGTAGTTGATGAAGGAGACGACCAGCGAGAACAGAAGCGGATAGATCGACAGCGCAAGGATGAGGAGGACCGCGGGCGCGACCAGTAGCCATTTGAAGTGGCGGTCGCACCATTCGCCGAATCCCGACAGCCGCGGCGGCGCCCCTGCAGCCTTCATCTCTCTGGTCACGGCGATATTCGCCAAGGTCCCCGTCCCCCGCGCCGGCGCCTGTCCGAGGCGCTCGGCAGGATGGACCTGCCCTCGCCCCAGGTTTCCGATGGAAGCCGGGGCGCGAGCCCCGGCTTCCGTTATTGAGTCGCTCAGTCGAGCTTGACCGCCATGCCGAGCTTCTCGACCGTGTTGTCGGCGGTCGCTCCCGGCAACTTGAGGAACTCGGTGTAGAACGCCTTCTGCGAATCGACGCCGAGCCGTTCGGTGGTCGCGTCCCATTCCGCCGCGGCGGTTTCGAGCGCCGTCTTCGGGTCGGCGCCGGCCCACACCGACGTCGCCATGCGGTCGAGGCTCACGAAGTAATCCTGCGCGCCAGGCATGATCGGATCGAGGAGACCGACATTGGCCGAATTGTTGAGGTTGGCGAGATACAGTTTCGCGTCCGGCCAGAGCTGGGCGTAGAGGTCGGACTTGAAATGCGAGATCCGGTAGGGATCGCGGAGCGCGTAAGGCAGCATGCAGCGCGCCAGCGACACCGGGGGCGAGCAGGCCCACTGCATGAACAGGTAGGCCGCATCCGGATTGGCGGAGTCGGCCGAAAGCGCCTTGTTGTACCCGGTGGCATGCTCGGGATTGCCGGGGACGACCGCATAGCCGACCTTGCCGGCGATCTGCGACTGCGGGATGAAGTTGATAGCGGTCGCAGTCTGCGAATAGCCGGCCGACATGCGTCCGGTCGGCGGCCACGAGTAGATCATCGCCACCTTGCCGGTGAGGAACGCCGCCCACAACGAGACGGCATCGAGCTCGTTGTTGCCCGGGATCGACGCGTTGTTGGCGGCGATCATGTTCTCGAGCGTCTTGATGCCCGCCGGCGAGGCAAGGCCCGCCTTCATGTTCTCATCGAACAGCTGGCCGCCATTGGCGCGGAACTGCTGCAGGAAGTCGAACTGGTTGCCCGGGCTCGCAGCCTTCCGGAAGTGTCCGGCCCCGTACACGTTCGGCGCCATCGTATCGGTGATGAACTGGGCGATCTGGGCGTACTCCTCCCAGGTCTTCGGCGGGGCAAGCGCCTTGCCGAACTTGGCCTGGTAGGCCTCCATCACCTTCGGGTCCTCGAAGATGTCCTTGCGGTAGTAGAGGGCGAACATGTCGCCGTCGTCGAAGAAGCCCCAGATCTTGCCCTTGTAGGTCGGCAGAGCCTTGTAGAGCGGATGATAGTCGTCGAGGTCCGCCATGTTCATGTACTTGGCGATGTAGTCGTCGAGCGGCGCGATCACGCCGCCGTCGGCCAGCGACGGCGTCCAGGACGGCGAGATGTCGAGCACGTCATAGGCGCCGGAGCCGGCGATGTGCTCGGCAACGGCCTTCGAGTACTGGTCCGGATTGGACAGTTCGACCACGTTCGACTTGATGCCGGTGAGCTGTTCCCACATCGGGCCTGAGAAGTTGCGCGGATCGAGCGCCTGCAGGCCGGCCTCGTAGGTCATGCTGATGGTGATGCCGGCGTACTGCTTGGCCGCCTCGACCGCCCGGTAGGCCGAGCCGTCCTTCGGCCCCTCGGTCGATGCCGCGAGGGCCAGCGCCTGGGCTTGGCCGAGCGGCGTGCTCGGATCGGCAAGCTCGAGTGCCGCCTGGGCCAACGCCCAGGAGCTGACCGAGGTGAGCAGCGCGCCCGACAGCGGCAGCATCCCCATCATCTGACCGAGCCTGGTGATGAACACCCGGCGGGTCGGCTCGCCGCGGAGCCAGGAATCGACCTCCGCCGATAGACCCGCCTCGAAATCACGCCTTTCGCGATCGTTCATTGTCATGTTCCTCCCATATTGATGTGTCCGGCCGCCATCGCGGCGACCGGCTGGACTGTTTTCTTGAGCGACCGTCGGGACGCCGGCCGGTCGTTCACTTCCCTGGCACGAATTTCCGCGTCCCTGCCTCTTCCGCAAGTCCTCCTTCAGTTCCCGAAGCGGCGGCCATATTCGGCGAGCCGGCTCTTCCATGTCGCCGACGCAAGGACAGCACGGTTGACCACACCCTTTGGTTCGCGCCCGTGCTGCACGTCGAGGACTGCCCTGATGTCGGCCGCGCCGTTGCCGGCAAAGCACTGGTCTGTCCAGCATAGCGCATGCGGCGCCAGGATCACGTTGTCGAGTTTGAGTATCGGATCGTCCGGGTCCGGCGGTTCCTGTTCGAGGACGTCAAGCCCGGCCCCGGCGATCCGCCGCTCCTGGAGAGCCGCGGTCAGCGCTTTCTGGTCGACGATCGGACCGCGCGCGGTATTGATGAGATAGGCGGTCGGCTTCATCTGGGCGATGCGCTCGGCGTTGACGATGTGCCATGTTTCGGGCGTGAGCGGACAGGTCACCGACAGGATGTCCGAGCGGCGGAAGAGGTCGTCGATCCCCACCAGCTCGATGCCCAGCTCTTCGGCCACTGCCCTGTCGGCGTAGGGGTCGTGCGCGATGAACCTCATGTCGAAGGGCTTCGCCAGCCGGTAAAGCTCGGCGCCGATATTGCCGATGCCGAGCGAACCGAGCGTCCGGCCCACGAGGCCGATCCCCATGTGGTCGGCGCGCCTAGCGTAGCCGGCCGCCGCCTCGCGGGCGAGGCGGTCCTTGATCAATAGCCTCCCGGTGAGCGCCAGCATCAGGGTGATAATCGAGAC
>DASSPO010000225.1:0-5589 GCA_035699585.1 Bauldia sp.
CTCCTCATTGCCGTCCTCTATGACGAACTGCGCCGCAACCGGGCGGAGGAAGGATGAGCGCACGGATCGGCGTGATTGGCTGCGGCTGGTGGGCGACGCGCGCCCATCTCCCGGCGCTTCAGGCAAACCCCGACGCCGTCATTGCCGGCATCGCCGATCCTGACGCCGGCAACCGTGCCCGCACGGCGGAGCGGTTCTGCGTGCCTGCCGACCGGGTCTTCGCCGATGCCGCCGAGATGCTGTCGAAGGTCGAGCTCGACGCGGCCATCGTCGCGGTGCCGCACGACCTTCACGCGCCGCTCGCCCGTGCCGTGTTGGATCGCGGACTCCATCTCCTGCTCGAGAAACCGATGACCATCCGCCCGCAGGATGCCCGCAGCCTTGCGGCGCTCGCAAAGGCGCGGGGCGTGGAGCTGATCATCGGCTATCCGTGGCACTACAACCGCCAGGTCCTTGCCGTGCGCGATGCCATCGCCGACGGCCGGATCGGCACGATCGAATATGTCTCGTGCCAGTTCGCCTCCATCGTCAGGGAATTGTATCGCGGTAACCCCGAGCCCTATCGCGATGTCCTCGGCTACTCGCTCAACCCGCCCGGGGCGAGGACCTATGCCGATCCGGAGATAGCCGGCGGCGGGCAGGGGCAGACCCAGGTGACGCACAGCGCCGCGCTGCTCTTTCTGGTGACCGGCCTGAAGCCGGTCAGCGTCGCTGCCATGGTCGAGCCCTTCGAACTCGCCGTCGACCTCGCCGACGCGGCCGTGACCCGTTTCGACAACGGCGCCATCGGCTCCATCGGCTCGACCGGCTCGGTGATTCCGGGACACGACGAGATTCTCGAATATCGCATCTTCGGATCCGCCGGCCACATCCTGTTCGACGTCAACGAGGGCGTTGCGGTTATACATGGCCTGCAGGGCGAGGTGCACCGCCTTCCGGGCCTGCCGGCCGAGGAGCGGTATCCGGACTGGGCGCCCGCCGACAACCTGGTCGACATCGTTCTCGGCCGCGGCGTCAACGGCTCGCCCGCCGATCTCGGCGTGCTCACGGTAGAGTTCGTCGACGCCATGTACCGGGCGGCCCGGGAGGGGCGGACGATTCGCCTCGGTGGGGAGTGAAGCCGATGACAACCGTCGAGAAGATCGCGCGGGTCGAGGCGTTGCCGCTTCGCTATGCCGAGCCCAACAACAACGGCAAGATCCGCTGTGTGGCGCTGGTGCGCATCGAGACGGCGAGCGGCGCCGTCGGTTGGGGCGAGGCCATCACCGGCAGCGAGGACGCCTCGCTCGCCATGAAGGTGATTGTCGACCGCGGGCTTGGCCCTCGCCTCCTCGGCCGCGACCCGCGCGACGTCGAGGCGATCTGGTCAGAGTTCCGCGACACGACCTACTGGAGCGGCAACGGCGGCATCGTCACGTTCGCCCTTAGCGCCATCGACATGGCGCTCTGGGACCTGGCTGCGCGCCTTCAAGGCGTCCCGCTCTACCGCCTGCTCGGAGGCAAGCGGAGGGACCGCGTCCGCGCCGCGTCCTCGATCATCTTCGACACCGCCGATATTGCCGGCATCGGCGCCTATTTCGCCCAGCTTCGCGCCCGTGGTTTCCAGGTGCTGAAAGGCGGCTGGGGCCACGATCTTTCGATCGCATTCGGCAAGGACCCGAAGCGCGACCTTGCCATCGTCAGGGCTGTGCGCGAGGCGGTGGGTGACGATGCGGAGATCATCGTCGACGTGGCGGCAGGCTCGAACTGGACGGCGAGCCACGCCATCGCCATGGCGCGCGCCTTCGAGCCTTATCGCCTCTATTGGCTCGAGGACGCGCTGCCGGAGGGCGACATCGACGGCTGGAGAAGGCTGCGCGCCGCGACCGCGACGCCGCTCTGCACGGGCGAGAAGGGCTGGCTTGTTTCCGACTTCCGCCGCCTGATCGACTCCAAGGCACTCGACATCATCATGGTCGATCCTGGCCGCGCCGAGGGGGTGACCGGGACGCGGAAGGTCATCGAAATGGCGGCGGAGGCCCGCGTTTCGTGGAATGCCCACTCCTGGTCGAGCGCGATCAACACCGCCGCCTCGCTCCATCTCGCCGCCGCCGCGCCCAACGTCCTCCTGCTCGAGCTCAAGCCCGAGCCGTCACCGATGCAGAACGACATCGTCGCCGACCCCATCGTCATGGAGGACGGCTTCATCGCCGTGCGCGACGGACCGGGTCTGGGTATCACGGTCGACGATGCCGCCGTTCGCCGATACCTTTTCGCTTGAGGCGCGACGGTCAGCCCTTGACGCCGCCTTCGGCAAGGCCGGAGACGAGGAATCGCTGGCAGATCAGGAACAGCACCGTGATCGGCAGCCCTGAAAGAATCGCCGCGGCGGCGAAGTCCCCCCACAGGTACCGCTGCTCGTAGAGATACTGCCGCGCTCCGACCGCGAGCGTCATTTGCTCGGTATCGCGGAGCAGGATCGATGCCACCGGGTATTCGTTGACCAGATAGATGAACGCCAGCACGAAGACGATGGCAAGGATCGGTATGGCAAGCGGCAGGAAGACGTAGCGGAACGTCTGCCACGGCGTCGCCCCGTCGATCTGCGCCGCCTTGTCGAGCGCCGGATCGACGCTGTCGAAGTAGCCCTTGATCGTCCAGATATGGAGCGTGATCGCCGACAGATAGGAAAGGATCAGGGCAGGATGCTGGTCGACGCCGAGCCAGGGAACGACGCGGCCGAGGGCATCGAAGATGGCGTAGATGGCGATCACGGTCAGCGCCGCCGGGAACATCTGGACGATGAGCAACCCATCGAGGAGCCCCGTCCGGCCGCGGAAGCGGAGCCGCGAGAAGGCGTAGGCGGAGGTGGTCGACAGCATCAGGATCCCCGCCGAGGCGATCAGTCCGATCTTGATCGAGTTCCACAGCCAGTGGAGGACCGGAAATGGAGGCTGCACCACGGTTCCGTCGGGCCGCGTGTAGTCGAAGCCGAAGGCGAGCGCCCAATGCTCCAGCGTCGGCCGTTCCGGGAAGAGGCTTCCGGTCGAGAAGTTGCCCTCGCGGAAGGAGATCGACAGCACCATCAGGAACGGGAACAGGATGATCGCGATGAAGGCGATGAGGAAGCCGTGGGCGAGAAGTTTCCGCCACAACAGCGACCGCGGGTTTTCGACCATCATGGCCGTGCGCTCCGGCTGCGGGCGAGCCGCTGCATGGCGCGGAAGTTCGCGTAGGCGATGATGCCGGTGATGATGAAGATCAGCGTGGAGATGGCGCCGGCAAGGCCGAAGTCCTGTCCCGAGTCCTGGAAGGCGATGCGGAAGGTGAACGAGCCGAGGATGTCGGTCGATCCGGCGGGAATGGAGGTGCCGGGGATGTCGGGTTGCCCGCGCGTGAGCAGGAGGATCAGCACGACGTTGTTGAAATTGAAGGCGAAGTTCGAGATGAGCAGCGGTACGAAGGGGGGCAGGATCTGCGGCAGCGTGATCGCGATGAAGTTCCGTATCGCGCCCGAGCCTTCGAGCGCCGCCGCCTTGTAGTGGTCCGTCGGCACGCTCTGCAGGAAACCCATGCCGAGCAGCATCATGTAGGGGTAGCCGAGCCATGTGTTGACGATGAGGAGCATGACCTTGGCGAGGAACGGATCGGTGAACCAGTCCGGCTTGATGCCGAACAGGCTCGAAAGGATGAGGTTGATCTCGCCGAAGTTCTGATTGTAGAGGCCGCGGAAGACGAGGATCGAGATGAAGGCCGGCACCGCGTAGGGAAGGATCAGCAGGACCCGGTAGACGCCCTTGAACGCGAGGTGCGGCCATTCCAGCGCGATCGCAAGCAGGATGCCGACGGTGAAGGTGAGCACCATCGACAGGAAGGCGAAGACGCAGGTCCAGACGAAGATCTGGAGGATCGGCTCGCGAATCCCTTCCGAGGTCAGGATGCGGGTGAAATTCCGGAAGCCGACCCCGACGCGCCAGCCCGGCGGCACGCTCTGGCCCGCTTCGGTTTCGTAGAACCCGGTCTCATGGTTGGGAATGAGGCGGGTTCCGTCTCTTGCGATGAGGACGCCGCCCTCGCCGAGTTCGTAGATCGGCTCCGCCGCCGCGAACTCGCGAAGCCCGGACATGGTCAGCACCGAACCGTCGGGTGCGCTGACCGAGAGGGTCTGCAGGAGGCCGCGGTGCTTGAGTACGTCACGCACGGGCAACGTTTCCGGCGGCTCACCCTGGTAGAACTCGGCGGTGAGCCGGCCGTCCGCGGCTTCGGTGATGGCCGGCGTGATCAGCGCCGGCCGGTCGCCGGAGGCGGGGAAGAACAGGCGGAGGCCGTCCGCGGTGAGCGCGAAAGGCCGCCCGCTGCCGGGGGCCGTCTCGAGCTTGGCGAGGTGGTAGTCCTGCACCCGCTCAAGGGTGAGGAGGTTGCGCGAACCGAAGTTGGTGAAGCCGATCGCCGAGGTGTAGACGACCGGCACCAGGATGAAGAGCGCGACCGCGGCGACGCCCGGAAAGACGAAGCGCCAGTTGTAGAAGCGCGCCCAGCCGAACAGGGTGACCACGGCGGCGACGGTGGCGAACACGAGCGCGGCGAGGATGGGCTCGCCGGCGAGATAGAGGCCCCATACGACGTAGAGTCCCCCCAGTCCCACCAGGACAAGGAGTGCCGCCTTGAGCAGGCGGACCAGCCACGTCCGCCCCACCGTCGCTGGTGCCGGCGTTCCGATCCCGATTGCCGCGATCTCGCTCATCCCGCGCGCCGAAGGCGGAGCCGGCTCATGCGCCGCCGGCTCCGTCTCCGCCTGCTACTTGGCGAGGATGCGCTTCTCGGCGTCCTTGAGCGCGTCCTCGACGGTGGCCTGGCCGTTGGTGATCGCGGTCAGCGCCGGGCCCATCGCCGCCCAGAACTTGCCCATCTCCGGATTGGACGGCATCGGCACGCCGTTCTGGGCGTTGGCGAGCGTCGCGGCGATGTTCGGATCGCCTTCCACCTGCTTCGAGAAGGAGATCGACGCCACCGCGCCGAGCGGCACGTCGTCGTTGATCATCTTCAGGCCTTCGTCGCTGAGCAGGTAGTTCTCGATGAACTCGCGGGCGATATCCTTGTTGGGGCTCGCCGAATTGATCACCGCGGCGAGAACGCCGACGAAGGACTTCGACGGATGGCCGCCGACCGAGGGAATCGGGGCGACGCCGAAATCGATCCCCGAGGTCTTGAGGTTGGCCCAGGCCCACGGCCCGTTGATCACCATGGCGGTCTCGCCCTTGTTGATCGCCGCATCCATGACGCCGTAGTCGACGCCCTTCGGCATGGCGCCCGAGTCGATGAGCTTCTTGATCATCGAGGCCCCGGCGATCGCCCCCTCGTTGGCGACGCCGGTGGTGCTCGCGTCGTACGAGCCGCTGGCGTCCTTCTTGAAGGCGAAGCCGCCGCCCGCCATGAGCAGCGGGAAGGAGAAGTAGGTGTTGTTGTAGTCCCACATGATCGGCGAGGAGACGCCCTCGATCTTCATGTCGGCGATCTCTTCCATGGTCGCGGGCGGCGTCGGGACAAGCGCCTTGTTGTAGATGAGGCCGACTGCCTCGACCGCGATCGGGTATCCCCAGGTCTTGCCGT
>DASSPO010000226.1:0-4590 GCA_035699585.1 Bauldia sp.
CTCGAATGACGACGGCATCGGCGACTTCAAGGGGCTGATGCAGCGCCTGGACCACGTCGCTTCCCTCGGCGTGGATGCGATCTGGGTGATGCCGTTCTACCCGTCGCCACTGCGCGACGACGGCTATGACATCTCCGACTACGAGACGGTCAACCCCTCCTACGGGACCATGCGCGACTTCCGCGCCTTCGTCGATCGGGCGCACCGTCGTGGCCTGCGCGTCATCACCGAGCTGGTCATCAACCATACCTCGGACCAGCATCCGTGGTTTCAGCGGGCGCGGCGCGCGCCGCCGGGCTCGCCGGAGCGGGATTTCTACGTCTGGAGCGATACCGACGACCGCTATCGAGAAACCCGGATCATCTTCATCGACACCGAGAAATCGAACTGGACCTGGGACGAAAAGGCCAAGGCCTATTTCTGGCACCGCTTCTATTCACACCAGCCGGACCTCAATTTCGACAACCCGGCGGTGATCGTGGAGGTGAAGCGCCTCCTCCGCTACTGGCTCGACATGGGCGTCGACGGGCTCCGCCTCGACGCGATTCCCTACCTCGTCGAGCGCGACGGCACCAACAACGAGAACCTGTCAGAGACGCATGCCGTCCTGAAGGAGCTCCGCGCCGAGATGGACAAGCACTACCCGGACCGCATGTTCCTCGCCGAAGCGAACCAGTGGCCCGAAGACACGCGGCCTTATTTCGGCGACGGCGACGAATGCCACATGGCGTTCCACTTCCCGCTCATGCCGCGAATGTATATGGCCGTGGCGCAGGAGGATCGGCATCCGATCACCGACATCATCCGCCAGACTCCGGACATTCCGGAGAACTGCCAGTGGGCCATCTTTCTCCGGAATCACGACGAGCTGACGCTCGAGATGGTCACGGCGGAGGAGCGCGACTACCTCTGGCGAACTTATGCCAAGGACAAGCGCGCCCGCATCAACCTCGGCATCCGCCGCCGACTCGCGCCGCTCATGGACAATGACCGGCGGAAGATCGAACTGATGAACGCGCTGCTGTTCTCCATGCCCGGCACGCCTGTGGTCTACTACGGCGACGAGATCGGCATGGGGGACAACTACTTCCTCGGCGACCGCGACGGAGTGCGGACGCCGATGCAATGGTCCGCGGATCGCAACGGCGGCTTCAGCCGCGCCAACCCACAGGCGCTCTATCTCCCTGCGATCATGGATCCGGTCTACGGCTACCAGGCGGTCAACGTCGAGGCCGAGCAGGGCGAGGCTAACTCGCTCCTTAACTGGATGCGCCGGATGATCGCCGTGAGGCGGCAGCATCGCGCCTTTGGCCGCGGCTCGTTCACGCTGCTCTACCCGAACAACCGGAAGATTCTCGCCTACGTCCGCGAACATGGGGGCGAGCGCATCCTTTGTGTCTTCAATCTCTCGCGTCAGGCGCAGGCGGTGGAGATCGACCTGTCGCCATACCGTGGGTCGG
Source organism: Bauldia sp. (assembly GCA_035699585.1). Classification (GTDB taxonomy): domain Bacteria; phylum Pseudomonadota; class Alphaproteobacteria; order Rhizobiales; family Kaistiaceae; genus Bauldia. The sequence goes on from DASSPO010000226.1 coordinate 1,461, forward strand.
TGCCGATCGAGCTGAGTGGCGGCGCCCCGTTTCCGCCGGCCGGCGACCTGCCCTATCTCCTGACCTTGCCCGCCTATGGCTTCTTCTGGTTTCTGCTTGCCGACGAGGCAGAGGCGCCGCGCTGGCGGGTCCAGGCGCCGGGACCGCTTCCCGAATACGTTACGGTCACGGCCCCGGGTGGCAGCCTCAGGCGCGCCCTCGCCGACAGCGGGGAGCGGCGGCTCCTTGAGCGCTATGCACTCCCCGCGTTCATCGCCGGACAGCGCTGGTTTGCGGACAAGGGCGAACGCATCGAGGCAGTCGATCTGGAGTCGATTGCCACGATTCCGGGAGAGGAAAATCGCCTCGCCATCGTCACCGCCAGGACGGGTAGGGGCGGGGCGCAGCGCTACCTCATGCCACTCTCGGTGCTGTGGGGCGAAGAGAACCTTCGCTTCGGAGCGCCGAAGCTGTCGTGGACACTCGCCAAGATTCGTACCGGGCCAAAGCTCGGGGCGATCATCGACGCCGCCTACGACGAGCGCTTCCACCGCGATCTGATCGCCGCCATTCGCAACGGACGGCCGATCGAAGCAGAGGGAGGCCGGGTCGAGATGACCGGTACCAACGCGCTCCGCACTCTTACCCTCGAGGGGCCGCTGCGCAACGTCGGCGTCGAGCAAAGCAATGTCTCGTTCATTGTCAACGATCTGGCCATCGTGAAAGTCTACCGGCGGCTTCGCGACGGCGAACAGCCCGAGATCGCTGTGACCCGTTTCCTCACGGAAACGGCGGGTTATCGAAACATCCCGGCCTTCCTCGGCGCGGCGGAGTACGTGCCGGCGAAGGGTGCGCCCTTGGCGCTCGCTGCGGTTTTCGCTTTCGTGCGGAACCAGGGCGATGCCTGGAATGTGATGCTCGACGCGCTCGGCCTCGACCTCGACACGGCAGGTCTCGCGTCAGCGGAGAGCGCGGCGCCATTTGCCCACCCGCTCGATCTGGGCGGCGTCCTCGGCCGCCGTACGGCGGAACTCCACGCCGCCTTTGCGACGCCAACCAACGACCGCGACTTCAAGGCCGAACCGATAAAGCCGCGCGATGTCGCGCGCTGGGTGAAAGAAGCGACCCGTGACGTGACGCGCGCTCTCGACATCATTGCCAAGGCCCTGCCGGGCCTGACGGGTGAGGCGAAAGCTGACGCGGCGGCGCTTTCCAAGGCGCGCAAGACCCTCCTCGCCCGAGTCTCGGCAGCGGCGAAGCTGCCGATGTCAGGCCTCAAGATGCGCATTCACGGCGACTACCATCTCGGTCAGGTGCTGGTTGCGCAGGATGACGTCTATCTCATCGACTTCGAGGGCGAGCCGCAGCGCGGCCTCGCCGAGCGGCGGGAAAAGACTTCGCCGCTCCGCGACGTGGCTGGAATGCTGCGCTCCTTCGACTACGCGGCATGGTCGGCACTCGACCGAATGCGCGAACGAACCGGTAGGATCGATCCCGTTCTCCGGGACCGAGCCTGCGCCTGGCGCGACTCCGCGTCGCGCGAATTCGCGGGATCCTATCTTGCCGCCGCAAAGGCCGCCGGCTTCCTTCCGGACTCACAACTGACGCAGGCCTTCCTCGATCTGTTTCTGATCCAGAAGGCGGCCTATGAGGTTCAGTACGAGGCGGCCAACAGGCCGGCGTGGCTATCGATCCCGATCCGTGGTCTGCTCAGTATCATCGGGCGGAAGGGAGGCGGGGGTGGGTAGGCGCAGTCGTAACCGCGAGAAATGGACGCCCAGGGAAGAGTTTGCGGGGGGATCGGATTCGCTCCCTCCCGGTGGCTTTCGCCGCGGTAGGGGCGAGGTGCATGTCGCGAAGGCGGGTGGCGGGGGTAGCGCCAGTCAGAACGGCATGCCGGCGGGCAGGAGGGCGGCATGACGCGCGCTGCATCGGAGGCCCCGGCGTACCCCTCCTGGCGTCCCGATGACGCGACCATAGACGCCGTCGTCACCGCCCGCCATGGCGATCCCTTCGCCGTGCTCGGCATGCACCAGGCCGGGGATGGGAGCGTGTCGGTGCGGGCTTTCTGGCCGGGAGCCGCCACCTGCAACATTGTGGACAAGCGGACGGGGAAGCAGGTCGCGTCGCTCGATCAGCTTCATCCGGACGGGTTTTTTGCCGGCATCGTGCCGCGGCGGAAGAAGGCGTTCCCTTATCTGCTCGACCTTTGGGACGGACGGAACGGCTCTTGGCAGACGGAGGATGCGTACCGCTTTCCCCCGATTCTCGGGGACCTCGACATCCACTTGATCCGCGAAGGGCACCACCGGCGCCTCTACGAGCGGCTCGGCGCCCACCCGATGACCCTCGACGGCGTTGACGGCGTTGCCTTTGCCGTCTGGGCGCCCAACGCACTACGGGTCAGCGTTGTCGGCGACTTCAACCACTGGGACGGTCGCCGCCATCCGATGCGCAAGCGGATCGAAGCTGGCGTCTGGGAAATCTTCGTTCCGGGTGTCGCCGAGGGCGCCAACTACAAGTACGAGCTGCTCGGACCCGATGGCCGTCTCCTGCCGCTGAAGGCCGACCCCGTCGGCTTTCGCCATGAGCGGCCGCCGGCGACCGCTTCCCGCGTTGCCGGCCTCGTCCGCCATGAATGGCACGACGGCGACTGGATGGAAGCGCGACGCGGGCGACAGGCCTTGTCAGCCCCGATCTCGATCTACGAGGTGCATCTCGGCTCGTGGCGGCGCAAACACGGAATCGAATTTCTGACCTACGAGGAACTGGGCGATACGCTCATCCCCTATGCCGCCGACATGGGCTTCACCCATCTCGAGCTCTTGCCCATCACCGAGTTTCCCTTCGACGGCTCCTGGGGCTATCAGCCGATCGGCCTTTACGCGCCCACGAGCCGCTTCGGGCCTCCGGAAGCATTCGCAAGGTTTGTCGATCGCTGTCATGAGGCCGGGCTCGGGGTGATCATCGATTGGGTTCCGGCGCATTTCCCGGCTGACGCCCACGGCCTCGCCCGTTTCGACGGCACTGCGCTCTACGAGCATGACGACCCGCGACTCGGCTTCCATCGCGACTGGAACACGCTGATCTACAATTTCGGTCGGACCGAGGTTCGGAACTTTCTCGTCGCCAATGCCCTCTACTGGCTTGA
>DASSPO010000227.1:0-16688 GCA_035699585.1 Bauldia sp.
GCATCCCGCCGCTCTTGAGGCGGGCGACGATATCCTTGAGGAAGGTCCGATGGGCGGCGATGTTCCAGCCATGGTCGGACGTCGCCTGGCGGATGTCGTCGGGGACCAGCGTCACCTGCGCCGGCTTGACCGACTCGACCAGCTCCACGAAGCGCGCGTCGGGATTGCCCTCGATGTTGAACTCGCGCCCGGGGAACTCCCTGGCGATGACGGCGGCGAGCTCCGGCACGTCGGTCCGCCGAATATGCCGCTCGTCAGGCCGCGGATGGACCGTCAGCCCGTGGGCGCCGGCGTCGAGCGCGATCCGCCCGATGTCGACGACGCTCGGCCACGGCAGGTTGCGGCGGTTGCGAAGCATCGCGACGGCATTGAGGTTGACGGAGAGATGGCAGGGCATGGACGGCATTCCGGGCGACGGGCCTGCGGCGGATGACGCCGCGTCGAGAGGGACTTGGTAGCGGCGCCGGACCGGCTGTCAACCGCCAAAAGCGGCGCGCATCCTGTCTCAAAGGGAGTCGAGCAGACGGTGCCAGAGCGGCAGCGTCAGGAATGCGAGCGGGATGCCGAGACCCACCATCAGGGTGAGAAGCGGCGGATCGAGCTCGTGGTCCATGGCAACGATGCTTGCGCCGATCATCGGCGGCATCGCCGCCTCGAAAACGGTGACCTCGATCGCTTCTCCGCGGCTCCCGAGGATGCCGGCGAAGAGGAGGAGGATGAGCGCCGGGCCGAGCGCGAGCTTGAAGGCGAGCCCGACCGCGAGCGGCATCGCCTTGCCGCGCACCTGGCTGAGATGGAGCTGGTAGCCGACCGACACCAAGGCGATGGGTATCAGCGTCGCGCCGAGGCGCTGGAGGAGCGCTTCAAGCCACTCGGGGTAGGCGAGGGGCATCAGGAGAAGCGCCAGCACGAAAGCCTGGAACGGGGTGAAGAGCGCGATCTTCCGGAGCACCGACCTCAGCTCGATGCCGTGGCCGGAGGAATAGATCGACGCCACCAGGATGCCGAGGGTCGAGAGCACGAAATAGGAGCCGACCTGGTCGATGAGGATGCCGAGGCCGAGGAACTCCTCGCCGTAGAAGGTCTGGATCATCGGCAGCCCGATGAAGGAGGTGTTGGCGAGGCCGCCGGTCAGCATCAGGCCGCCGGTGGTGGCGGGAGAGAAGCGAAAGATCCGCCCGGCGAACCAGAAGAAGGCGCAGCCGATCGCGAACATGACCCATGCCATCAGCGCCGGCAGGATCAGGCTCGTGTCGAGCTTGAGCCCGTGGACGTAGGCAAGGGTCAAGGCAGGAAGCGAGATGTGGACGACGAAGCCGTTGAGGGCGGCGGCGGCGTTGTCGGGGAGCCGGCCGGAGCGGCGGAGCAGGATGCCGAGCAGGAAACAGGCCGCGAGGAGCACGTAGTTGTTCATGCCAGAGCCGCCCCGCCGTCCTCGGTGTCCCTTCAGCCGCGACTATAGGGGCTGGGGCCCGCTTGGGGTACGCTTGCTTCGGAGCCAACAACGAGGACGCGATGACAGCCGCGGCCGAGGTCAATCCGCACGATCGCGCCGTCGCGCTTGCCGTCCTCCGCGACGCCGCGGCCGCCTCACCCGAAGGCGACAGGCTGTCATTGCCGCACTGGAGCGAAGCGGACTGGGGCGAGCTTCTCGATGTGGCCGATTTCCGCCGCATCCCGGCGGGCGAGGCGATCATCCGGCGCGGCACCGCCGACAAGGCACTGTTCATCGTGCTCGACGGGGAGGTCGAGGTGATCGCGCACGCCAGCGACGGCCTGAGCTTCGGCCGCCTGGCGCGATTCGGTCCGGGCTCGGTGGTGGGCGAACAGTCGTTCTTCGACGGCGGCCCGCGTTCGGCCGGCGCCTGGGCGGTGCGCGACTGCGCGGTGGCGACGCTCACGCCGGAGCAGTTCGCGGCCTTCGCCGATACGAACCCGGGGCTTGGGCGAGACTTTCTCCTTGCCCTCGGGCGGATCCTTTCGCTCCGCCTCAGACGGACGACGGCGAAGACGCTCTAGCAGGACTCAGCCGTCCAGCCCCTCCGGGCCCCGCCCCAGCGCGGCGATGCCGGTGCGGCAGACTTCGGTCAGGCCGAGCGGCGCCATGATCGAGATGAACTGCTCGATCTTGTCGGTCCGGCCGGTCAACTGGAAGATGAAATGCTCGGTCGAGGCACCGACCACCTCGGCGCGGAAGGCGTCGGCGATGCGCAGCGCCTCGACCCGGTCGTTGCCCTCGCCGGTGACCTTGACCAGCGCGAGCTCGCGCTCGAGCGGGTTGCCCTCGGCGGTGAGGTCGATCACGGCGTGGACCGGGACCATGCGGTCGAGCTGATTCCTGATCTGCGAGAGCACCATCGGCGTTCCCGTGGTGACAACAGTGATCCGCGACAGGTGCTTGGCGTGCTCGGTCTCCGAGACCGTCAGGCTGTCGATATTGTAGCCGCGGCCCGAGAAGAGCCCGATGACGCGAGCAAGTACGCCCGGCTCGTTGTCGACGATCACCGACAGCACATGGCGCTCGGTGCGGTCGTGCCGGTCTTCGATGAAATAGGCCGACGCCGGCGGCAGCACCGCGCGATTGTGGTGACGCGGCGCCGGCTTGGCGGCGGGGACGGCGTGGGAGGGCGCGGGCTTGGCCGCGGCGGTCCGGGCGCGCTTCATCAGACGAGCACCTTGCCGCGAGCGTCGATCGCGTTGGCCACCGCCTCGTCGTCCGCCTCCTCGGGGAGGAGCATCTCGTTGTGCGCCTTGCCGGAGGGGATCATCGGGAAGCAGTTGGCGAGCGCGGCGACCCGGCAGTCGAAGAGCACGGGCTTGTTCACCTCGATCATTTCCGCGATCGCATCGTCGAGCTCGCCCGGCCGCTCGGCGCGGATGCCGACGCAGCCGTAGGCCTCGGCGAGCTTCACGAAGTCGGGGAGCGAATCCATGTAGCTGTGGGACAGGCGATTGCCGTGGAGAAGCTGCTGCCACTGGCGAACCATGCCCATGTACTGATTGTTGAGGATGAAGATCTTGATCGGCAGATTGTGCTGAACCGCCGTCGACATCTCCTGCATGGTCATCAGCACCGAGGCGTCGCCAGCGATGTCGATGACCAGACTGCCGGGGTGCGCGACCTGGACGCCGACAGCGGCGGGCAGCCCGTAGCCCATGGTGCCGAGGCCACCGGAGGTCATCCACCGGTTCGGCTCCTGGAACTGGTAGAACTGCGCCGCCCACATCTGATGCTGGCCGACCTCGGTGGTGATGTAAACGTCCTTGTCGCGGGTCGCCGCATAAAGCCGCTCGATCGCGTACTGGGGCATGATCACGTCACGGTTCTGGCGGTAGGCGAGGCAGTTGCGGGCCCGCCAGTGGTCGATCTGCTTCCACCATGCCTTCAGCGCCGCCTGGTCGATCTTCGGCTTCTCAGCCTTCCAGACCAACAGCATGTCCTCGAGCACCTCGGCGACGTCGCCGATGATCGGCAAATCGACGCGGACGTTCTTGTTGATCGAGGAGGGATCGATGTCGATGTGGATCTTCTTCGATCCCGGCGAAAAGGCATTGACCCGGCCGGTGATGCGGTCGTCGAAGCGCGCGCCGATCGCCACCATCAGGTCGCAGTCGTGCATGACGTGGTTCGCCTCCCACGTGCCGTGCATGCCGAGCATGCCCAGCCACTGCCGGTCGGCGGCCGGATAGGCGCCGAGGCCCATCAGCGTCGAGGTGATCGGGTAGCCGGTGAGCCTGACCAGCTCACGGAGCAGGGCGGCGGCCCGCGGTCCCGAGTTGATGACGCCGCCGCCGGTGTAGAACACCGGTCGCTTGGCCTTCGCGATCAGGTCGATGGCGGCGCGGATCGCCTGCGGGTCGCCCTTGGTGCGCGGCCGGTAGGTCTTGTGCTCGACGTGGTTGGGGCCGGTGTAGATGCCTCTCGCGAACTGGATGTCCTTGGGGATGTCGACCAGCACCGGTCCGGGACGGCCGTGCCTGGCGACATAGAAGGCCTCGTGGAGGATGCGGGAGAGGTCGTTCACGTCGCGGACCAGCCAGTTGTGCTTGGTGGCCGGCCGGGTGATGCCGACCGTGTCGCACTCCTGGAAGGCGTCGTTGCCGATCAAGTGGGTGGGCACCTGGCCGGTGATGCAGACGATCGGGATCGAATCCATCAGCGCGTCGGTGAGCGGGGTGACCATGTTGGTGGCGCCGGGGCCGGAGGTGACGAGCGCGACGCCGACCTTGCCGGTCGAGCGGGCGTAGCCCTCGGCGGCGTGGCCGGCGCCCTGCTCGTGGCGGACGAGGATGTGCTCGACGCGGTCCTGCTGGATGATCTCGTCGTAGATCGGAAGCACCGCGCCGCCGGGATAGCCGAAGACGTGCTCGACGCCCTGGTCGGCGAGGGCCTGCACGACCATCTCGGCGCCGGTCATCTCGCTGCCGTGTTTGGGGGACTGGTTGTTTCCGTTCGGCGCGTCCTTCCGCGCCGCCTTACGCCCGTTCTTCATCTTGCCACCTCACGCCACCCTGGTCTCTCACGCCAATACGGCCAATAAAAAAGGCCCTTTCGGGCCTGTCTTCAGCGCACCACCTGTCGCGACGGCTGTCAGGCCATCGTGGCGGTGCGCTCCCAAAGTACGATCACGAATTTCGCGGCCATGTCGCCGAAACTCCCATTGCTGCGCGGCAAAATAATCACGGTCGCGGTTGCGGTCAATGGCAATCTGCGACGGCACCGGCAACGGCCGTCCTCAGTCGAACAGCTCGGTGACCGGCCGGTCGAGCTCCTCGGGGGCACGCGGACCGTCGAGACGCGCCCAGTCCGCAAGCCCGTGGGCGAAGTCGCGGACCGCCTCGATGTTCTCGTCGAAGCAAGCCACCGTCGGGCTGGCGCAGGACCGCTTGCGCCGGCAGGCGGCGCGGCGACAGGTCTCCGGGAAGCCCATCGTGCGGGCGATGAGCCGCATGATCCTGATGTCGGCGATCCGGCGCGTTGCCAACTCAGGCGGGAGCGGCGACGGAATGCGGTTCTTGCGCGGCACCTGCGGTCTTCCCCATCACGACGCAACTACGCGATCCCGCGCCCGCATCGGGCCGGGTGAGGCCATTCTCTCCAGACGTTCCCCCGGGCGAACCGAGGGGTGGCGGGCGCTTCCAAAGCGCCGGCCGGGATTGACCTACCCGGCGGAGGGCAGTGCGATGTCAGGCGCTTGAGGAAGCACCCGCCGCGGCGGTTTCGCATACCTCCGGCAGGAACTTCAGGGGCCCGACAGAGCTCACCCCTAAGCCGCCGAAGCGGCGGACGGGTCATAGTGCCCGACGGTCCTGCCGGGGCGTCCCGAGGGCGGAGCCGTGGACCCCGCGCGCAGGCGCCGCTTCCCGCTCCGCCAATGGACCACCTCCGGATGGCGCCCCTCATGAAGCGGGAATGCCTGTGAATATAATCCTATCGCTCCTCCCGGTCAAGCGGAAATTTTCCGGTGTGCCGGCCCGTCATCTCGTGGGGCGCGCCCCGATCAGGCATCGCCGGTGGAGGGGTCGCGCCGTCCCCAACCCGGCATCTGATGGCGGAACCAGGTGACCTGCCGCTTGGCATAGCGGCGGGTCTCGGTCTTCACCGAGGCAAGGGCCTCGGCAAGCGTGAGTTTTCCGCAATCGTGGTCGAGAAACTGGCGGACGCCGATCGCCTTCATGGCCGGCATGTCCGGGGAGAGACCAAGGCGGGCGAGCGCGCGCGCCTCCTCGATCGAACCGGCCTGAACCATATGCTCGGCCCGGCCGGCGATCCTCTGGTGAAGCCATTGGCGCGGCGGATCGAGCACGATTCTTTCGGCGCGCTCGGCAAGCACGAGCGGCGGGCTGCTCGCGCCGTCGCGCCAGCGGGCGAGAGGGCGGCCGGTCGCCTCGAAGACCTCGATGGCGCGGAGGATGCGCGCGCGGTCGCTCGGCCTCGTCGCGGCGGCGGTTTCAGGATCGGCCGCGGCAAGGCGGGCGTGGAGCGCCTCCGCGGGCACCCCCTCGGCTCCGGCGAGGAGGCGGGCGCGAAGGTCGGCCGGGATCGGCGGGATCGAGGCGAGACCCTCGGTGAGCGCCTTGAAGTAGAGCCCGGTACCGCCGACGAAGACCGGCAGGCGGCGCATCCCCCGCGCCGCGGCGAGCGCGGCGCCGGCGTCGATCAGCCATTGGCCGACGGAGTAGCGGGTGGCGGCGGAGACATGGCCGTAAAGGAGATGCGGAACGGCGGCCTCGTCCTCCGGCGAAGGCCGCGCCGAGAGAACACGGAGCTCGCGATAGACCTGCATCGAATCGGCGTTGATGACCACGCCGCGATGCTTGAGGGCAAGCTCCACCGCCAGCCGCGACTTGCCGCTCGCGGTCGGTCCGGCGATGAGGATGGCGTCGGGTCTGCTCAACAGACGGAGCTACAGCGCCAATCGGGCGCCAGGTCAACTCCGGGTGAACCGGCCGGCCCGAGCGAGGCGCCGAGCTCCCTAACGGAACAACGGAACCTGGTCCGGCGAAGGCCCGCCAGCGAGCGCGACAAGCGCGACCGCGACAAGCTATGATTTCCCACCGACTGAAGACAAAGGGGGGACGTCATGCCGGAGACCATCAAGTATCTTCTGCCCGAGGAGCGCATTCCGAAGGCCTGGTACAACATCGCCGCCGATCTCAAGGCGCCGCCGCCGCCCCCGCTCCATCCCGGCACCGGGCAGCCGATCGGCCCCGACGACCTCGCCGCCATCTTTCCGATGGCGCTGATCGCGCAGGAGGTATCGGCGGAGCGGGAGATCGAGATCCCGGGCCCGGTGCGCGAGGTCTACAAGCAGTGGCGGCCGTCGCCGCTCTTCCGCGCCAGGCGGCTCGAGAAGATGCTCGATACGCCGGCGCGCATTTTCTACAAGTACGAGGGCGTCAGCCCGCCCGGCAGCCACAAGCCCAATACCGCGGTGGCGCAGGCCTTCTACAACAGCGAGGCGGGAATAACGAAACTCTCGACCGAGACCGGGGCGGGGCAGTGGGGGTCCTCGCTCGCCTTTGCCGGCCAGCTCTTCGGCATCGAGGTGAAGGTCTACATGGTCAAAGTCTCCTACAACCAGAAGCCCTACCGCCGGGCGCTGATGGAGACCTACGGCGCGACCTGCATCGCAAGCCCGAGCAACGAGACCAACTCGGGGCGCGCGATTCTCGAGCAGGACCCGAACTCGCCAGGCAGCCTCGGCATCGCCATCTCCGAGGCGGTCGAGGTCGCCGCCACCAATCCCGACACCAACTACTCGCTCGGCAGCGTCCTCAACCACGTGCTGATCCACCAGTCGGTCATCGGCATCGAGGCGATCGAGCAGATGGAGATGGCGGGCCACTGGCCGGACGTGGTGATCGGCTGCGCCGGCGGCGGGTCCAACTTCGCGGGCATCGCGTTTCCCTTCCTGGGGAAGAGGCTGCGCGAAGGGAAACCGGTGCGGGTCATCGCCGCGGAGCCGGCGGCCTGCCCGTCGCTGACACGCGGCAGGTATGCATACGACTTCGGCGACACCGGGCATCTCACGCCGCTCGTCAAGATGCACACGCTCGGCTCGACCTTCATCCCGCCGTCGTTCCACGCCGGCGGGCTGCGCTATCACGGCATGGCGCCGATGGTCTCGCACCTCAAGGAACTGGGGCTGATCGAGGCCAGAGCGGTGCGGCAGATCCCGTGCTTCGATGCCGGCGTCACCTTCGCGCGGGCGGAAGGAATCGTGCCGGCGCCGGAATCGACCCATGCGGTCCGGGTGGCTTTCGACGAGGCGCTCCGCTGCAAGAGCGAGGGCAAGGCCGAGACGATCCTCTTCAACCTCTCCGGCCACGGCCATTTCGACATGCAGGCCTATACCGACTACTTCGCCGGCAAGCTCGAGGACCGGGACTACGACGAGGCGAAGCTCAGGGCGGCGCTGGAGGAATTGCCGAAAGTGGCGGCGTAGCGCGGGCCGGCAAGCGCGACCCGTCATCCCGGCGGATGGCGGGCGCGGCGTCCATGCGACCGGCCGCCACGGCCGGTCAGGCCGCGGCGACCCGGAGCTGCGGCGCCGTCTCCTCGTTGAGCCGCACCTGGCCGCGGCCCAGCGCCTTCGCCTGGTAGAGGGCGCGGTCGGCGGCCGAGAGGAGATCCTGAAGCGTGCAGAAGGCCGCGGGCGTCGCGGCGACGCCGGCGCAGGCCGTGCCGGTGAGGCCATCGGGCCCGAAGGCCGCGACAGCCGTCTCGAAGGCCTGGCCGACCTCGATCGCAACCAGGCACGCCTCCGGGCCCGTCGTGTCGGGCAGGGCGACGGCGAATTCCTCGCCGCCGAGCCGGGCAACGAAGTCGCCCGCCCGTATGCGGTTCCTGGCGACCGATGCGAAGGCCTGGATGACGGCGTCGCCCACCGGATGGCCGTAGCGGTCGTTGATCTCCTTGAACCGGTCGAGGTCGAACAGGATGGCTGCAACCGGTGCGCCATTGCGTTCGCCGCGGGCGATCGCCGCCTCGCCCCATTCGTAGAAGGCGCGGCGGTTGCCGAGGCCGGTGAGCGCATCGGTGAGCGCGGCGGCGCGGAGCCGGCTCTCGACCCGCTCCTTGGTGAGCGAGACCATCAGAAACGCGATGACCTGGATGAAGATCACCGCCTCCAGCGTCGCGACGCCGAACCACGGCGAGCCTTCGAAGGAGGCGAGACCCTGCTTGTCGTCGCTCACCACGAAGGGAATGCGAAGCAGAACGAGAACGCCGTGGACGGCGAGGGCCGAGGCGACGGCATAGCGGGCGACGAGACCGTCGCGCACAAGGAATTCGCGGGCGCCAACAAAGTAGCAGGCGGCGGAGAAGACAGTCGCCCCGACGAGGCGGGCGTCAAGATCGGCATAGAAGACGGGAACGCGACAGAGGAGCAGCCAGAGCACCGGAACGGCGAGAGGGGTCCAGAACGGGATCGGCTTTCCGTTGAAAGCGCGCGCCGCGCACCAGATGCAGCTCAGGCCGAGAAGAAGCACCGAAACGCCGAAATCGACCGCCACCCAATCGGGAATGTCGCCGCGAATGCCGAACAGAAAATTCGCCACCGAAGACAAAAGAAAACCCACCGCCAGCCACAGCAGGCTCTTTTCGCCGCGGTTGAGGAAATAGCACCAGAGCAGCAGGAGGACGGCCGCCGCCGTCGATGCGACGAGGGCGAGGTACACGGTCAGCGGGTCGATCGGAAGCCCCATGGCCCGATTCGCGAGAACCCCTTATGGCGGGGGCGTGACTATCCCGGAACGGCCGTTTCGCCAAGCTTAACGACGTGTGTAAAAACCGAAGCGAACGATGGCCGCCGCAGATTCGACATCTACGTTTCGCCCCGGGAGCACCGTCGAATCGTCGCCGTGATCTCGAGGTCTTGTTCCCGAACGGCAGCGGATCTCCCGGCGGGCGTCGGTGGGTCCATGCGCGGTTCGTCGGCGGCGATTGAATCCGCCGGCGGCCCCGACTAGAACCGGCGCGCCCGATCCTGTCGCCGGAGACTTCCTTGACCCTGATCCGTCCGTTTCGTGCCCTCCGTCCCGCGCCGGGACGGGCGGCGGAGGTGCTCGCGCCGCCCTATGACGTGCTGTCCAGCGAGGAGGCGCGGGTCCAGGCGCGGGGCAAGCCGTGGAGCTTCCTTCACATCTCCAAGCCCGAGATCGATCTTCCTGCCGACACCGATCCCTACTCGGATGCGGTCTACGCCAAGGCGGCGGAGAATCTCGGCCGCATGATCGGCGAGGGCGTGCTCATCCGCGACGACAAGCCCGCCTATTACGTCTATCGCCTCACCCGCGAGGGGCGGCCCCAGACCGGGCTCGCGGCGGTCGCCTCGGTGGCCGACTACCGGCGCAACCGGATCCGCAAGCACGAGCTGACCACGCCGGTGAAGGAGGACGACCGCGTCCGCCAGATCGAGGCGGTGAACGCCGAAACCGGCCCGGTGATGATGGCCTATCGGCAGGCGCCCGAGGTCGACGCGATCCTGGCCGAGGCGGCGAGCGGGCCGGCCGAGGTCGACGTGACCTGGCCCGACGGCGTCCGCCACCAGATGTGGCGGATCACGGACGATGCACGGATCAACGCGCTCACCCGCGCCGTCGACGCGCTGCCGGCGCTCTATATCGCCGACGGGCACCACCGCTCGGCGGCCGGGGCGCGCGTCGCCGAGGCGCGGAGGGACGAGCCGGAATCGGTGCGCCATTTCCTCTCGGTGATCTTCCCGGCGCAGGAAATGACGATCCTCGGCTATCACCGGGTGCTCGCCGATCTCAACGGACGAAGCCCCGAGGCGCTGATCGAGGCGCTGCGCGAGACCTTCACGGTGGAGGCGGCGGCCGGGCCGGTCGAGCCAAGCTCGGCCGGGGAGTTCGGGCTCGTGCTCGGCGCCAAGTGGTACCGCCTCACCATCAGCCCCGCCCTCATCCCGAAGGACGATCCGATCGGGCGCCTGCCGATCACGCTCCTCACCCGCCACGTCATCGAGCCGCTGTTCGGCATCTCGGACCAGCGCAAGGACAAGCGCATCGATTTCGTCGGCGGCGGGCGCGGGCTCGCGGAACTCGAGCGGCGGGTGTCGAGCGGCGAGATGGCCGCGGCCTTCGCGCTCTACCCGACGCAGATGTCCGACCTGATCGCGGTCGCCGACGCGGGCGCGATCATGCCGCCGAAATCGACCTGGTTCGAGCCGAAGCTGGCCGACGGCCTGGTCAGCCACGTTCTCGACTGAGGGCGAGGAGGGGAAGCGGGCGGCCTTCCGACGCCGGTTGCGCGGGGACGCGCGGCGTTCCGGCGTTTCCCGGCGGCTATTCCAGCGTGACCGCCACGAAACGGAGATCGCCGTCCTTGTTGGCGAGCAGGAGGAGCGCCGACTTCCGGCCGTCGCTCTTGAGCTCCGCGATGCGCTTCTCGACATCGGCGGGCGTGGCGACCGGCTCCTGGGAGATCTCCATGATCACGTCGCCGGCCTGGACCCGTTTCTCGGCGGCGGCGCTGTTTTCCGCGACCTCGGTCACGACCACGCCGTTCACCTGCTCCTCGATGCCGAACTGGGTGCGGAGCGTCGGCGAAAGGTCGGCGAGGGTGAGACCGAGCGGGCCGGTCACCACCGGCGGGGGCTCGGGCTGGTCGGTCTCCGCCTCCGGCGCGTTCTCGTCGACGGCGGCCACCTCCTCGGTGTCCTCGAGGCGGCCGAGCGTGACCATGACCGTCTGCTGCTTTCCCTTCCGCAGGATGACGACCGGCACCTCCTTGCCGATCGGCTCGTCGGCCACCATGCGGGGGAGCTCGTGCATCGCCTTCACCTTGCGGCCGTCGAACTCGAGAATCACGTCGCCCGGCTCGATGCCGGCGAGCGCGGCGGGACTCTCCTCGGTCACGCCGGCGACCAGAGCGCCGGCAACCTCGGCCATGGAAAGGCCCTCGGCGACCTCGTCGGTCACCTCCTGGATGCGCACGCCCAGCCAGCCGCGACGGGTCTCGCCGAACTCGCGGAGCTGGTTGATGACGTTGACCGCGGTGCTCGAGGGAATGGCGAAGCCGATGCCGATCGAGCCGCCGGTCGGCGAGATGATGGCGGTGTTGATGCCGATCACCTCGCCTTCCATGTTGAACAGGGGACCGCCGGAGTTGCCGCGGTTGATCGAGGCGTCGGTCTGGATGAAGTTGTCATAGGGGCCGGAATTGATGTCGCGGTTCCGGGCCGACACGATGCCGACGGTGACGGTGCCGCCGAGACCGAAGGGATTGCCGATCGCCATCACCCAGTCACCGACGCGGAGCACCTCGGAGTCGCCGAAGGGGAGCGCCTTGAGGGGCTTGGTCGGCTCGACCTTGAGGACGGCGATGTCGGTCTTCTCGTCGGTGCCAACCAGCGTGGCGGTGAGCTTGGTGCCGTCATTGAAGTTGGCGGTGATCTCGTCGGCGCCTTCGATGACGTGATTGTTGGTGACGATGATGCCCGAGGCGTCGATGACGAAGCCCGAGCCGAGCGACTGCACGCGCCGCGGGCCGTCGGATGGACCGCCGGGGCCCTCGTCGAAGAAATCGTCGAAAAACTCCTGGAACGGGGAGCCCTCGGGGAGCTGCGGCGGCTGAATGCCGCGCGAGCCGGTCACGGTCTGGCTGGTCGAGATGTTGACCACCGAATCGAGGAGGCCGACGGCGACGTCGGCAACCGATTCCGGTCCCTTGGCGAGGGCCGCGGTGCCGACCGGCACGGCGAGCGAGAGGGCGACGGCGGCAACCGCGGCAAATCGCGCGAAGCTGCCCGAACGGGCCACGGAAAATGCGAGAGCGGCCATGGGCCCAACCTCCTGAGGGCGCGCGGGCGGCCTAGATTTCAGCGCGGCGCGCGGTCGAATGCGACGCAACAACAGACATTATCGAATTGGGGCGATTTGGCGACAAGCGGAAGCCCGCCACCGGCCGCCCTCACTCGATCGTGATGGCATCGCCGGCGGCCGCCGGCGCATCGGCGGTCGGCAACGTCGCGCCGTCCCCGGCTTCCGCCGCCGTCGCCGGCGGCTCGGCCGGCGTGGTGGTCATGGCGGCGTCGGGGCTCGAGGCCTCGTCGGGGGCGGCGTCGGTCGCCGGTGCGGGGACCGGAGCCGGGGGCGGCGCCGGCGCCGGGTCCGCGGTCGGGGGCATGCCGGCCGCATCGGAGCTGTTGAAGTAACGGAAGAACTCCGAATCCGGGCTGATCACCCAGCGCGTATCGGTGTTGCCGAGACCCTCCTGATAGGCCTGCATCGAGCGATAGAAGGCGAAGAAATCGGGATCGGCATTGAAGGCCTCGGCGAGGATGCGGTTGCGATCCGCCTCGCCCTTACCGCGGGTCTGCTCGGCTTCCTTCTGCGCCTCGGCGACGATGACGACCGCGGTGCGGTCGGCCTCGGCGCGAATGCGCCGCGCCTGCTGCTCGCCGAAGGCGCGGATCTCGGTCGCCTCCTGCTCGCGCTCGGTCTGCATCCGCTGGTAGATGGCCTGGCTGTTGGCCTCGGGCAGGTCGGCACGGCGAATCTTGACGTCGACCATCTGGACGCCCAAACCGCGCGCCTCGCGGTCGACACGGGTGGTGATCCGCGACATCAGCTCGGCGCGCTTGTCGCGAACGAGCTGGATGAAGGTCGCATCGCCGAGCACCTGCCGGACGGCCGAGTTGAGGAGCACCGAAAGCCGCGAGTCGGCGATCTCGATGCTGCCGACCGACTGGTAGAAGAGGAGCGGGTTGACGATCTTGTAGCGACCCCAGGCGTCGACCACGAGCCGCTTCTGGTCGGAGGCGATGATCTCGAGCGGCGGAGAATCGAGGTCGAGGATGCGCTTGTCGAAGTAGACGACGTTGTCGATCAGCGGGAGCTTGTAGTAGAGGCCCGGATCCGCCACCTCGCGCACCACCTGGCCGAAGCGCAGGACGAGCGCCTGCTGGGTCTGGCTGACGATGAAGATCGAGAGATAGACCGCGATCGCGATCACGATCAGGATGACGAGGCCGACGCCTCCGAAAATGCCGCGCCTCATTGGCTGCCTCCCGTGCCGGTGGGAGGCGGCGTGGCGCGGCCCCGGTTGAGCTGGTCGAGCGGCAGATAGGGGATGACGCCCGTGCCGCCGCTCTCGTCGATGATCACCTTGTCGGTGGTCGAGAAGACCTCCTGCAGCGTCTCAAGATACATGCGCTGCCGGGTCACGTCCGGCGACGCCTTGTAGGACTGGTAGACCTGGGTGAATCGGGCCGCCTGGCCCTCCGCCTCGTTGACGATGCGGTCGCGATAGGCGATCGCCGCCTCGGTGATCTGGGAGGCCTGGCCTCGCGCCTCCGGGATCACCCGGTTGGCATAGGTCTGCGCCTCGTTCTGGAGGCGCTCCTGGTCGGCGCGCGCGGCCTGGACGTCGCGGAAGGCGGCGATGACCTCGCTCGGCGGATCGACCTTGAGGAGCTGGACCTGGGTGATCTGAACGCCGGACTCGAACTTGTCCATGGTCGCCTGGATCAGTTTCTGCACATCGGTCTCGGTGATCTGGCGGGCCTGGGTGAGGAGCGGCTGGATGTTGGATCGCCCGACGACCTCGCGCATGGCGCTCTCGGCGGCGGCTTTCACCGTGCCCTCGGGGTCTTCCATGCTGAACAGGTAGTCGGCGGCGTCGTTGATCACCCAGAACACCGAGAAATCGATGTCGACGATGTTCTCGTCGCCGGTGAGCATCAGGCTCTCTTCCGGGATGTCGCGACCGACGGTGTTGGATCCCTGGTCGTCGGCGAACTGGCCGATGGTGATGCGGTTCACGCGGGTGACGCGCGGCGTGTAGACGGTCTCGATCGGATAGGGGAGGCGGAAGTTGAGGCCGGGCGGGGCGTCGCGGTCGTATTTGCCGAAAAACAGGACGACGCCCTGCTCGTCGGGCTGAACCCGGAAGGTGAAGAAGTTGTAGGCGATGATCGCCGCGACCACGACGAGGATGCCGATGATCGCGAGCGGGCTGAGCTTCCGTCCGCCACCGGGGAGAACGCGTTTCAGCCGGTCCTGGCTACGCCGGAGGAGCTCCTCGAGATCCGGAGGGGTTGGCCCTCCGCCGCCGCCACCGGTGTTACGGGGAGGCTGGCCCCAAGGGCCGCCGTTGCCGCCCTTCCAGCCGCCACCGCCGCTGGACTGATTGTTCCAGGGCATTTCGCTCCTTTCCGAGCTCCGAGCATCGCGGGAAAAATGGCGCGACACCGCCTGTTTTCGCTGTGGCGCGGTTTATAAGCGAACTAACCGGGCCTTACAACGCCGGCCCGGCAACACGTCAGCCGCTGTCGGGGTCAGCTTCCACTTGGTGCGCGGGCGGCCGACTGTCAACGGGACGTGACGCGGCGGCGACGCCGATAGACGGCATAGGTGGTGGCGGCGCTGTCCTTTTCGCCTGCCGGAACCCGCTCCTCGGATGTCCTTTCCCAGAGGTCGGGGTCGATGGCGGGGAACGAGGTGTCGCCGGCGGGCCGGGCGGCGACATGGGTGATGTGAAGGCGGTCGGCGAGCGGCATGGCGGCCGCGTATATCTCGCCGCCGCCGATGACGAAGACCTCGTCGACGCCCAGCGTCCGCGCCTCCGCCTTCGCTCTTTCCAGGGCAGCAGAGAAATCCGCGACGACGGCGACGCCCTCGGGCCGGTACTCAGGCTGCCGGGAGACGACGATGTTCATGCGGCCCGCGAGCGGCTTGCCGATCGATTCAAAGGTCCGCCGGCCCATGATCACCGGCTTGCCCAAGGTGAGCGCCTTGAACCGCCGCAGATCGGCCGAAAGCCGCCACGGCATCGCTCCGCCATTGCCGATGACGCCGTTCTCGGCGACGGCGGCGACGATCGATACGGCGACGTCGCTCACCGGCGTCCCGCGGCGGTCCCGGTCCGATCCGCAGGACCGCTCACGGCTGCTTCGGCTCCTTGGTCTTGGACGAGATGCGGTCGACGAAGGCGAGCAGCAGCGCCGAGACGACGAAGGTCAGATGCAGGAGCATGTACATGACGATCTTCGTGTCGCTGTACTGGGTGGCGTTGAGGAAGACCTGGAGCAGGTGGATCGAGGAGATCGCCACGATCGAGGAGGCGACCTTGATCTTGAGGCTCCCCGAATCGAGCTTGCCGAGCCAGGAAAGCTCGACGCCGGCGCTTTCCAGACGGCTCACGTAGTTCTCGTAGCTCGAGATCATCACCATCACGAGCAGGCTTGCGACCAGCGCGGCGTCGATCAAACCGAGCATGGCGAGGATCATCTCGCCCTCCTCGAGCTCGAGCACGCCGGTCGCGATCTTGATGAACTTGTAGATGAAGGAGACGGCGTAGATGACGAGCGCCGCGCCCAGACCGAGATAGAAGACGACCAGCAGCCAGCGGGCCGCCATGATCGTCGATTCGATCGCGTTCTCGATGGACTTCAAGCATTGCCTCCTGTGGATGCGATGTCGGTTGCGGCCGACACACCCAGCGCCCGCAGCGCCTTCCCGTCGACCCTGCACATCGTCCAGTCGTCAAGCAAGTGCGCCCCCAGCGCGCGGTAGAATTGGATAGCCGGCTCGTTCCAATCAAGCACCGACCATTCGAGGCGCCCGAGATTCTCCTCGACGCAGCGGCGAGCAAGGCGGCGTACGAGCGCCCCGCCAAGCCCGCGCCCGCGAAAGGCCGGGCGCACGAACAGGTCCTCGAGGTAGATGCCGTGGCGGCCGACGAAGGTCGAGAAGGTGTAGAACCACAAGGCGAAGCCCGCGATCTCGCCGTCAACCTCGGCCAAATCGCAGAACACCCGCGGCGCGTCGCAGAAGAGAGCCGCGGCGAGGCCGTCCCCGGTCGCCTCGACCTTGTGGGCGAGACGTTCGTACTCGGCCAGCCCGCGGATCAGGTCAAGAATGACGGGCGTGTCGTCGGGCCGCGCGGGGCGGATGGCGGTGGTCATCGCGGCAGGTCCGGCAGGATCCACGGGGAGGTGGCGGGAGAGCGAGGGTCAGGCGACCGCCCGCTCCGCTTCGGGACACTTCACGACAACCGCGTCCCGCTCCAGGCCCGCCGCCCTACCCTTCGCCAATGTAGCCGTATTCATCCGAGCATCCCGTCGTCTCAATTCGCCAGGGCCTAACCACAGCCTTCGCCTACACCGCCACCTCGGCCTTGATGTGCGGATGGGGGTCGTATCCCTCGAGGGCGAAGTCGG
>DASSPO010000228.1:0-7059 GCA_035699585.1 Bauldia sp.
GCTCGCCGGCATGACCGGCACGGCGGCGACGGAGGCGGAGGAGTTCGCCAACATCTACGGCCTCGACGTGGTCGAAATTCCGACCAACCGGCCGATGATCCGCAAGGACGAGGACGACGAGGTCTATCGGACGGCGGACGAGAAGTTCAAGGCCATCCTCAATCTCATCGAGGATTCGAAAGCCCGCGGCCAGCCGGTCCTGGTCGGCACCACCTCGATCGAGAAGTCGGAGAAGCTCGCCGAGCTCCTCCGCAAGAAGGGCTGGCGGCAGCGCGATTTCGCCAATCCCACCGACCTTGCCGAGCTGTTCAGCCCGACGGCGACCAAGGATAAGAACTTCACCATCCTCAACGCCCGCTACCACGAACAGGAGGCCAACATCGTCGCCCAGGCCGGCGTTCCGGGCGCGGTGACGATCGCCACCAACATGGCGGGCCGCGGCACCGACATCCAGCTCGGCGGCAATGCCGACATGCGCGTCCGCCATGAGCTTGCCGACGTGCCTCCCGGCCCGGAGCGCGACGAGAAGGAACGGAAGATCCGCGAAGAGGTGGCCCGCCTCAAGGAGAAGGCGCTGGCCGCGGGCGGCCTCTGCATCATCGGCACCGAGCGTCACGAGAGCCGGCGCATCGACAACCAGCTCCGCGGCCGCTCGGGCCGCCAGGGCGACCCCGGCCGCTCGCGCTTCTTCCTGTCGCTACAGGACGACCTCATGCGCATCTTCATGGCCGAGCGCATGGAAGGGATGCTGCAGAAGCTCGGCCTCAAGGAGGATGAGGCGATCATCCATCCCTGGATCAACCGGGCGCTCGAGAAGGCGCAACAGAAGGTCGAGGCGCGGAACTTCGACATCCGCAAGAACCTCCTGAAGTTCGACGACGTGATGAATGATCAGCGCCGCGTCATCTTCGAGCAGCGCATCGACCTCATGGGCCAGGAGACGGTGACGGAGACCGTCGCCGACATGCGCCATGAGGTGATCGACGACCTCGTCGCCAAGCACATCCCGGAGAAGGCCTATCCCGAGCAGTGGGATTCGAAGGGACTCCACGAGGCGATCAAGCAGACCTTCAATCTCGACCTGCCGATCGAGGACTGGGCCAAGGAAGAGGGTATTGCCGATGACGAGGTGCGCGAGCGCCTGATAAGGGCCGCGGACGAGGCCGCGGCGGCCCGCGCCGTCCGATTCGGTCCCGACATCATGCGCCAGGTCGAGAAGGCGGTCCTGATGCAGACGCTCGACCATCTCTGGCGCGAGCATCTCGTCACCCTCGATCACCTCCGCCAGGTGATCGGCTTCCGCGGCTACGCGCAGCGCGACCCGCTCAACGAGTACAAGACCGAAGCCTTCGAGCTGTTCCAGGCGATGCTGGGCCGGCTGCGCGAGGCGGTGACCAGCCAGCTCATGCGCGTCGAGATCGTTCAGCGCCAGCCGCCGCCGCTCGTCCCGGAGGATGATCTAGCGACCCTCGAGGAGACCCACATCAACCCGCTCACCGGCGAGAACGAGATGATGGATCCGGATGGCACCGCGCTCCAGCCGGCGCGGAACGGGCGGACCGCGAGCGCCGAGATCGACCCCAACAATCCCGCCACCTGGGGCAAGGTGCAGCGGAACGCGCCTTGCCCGTGCGGGTCGGGGAAGAAGTTCAAGCATTGCCACGGCCGATTCGCCTGAGCCGGTAGTGGCGCGCCGGCGTCTTCTCCTCGCCGTCAATCTTCACGCTTCGCGCGCCACCGCATCGATCGGAAGCGCCATCGCCTTCCTCGCCTCGCAAGGGTTCGACCTGGATATCCGCCAAAGCGACGATCGCGATTCGCTTGGGAGCCTTGTCCGCGACGGTGCCGGAGGTTGCGACGCAATTGTCGTAGCCGGTGGCGACGGAACGTTGAACGGCGCGCTCCCGGCGCTGATCCAGGCGCGGAAGCCGGTGGGCATCCTCCCCTTCGGTACCGCCAACGACCTCGCGCTGACCCTCGGCATCCCCGCGGACCCGGTGGCGGCGGCCGAGGTGATCGCGGCGGGGGCAACACGGAACATCGATGTCGGCAGGGCCAACGACTGTTACTTCCTCAACGTCGCGAGCATAGGGCTTTCGGTGAAAATCGCCGAGAAGCAGGACGAGGAGCTCAAGCGGCAGTGGGGCATCTTCAGCTATGTCGTCGCCGCGGCCGGCGCGCTGACCGAGGCGGAGCGCTTCGAGGCCACGATCACGTGCGGAGAGCGAAGCGAGGCGGTGCGGGCCTATCAGATCGCGGTCGGCAACGGCATCCACTTCGGCGGCGGCCTGACCGTGAGCCCGGAGGCACGGATCGACGACGGTCTCCTCGACGTCTATGCGATCGAGACGACTTCGGTCGCCGAGCTGATCGCGCTGGCTCCGCGCCTCCGTGACGGGACACTGGTCGAGCGCGACGACGTCGCCTTCTTCCGCGGCCCCACGGCGCGGATCGAGACGCGCACGCCGATGCCGGTCAATACCGACGGCGAGGTGACGACCGCGACCCCCGCCGACTTTTCGGTGCTGCCAAAGGCGCTCACCATTTTCGCTCCACGCGAGGGGGACTAGAGAGTGGGCTCACCCGGCGTGAGCATGCATCCGGCTCCCCGTAGATCTACGCCATTTCGAGCGAATCCGTTCGTCCGCAAGCGGAGACGCCGGAGTCCCGCTGTCCGACGTTTCGGGATCGCGGCGCGCGAATGCCGCTGATCGACGGCCCGACCCCCCGAAAGCCCTCAGTTCGCGGTGGGCGGAGGAACGTCGAGACCTGAGGGGAGGAATTTGCCGCTGCCGGCGACGACGTCGTCCTCCGGCCAGTCGAAGTCGCTGGTCAGCTTTCGCGTCGGCTCAGGATTGGGCGCGGCGGTGGTTGCGGTCGTGGTCTGGTCCACGGTTGCCGGAATGGGCTCGGCGTCGGCCGTTGCTCCAGGTTGCGATGCCGGTTTTGGCGAGGGGGAAGCCGAAACGGCTGCCTTTGGCGCTGGTGCCGGCGTTGCGGCCGGCTCGGTTTCGGTAAGAGCCGTGGCGGTCTCGGGCAGGGGGTCGGGCTCGGCATTCTTGTCGCCCTTGCCGAAAACGCGCTTGAGAAGCGGCGTGCGGGCGGCGTCGGCGGAAACTTCCTGCTCCTGCGCCGCGAGCTGGTCAGCGACTTTCTGCTTCTGGGCGGCGAGCTGATTGGCGTCGCGCTCCATCTTGCTGGAAAGGCTCGCGATCTTCTCGTTGTCGCTGGCCTGCTTGGCGGCGACCGCGGTAGCGATCCAATCCGGTACCGCGTATGTCGGGCAGGCTCCGGCGGCGTTGAACGGCTTTCCGCCGGAGTCGGCGTTGAACACGTAGCGCTTATTGCACACCTCCACCGTCGGCGCCTGGCGGGTGACCTCGAAGTGGTCGTAACCCTCCTTGAGGTTCATCCAGAAGTCCATGTTCGGGTCGCCGCGGTGGCGCGCGATGTTCTCCGGCGTCATGCGGAACGGGAAGGCCTGTATCTGGAACTCCCGCTGCCCGCCCTTGAAAGCGTCGCGGGCAAGGGCGAAGATCTCGCCGGCGTCCTCATCGGTCATCGAGTAGCAGCCGGCCGAGGAGCAGGCGCCATGGACCATGATATGAGTCCCCGTCCGCCCGTGGGCGCGGTCATAAGAGTTTGGGTAGCCGATATTGAAGGAGAGGTAGTAGCTCGAGTTGGGGTTCATTTGTGCCGGGGTGACGGTGTAGAAGCCTTCCGGCGCCTGGCGATCGCCTTCCTTGATCTTCGGCCCGAGCACGCCTGACCACTTGCAGATGTCATAGGTCTTGAGCAGCCCGTACTTGCCGTTGTCCTGCTGCTTCCAGATTTCGAGCTGCGACTCCTCCTTGAAGATGCGAACAAAGATCGGCGAGGTTTCGCTCATCCCCTCCGACTTCATCTGCATGACGAGCTTCTGCGAAACCGGACGGATATCCTTGGGAACGCCCGACTCGCTTGTGCAGGCGGCAAGTGCGAGCACGGCAACGCCAGGCAACACCACGCGGCGGATCAGGGACAAATCACCGAACCTCATACGTATCCCCTCGCGCGACCCCTATCGCTGCCCGCCCCGCCCCGCCTGTAGTGGTATCGGGGTAACCTTGATGGTTCGTTACCCCCGCCGCCCTCAACTCACGCCCGATTCGTGATCCCGGTATGGGGCAAGAGCAAGGCGACGCCTTGACCAGTCATTTCAAAGAGATCGACCAATGGCAAGGTACTTTTCCCGTCGCTGCCGGCGGACCTCGTCGGGCGGCAGGTTGTCGAGCGAGGCAAAAGCCGCCTCGACTGCGTCGCCGGTGGCGTCGATGGCCTCCTCCGGATGACGGTGGGCGCCGCCCACCGGCTCTTCGATCACGGCATCGATCACGCCGAACCGCTGCAGGTCCTGGGCGGTGATCTTCATCATCGTCGCGGCATCCTGCGCCCGGCTCGAGTCGTGCCACAGGATCGAGGCCGAGGCTTCGGGCGAGGCGACCGTGTAAATCGAATGCTCGAGCATCAGCACCTTGCTCGCGGTGGCGATCGCCACGGCACCGCCTGAGCCGCCTTCGCCGATGATCACCGCGACATTGGGAACCCCGAGGCGGAGACAGGCCTCCGTCGAACGGGCGATCGCCTCCGCCTGGCCGCGCTCCTCTGCGCCAATTCCGGGATAGGCGCCGGCGGTATCGACCAAGGCGAGCACCGGCAGCCCGAATCGGTCGGCCATGTCCATGATCCGCACCGCCTTGCGGTAGCCTTCCGGCCGCGCCATGCCGAAATTGTGCTTGATGCGGCTTTCGGTGTCGTTGCCCTTCTCCTGGCCGATCACCGCGATGCGCCGGCCGCGGAAGCGCCCGACGCCGGCGACGATCGCCGCGTCCTCGGCGAATTTCCGATCTCCGGCGAGGGGCGTGAAGTCCTCGATCAGCCGCTTGGCATAGTCCACGAAATGCGGGCGGTCCGGATGGCGGGCGACTTGAGTCTTCTGCCAGGGGGTGAGCCTGGCGTAGATGTCGGCCAGGGCCTGATTGGCGCGGGCCTCAAGACGGTGGATCTCGTCGTTGACCGAGACCGCGTCGCCCTGGTCGCCAAGCGCCTTGAGCTCCTGGACCTTGCCCTGTAGGTCTGCGACCGGTTTTTCGAAATCGAGATAGGTGCGCATCCGCGGTCCAGGAAAGTGGCCCGGGCCAAAGCCCGCCGCCCTTCCGGGCCGGCCGAACGGCGCGCAAACTGGCCTTGGCGCGGGACCGTGTCAAGCGAGCGCCGAACAGCCGTCCCATCTCGGCCGGGCGGGATCGCCGGAAAATTTGTTTCTCGGACGGTGTGGAACACGCAACCGCCCTATTCGGTTATGGGTCTTGCCAATGTCCGACATAAAGCGCCTAGGTAGGGCCAAGGTCGGACGTGCTCCATTTCCAATCAAAGGAGACCACCATGCCGAAAAAGCCAGTCGAACCCATCAATGGAAGTGACGCCGTCAACGATGTCCTCGACGGCACCAATCAAAACGACCTGATCTACGGCGGGGGAGGCGACGACACGCTGAGCGGGAAGAACGGCAACGACTCGCTCTTCGGTGAGGAAGACACTGACACGCTCTACGGCGGCAACGGAAAGGATTCCCTCTACGGAGGCCTCGGGAACGACACCCTGAATGGCGGCAATGCCAAGGATTCGCTCTACGGGGACGAGGGCGCCGACAGTCTTTACGGCGGAAATGGCAGGGACGCGCTCGACGGCGGCAAGGACAACGACCACCTCTTTGGCGGAAGGGGAAAGGACACGCTCGACGGCGGTGAGGGTAACGACAACCTCTACGGCGGCAAGGGCAAGGACACCTTCAAGTTCGGCTTGTTGTTCGCCGACACGACGACCGGCGACACGATCCACGACTTCGAGGACGGGCGCGAAAAGATCGACCTTTCCGCGGCCGGTTTCAAAGCCAGCGACATCGGCGTCACTCTCTTCATTGCCGACGTTGGCACCAACGTGGAAATAACCAACGCCACGCACGGCAAGATCGTCGTCGTCGGTGCAGCCGGTCAGATCGACGCGTCGGACCTCATTCTCGCCGCCTAGACCGCGCTGTCGGCATGTGCTTCAGGCGGGAGCGGCGGCATGGCCGCCGCTACCTCTCCCGCGCCAGGGGATGATGCGCGACCACCAGCGCCCTGAGCCGCTCCTCGAGCACGTGCGTGTAGATCTGGGTGGTCGAGATGTCGGCGTGACCGAGGAGCTGCTGGACGACGCGAAGATCCGCGCCGTTCTGGAGAAGGTGGCTCGCGAAGGCGTGGCGAAGCACGTGCGGTGAGACCTTCGCTGCCGAGATGCCGGCCGCCGCAGCCAACCCCTTGAGGTCGCGGGCAAAAGCCTGCCGGGTCAGATGACCGGTCTCACTGAAGGCCGGGAACAGCCACGGGCTGTCACCGGCGCCGGCCGTCTTCCGCGCCGTCAGATAAGCGGCGGTCGCCTCGCGGGCCTTGTCGGAAAGCGGCACGATCCGTTCATGGCCGCCCTTGCCCCGGATGGCGAAGAAGCGCGCCTCGCCCCGAATCATGTCCGCCTTCAGTCCGACCAGCTCGGAGACCCTGAGCCCGGTCGCATAAAGAAGCTCGACCAAGGCATGGAGCCGCTTCGCCCGCGCTGCCTCCGTCGGCGAGAGCCCTTCGCGGGCAGCCAGGGTCGCCGCGCTCTCGATCAGCCGGTCCACTTCGGCCTCGGAGAGCACCTTAGGCAGGCGCGCGGGTTTTCGCGGGCCGTCGACCGTGCCCGTCGGGTCATCGCCGCGGACCCCCTCGCTGAACAGGAAGCGGTGGAACTGGCGGATTGCGGAAAGGCGGCGCGCGACCGACGGTGCCGCAAAGCCGCGGCCGTCGAGATTGACGAGATACGCCCTGACATCGCCGGTCTTTGCGCGCTCGACCGACCCGACAAAGCGGCAATAGTCCTCGAGGTCGCGCCGGTAGGCGGCGAGGGTGTTCTTCGAGGCGCCGCGCTCGGCGCTCATCATTTCGAGGAAAGCTTCGATATGGTGGGAGCCATGCTTTGGGCCGGCGGCGCGCGTCATTG
>DASSPO010000229.1:0-12589 GCA_035699585.1 Bauldia sp.
GAACTTGAAATAACGGGCGCGGGGAAACTCCCCGCGGAGGGTCAATGTGCTGCCAGCCGGCAGCGACAGCTGGCCGATGAAGTAGGTCGACTGCATGTCGGGCCAGAGGTTGGGATTTTGGATCGGCCTCGGGCTCTCGAGGAAGTTCCAGTAGCCCCAGCCGCGCGGACCGAAGAACAGCCCATCGCCGCCGTACCGCTCGTCGGTACGTATGATGTTCTCGAGCGACTTGTCGCCGGGGCGCAGCACGTCTTGCGGCTTGCCCGCGGCTTGCGCGCCTCCCGTGGCGAGGGGCAAGGCGACCGCAGCGCCAAGGATCAACGATTTCATCGTGACCTCCCTTGGTGAGCGACTGGCGGCCGCACCGGACCGGCCACCGAGTCTGTTCCCTAGAGCACGCCCGGGCCGCGCGCCCCCACGCCAACGCCGTGGTAGCCAAGCCCGACACCACCGCCGATGCCGATCGCATCGATGAACAGGGTCGTCGCGCCGCCCTCCTTTGGCACCGTCCCGTCGAGCAGCTTGTAGGAATAGACGAGGTCAGCCCCGTCCACCTTGGGATCGGTGAGCTCGACCACGGCCAACGTGTTCTCCGGCTGTCCGGGTTCGAAGACCGAGAGGGTCGCGTTCGGCGGATCCTCTCCGAAATTATCCTTTCCCTTGGTCCACTCTTCGAGATATGCGCCGAGCTTCATGTGACCTGCGATCCGCGCCGGCCGGTCGGAGAAGTAGAGAACCTGCTGGTTCACGTTTACGAGCCGGAGTGTCCCCGCGTCGGCCTTTAGGTCGTCCGCCACGTGGACGAACATGAACATCGGCTCTGGTTCTGCGGCATACGCGGTTGGGACCGTCGCGAACGCGACGCCCAGCGCTATAGCGCCGATCGCCGTCAAGGCCGCGCGACGGGTCTGGCGGTCTGGCTTGTGGTTGTTGGTCATGCTTTTTCCTTTCCTCCCGGAAATGTTGCCATGCTGCCGAATCCGTTCGATGCGGCTGGTCATTGCTTCACTGTCACGATCCCCGGCGGGCTCCACGTTCCCGAGCCGAGTGGGAACACCGAAGGCGGCTCCGTCTTCGGCCAGTAGAGCCGCATGACGAGAAACATCGGACCGTCCGGCGCCGGCAGCCAGTTGGACTCCTTGTCCTTCCCCGGCGAGTCCTTCTGGATGGTGATCGTGAGCGAGCCGTCCTCGTTCTTCTGGAGGCTGTCCAGCATCGGCGAGTTGATCAGGTAGCGGTCGATCGGGTTCTTGATCAGGAACTGGGTCTTGCCGTCGTACATGGTCACCGACCAGAAGGCGTTGACCGGCGGCAGCCCGTCCGCGGGGAAGGTCAGCGTGTAGTTCGACTTGCTGCCGTCGAGCGGCTGCCCGGTCCCGTCGTTCCGGGTGTAGGGGTAGGTCGCCTCCTCTGGGTCGTTGCCGTAGATGCCGAGCTTCGCGCCGGCGGCGCGGAGTGCCCAGTTGCCGTTGTAGAACTCGCGGCTGCCCGCGGCGGCGCCGATCCGCCAGCCGTTGACCTCGGTGCCGACCGAACTGGCCGTGGCCTCGATCTTGGCGGCGGCGTTCTTGATGCCGTTCTGGAACGCCTGGGCAATGTCGGGATTCGACATGTCGAGCTTCACGTCGGAGCCGACACCGATCTCGGCGAAGCGCGCGCGCATCGCCTTCTCGACCTCGGCGGGCCCGGTCAGCGGGCAGAACTCAAGAACGAAGTTGAGATACTTGATGAAGTCGCCCTTGATCGCGTCGGCCGAGGGCTCGAGCCATTCGATCGCCGGGGCCGCCGGTGGCGCCGGCTGGCCGAGGAAGGCGGACAGAGGCTCGACCTTGTAGCCCGCCTGGACCTTTTTCACGTTGTCGATGTCGGAAGGGTCGAACAGCTGCGTCCGGTAGACAGCGAGGCTGAACTCGGTCTCGCTGCGGAACGCCTTGGCGACGCCTTCGGGCACTTCTCCCTGCCAATCCGGTCCCGCGACCATGTAGCAGCCGGCCCCGTTACCAGTGGTGCGGCTGCCGATGTAGCCATAGTTGAACGTGTACTGGTCGACGAGCTGGACGGAGTAGTAGCGGTTCTTGTCGATTTCCGGCATGCAGAGCACGATCGGCTCGGCGCGCAGGTCCAACTGCAGGATCGAGTATGGCGTGTCGCTGTTGGGCGTGGTGATGGCCGTGTCTTGGTAGGTATAGACACGCGCCTGGTTCGAGATCTGGTTGAACGGCGCCTTGTACTGAGGCGAGGCGGTATCGACGTTGTACTCGTAGAGGATCCCGTAGCCCATGATCATCGGGAAGCCGTAGATGTAGGCTTCCTCGACGATCTGCTCGACCTCGGCGGGAGACGGCGCGCCATCGGATGCGGCAAGAGCTGGGACGCCGGCCGCAGTGGCGAGGGCCGCACCGGCCCCGAAGAGCGCGCCCCGCAGACGGGCGTCAATTGCCCTGGTGTTCATTCGCACTCCCCGCGGTTCACAGATCCCGCGACAGCGCGGTCTGCGGATGCAAAGCGGAACGGATTTGCAAGGATCACTGCTTCTGGGCCCGCTGCCGCGGTTGATCCAAATCAATGGCATTCAAGACCCATCGCGCGGCCTTTGGTAGGTAGACTCGCGTAACAATCCAGTAGGAGATTCCGACTTCCTTGGTCTTAGTGCAGCGTTACCGGGAGGATTTCTCTTTGCGCGCCAAAATCCGGCGAGGGCGATTTCTTCACGCTCTGGATGTGTCTAGCTTCACCGGGTGCAAGAAGTGGGTTCGGTGATACCGATGATCCGCGCCGCCGCGGCAACGCCGTTGCTCCGGTGGTTGCAAGCGCGCGGGCACGCGCTCGAGCCCATCCTCAAGGATGTAAACCTTGCATCCCTGCCCCATCAGACGCCGATGCAGCCGATCCCTCTGCTAAGCGTGATGGCCCTCCTGCAGAGAGCGGGGCAGCTCGAGGGGCCCGATGTGAGCTGCCGCATCGTCTCCGAAACCAGCGTTCTGGAACTGCTCCTTCTGGGCAAGGTCGCGCTGGGCGCCTCGACCCCGCGGGAAGCGATGACGCGGATCTCGTTCGCCATTCCGTATTTCTGCACCCACGAGCATCTGACCATCGAACCGAGCTCCGAAGGCGTGATCGTCCGCGAGTTCTTTGCGGTGGCATTCCCGCCCGACACGCTGCACCTGGTCCATCAGTACGTGGCGGAGATGACGCGGGCGCTATGCCGCATGGCGGGTGCGAAGGAGCCCATTCTGCGCCGCATCGAGATGGCTCCCCACCCCGAGTTCGGTCTTGATCACCTGCGACGGTGGTTCGGCGATCGTGTCGCCCCGACCAAACGCCGGACGCTGAGCGTCTTTGTCGATGCGAGTGTGGTCGACAGACCGTTCCCGTCGAGGGCTCGCGATCGGATGGCCGGTGGGCTGCCGCCCGACCTGATGCCGCTCCGCGGCGACGGCACGCTCAGGAGCTCGGCGCGGGTGCTGATCGCGGAAATGCTCGCCGGCGGCATACCCTCCGTCGAAGGCCTCGCGGATCTCGCCGGGATGAGCGTGCGGACCCTTCAGCGCCGGCTCGATGCGGAGAAGACGAACTTCTCGACACTCCTCGATGACGTGCGCCGGTCGGTGGCGATGGAGCGACTGGCCGCCGGCAAGGCGACGGTCGGCGCCCTCTCGGCGGAACTCGGCTACGCTAGGCAGGCATCCTTCACCCGCGCCGTACGCCGGTGGACCGGCCGCTCGCCGCGCCAGGTTCGGTCTGGGGTTTGAGTTACGGTCGCTACCGCTACGCCACAGCTTCGTGCTGCTCTACACGTCACGCTGGCCAAAGCTGGCGACGGTTCTCGCCGAGGTACCGACATCATTCGGGTTGTTTCGCGCCTCGGGAGAGCGCCGGCTCCGGAAACAGTTCGCGATGGGTTTGCGGTGCGGCTGTCGATCCAAGCCGGCTGCCGGGAACGGCTGAGTACCTAGTGGAAAGGTCATTCTTGCCTTATTCTATCTTCAGTCCGGACGGTGGGGGGCAAGATTCAGCCGACGCACCAAGAGCCGTTTCAGCTATCCGAGATTCTCGGAGCCCTATCGCTGGCGACCGATCTCGCTGACGGCCAGCCACAAGGCTCGGCAATGGGAGCGACGGTCATCGCCACGCGCATCGGTGCGCGGCTCGGGCTTGACCGCGACACGCTGACGGAACTCTATTGGTCGGTGCTGCTGCGCTTTCTCGGCTGCACCGCCACCGCCGGTCAGCTTGCCCCCGCGGGCTTCGGCATCGAGCAGGTCGTCAACCACGCCTTCACGGCCGGCGATCCTTACGACCCGGTGGATATGTGCCGCCAGCTCGATTTGGGCCTGCCGCGCGATGTCGATCCCAAGGAACGCGGTGAGCGTATAGAGTCGATCGCGCATCTGCGTGACGGGGCGTATTTCTTCGTCGAGCAGCATTGCGAGCAGGCCAAGGCACTCGCCCGGCGCTTGCCGGTGCCGAAGGGGGTTCCCGAGATCGTCTCGTTGCGGCACTCCCGCTGGGACGGCCAGGCACCGATGCACCCTTCGTCCGACCGGCTGCCCCTCAACGCCCGCATCATGGAGTTCGCCACGGCGATGGAGCTGCAGCGCCGCGCCGCCGGTCTCGCCGGGATGGTCGAAGTCGCAAGATTGCGTTCGGGCGGGCAGTTCGATCCCAAAGTCGTCGCGGCGTTGCTCGATGCCCCCGAGAAGATCGTCGAGGGGTTCGGCCAGGACGACTTTGCGTTGTTCCGGGCGGCCGAGCCGGGCGAGCCGATTCATATCCCGGCGGACGGGCTCCGTAAGGTGGCGGAGGCCTATGCGGACTTCATCGACGTCAAGTCGACTTACTTCTACGGCCATTCGCGCAGGGTAGCCGGCCTCGCCTTTCGCGCCGCCCTGGCTCGAGGTGACAGCGAGTCAGGCGGTGACGCCGTGTTCAATGCCGCGCTCCTGCACGATCTTGGGAAGGCGGCGCTGCCAAACGGGATTCTCGAGAAGTCCACTCCGCTCACCCGCTACGAAGAGATTCAACTGCGCTCGT
Source organism: Bauldia sp. (assembly GCA_035699585.1). Classification (GTDB taxonomy): domain Bacteria; phylum Pseudomonadota; class Alphaproteobacteria; order Rhizobiales; family Kaistiaceae; genus Bauldia. The sequence continues at coordinate 5,035 of DASSPO010000229.1, forward strand.
ACTCCTTCCACACGGAACAGATCCTGGCGATGACGCCGGCTTTCGACCCGATCCGCGACATGGCCTGCTCGGTCGAGGAGCGCTCGGACGGTTCGGGCTTTCATCGCCATATCCGTTTGGGTGAGGGAGCTCCGGCGCTGATCGCCGTATCCAACCTTTACGACGAACTGATCCGTGAGCTGCCTTCCCGCGAGGCCCTGGCCCCGGGGGCGGCCGCCGAGACGGTGCTGGCCGAGGTCCATGCCGGTCGCATCCCTCGCGAAGCGGCACGGCTGGTACTTGATTGCGCTGGACATGATCGCGAGACCAGTCGCGCCGCACTCCCCGATGGATTGACCCCTCGCGAAGCTGAGGTCTTGCGCCATCTGGCGCGCGGGAAGACCACAAAGGAGATTGCACAGGCCCTGTCGGTGGCGCCCAAGACGGTCGACAATCAGACCCAGAGCATCTACCGGAAGATCGGCACGCGGAGCCGTGCCGCGGCGGCGATCTATGCCATGGAGAACGGCATCTTCGTCGCATAGGGAATGCCCCCTATGGTGGGCCGCCCGCGCCTTTCCGTAACATCCTCCTATCGGTTGAACCGGCGCCTCTTGAAAGTGTGCCGAGCCATTGAACCGAGGAAGGCAAAAGGAGGATACGACCATGCATGCAGTCGTCAGGACGTACGCGGGTGCCAGCGCCAAGGAGGTTTTTGATGTTCTGGAAGCCAGGAAGACCGATGTCGAAAGGGTCATCCGTGCCGTGCCCGGCTTTGTCAGCTATTCGCTGATCCGGACCAATGGCGGTGGCACCTCGGTGACGGTGTGTCAGGACAAGGCAGGCGCCGACAGGAGCGTCGAGGTTGCGCGCGACTGGATCAAGGCGAATGTGTCCCACGTGCTGGCCAGTGACCCGCCGTCGATCTCGGAAGGCAGCGTCATCCTGCAACTGAACTGACCTGATTTCGTTCGCGCGAGGGCGGACGCCTCGGGTCGGGAGCGTGAGCGAGGGATGGGTTGAGAGACGGCACCCCATCCCTCACGATTCAATGGGCAGAGTCACCGTCCGCGTCGCGTCCGGTTCGGGTCAACCTGCGAAGTAACCGAGCGGCGCGGTCGCGTCCGCTTTGACGCCGACTCCGGACATGTGATTCCGGACCCGCCTCGAAACGCCCACGTCCGGAGCCGGTCGCGGCCGGCGACCTCCAGGCCAGGATCGATGGAATGCCCTCGATGGTCTCCGGTTAGCCGCCCGCCAAGGTCAGAGGCTTCGCCGAGTGCTGGTACTTCGGTGCCGGAAGGAGCCAGCGATATTCCGCCGCCGCCCTGGACAGTGGTATTACAGAGTTATCCTTCGATCGACCTCGGCACAGCAGTCGGGTCCGTCGAAGGATTGGCGCGCTCCTGATCGCCACAAGTTGGATGTGAGAGAGGGAGGATTTCGAATGATTGACTGGCGTATCGATGCAATCGCCTTCAGCAATTGCAACTGCGATTACTGTTGTCCTTGTCAATTCGAACTGCGGCCGACGCATGATGCCTGCCGGGGCTTCGAGGTCGGACGGATCGAGCGTGGCCATTTCGGCGACGTTCGTCTGGACGGACTTTGCTACGCCGTCACATATGCTTGGCCGGGTGCGATATTCGAGGGCAATGGAGAGATGCAGATAATCATCGATGAGCGTGCCACCGAGCCCCAGCGGGCAGCGCTGGAAACCGTCCTCGGTGGCGGCGAGACCGAGGAGGCGAAGACCCATTGGTGGGTCTTCCGCGCCATGTCGAGCACGGTACACAACACGCTCTTCCTGCCGATCGAGCTCGATGTCGATATCGAAGCGCGCACCGCGCGAGCCGTCGTAGGCGGCCTGCTCGAGTCCGCCGGCCGGCCCATCGTCAGTCCCGCGACAGGCGAGAACCACCGAGTCCGCATCCAGCATCCCGCGGGGATTGAGTTCGAGGTCGCCGAGATCGGCAGCGCCTCGACGAGGGCCACCGGGAAGATAAAGCTCGACCTGAGGGACAGCTACGGGCAGTTCAACAAGGTACGGCACACGGGACATGGGGTGGTGCGCACCTTGAGCTGAGGCACGAGCGCGGAGGTTGAGGTTCCTGGGAAGATCACAAGTCGCAGCTAGCCGTTCATGCCGACAGCGCAAGGCGGCTCAAAGGGGTCGTCCGGAATATCATTTGTGGAACGCGGGAAAGCCTGTTGCGTTTGAGGCGCCGGGGAGCTGTTGAAAGGAGCGTAGTAATGAAGAAGCTTATGCTCGCAACTGTTGCAGCAGTTGCGATCTCCCTGTCGCCCGCGTTGGCCCAGGACGTCAGCGTCACGATCGAGCCAGAGGTCGACACCTGGGTGATGACCCAGGACGGACCTGATGTGGTTGTGGATGGTGACGTCGCGGTGGGCGCGGTCCTCCCGGACACCGTGACCGTCGTCGAGGTGCCCAACCACACGAAATACGGGTACGTGAAGGTGAAGGGCAAGAAGGTAATCATCGACACGGACACCCGGAAGGTGCTCAAAATCTACTGAAATCTAAGGCGCCGAAGCTTGTGACGGCTGCCGCGGAGCCGAACCGCGGAAGGCGCCTGAAACACCGGAAGATTGTGTTCCAAGGTCTGCTTCCGGGTTGGAAGGCCGCCTCCCGCACGGAGGCGCCTTCCAAACCAATCGAACCGCCAACCACGCATTGGGACCATGCCCATCGCGCTCCCGGGCTCCTGCCGGTCATTGCGGTAAGGAAGGGATCATTGATCGGATAGGATGAGTGCGATCCAGGTGAAACTGCGGAGAACCGATTGGAAGTTTCCGCGCGCCACGAAATGTTATCGCAAAGCCTACATGCCGGCTTGAACTCGGCCTGGAGAACAGGATTGGGTTCGCGCTCGTTCATAATGAAGGACGTCGTCCGTCGCGCCGCGGTTTCACCGTCGGGAAAGGCCGAGCAAACAGCGTCCAGGAGTCGTAAAAAATCGAGTGCGACGATCGCGCGGGCGAATTCCGGGCCGGCGACATCGGAAGCGGCGCCGATACCATAGGCCGGCGCCCAGCTCGCGGAAGCGCTCGCGGCCGGCTGGGATTGCTCGTTGCATTCGGCGCTCATGGCCCCTGGTTCGTTCACCGTCACGAGGCGGAACGGAACGAACGGTTCGCCACGAGAGTTTCCTCTACGGACCTGGAGGTGATCCTATGAGAGGCGCCATCCTCATTGCTACTTTCTTGATCGCTTCTGTCTCTGCAGGCAGTCTGAGCTCGAATTCAGCGAGAGCGGAATGGCTTCGGTACAAGGATCCCAGATTTGGAACCTCGACCCTTTATCCCAGCGATCTCCTCTCGGAACGAACCGCTACTGAAACCGGAGCCACATTTTCCGGTACCGGTGGGTACCTAGAGATTTCGGCAGCTCATCGCGGTATTTATTCAATCCGAGAATTGCGTGGTCTTATCGCCGCGACACCGGGATACGATAACATCACCTACAGTCCGGAAGGGCGAAATTGGCTTGTCGTTTCGGGTTATCGGGGCGACGATATCTTTTATGAAAAGTACTTCGTAAAAAATGGGATTGTGGAAGGGTTCGCGCTTGAATATTCATCCGCAGCCCGAAAGGTTTTTGATCCGGTCGTTGAAACCATCGAGGACACCTTTAGGCCTGGGCGCTAGCATCCGGCCGGTTAACCACGCGGAAGGATGCTGGGGACCCCGCGACCGCTGGTTCAAGCGCTGCAATGACCCTTTAGCGACATGGGTTCGGGAACCATGGGTCGGACTCTGGCGCGACTATTTTCTCTTCCGTTCCTTCTCGCAGGAGGGGTCGGCTTCGTCTTGGGGCATGCGTTAGCGAGTACGAAAGCCCGCGAGTCCCGGGTCGGCGGCAACATCAGCAATCCCAAGGCACTGGAAGACAAGACGTCGCCTGACAAGCCGAGCGGTGTCAGGCCGGGAGACGTCCTTCGCGCGGTGGAGCCCGGCCGCGGCCGGGAGGCGACTTCGCCGCTTCAGATACCTTGGCTTGGGTGGAAGGATATCTTCTGGCGAACCTACCAGGAGTTCAACGACGACCGGCTGATGACGATCGCTGCCGGTGTTGTGTTCTATGTCCTGCTCGCGATCTTCCCGGGCATGGTCGTCTTCATTTCTTTGTACGCGATCTTCCTCGACCCGAAAACAATTGGGCAGCTCTTGGCAACCGCGGAGGGCATCGTGCCGGACGAGGCCTTCGGTTTGCTGCAGACGGAGATAATGCGGATCGCCTCCAAAAGTACGGGTGCGCTCGGCATCACGTCTCTTGCGGCACTCGCGGTCGCCGTCTGGAGCGCCAATTCAGGCACCAAATCGATCTTCGATGCACTCAACATCGTCTACGAAGAAAGCGAAAAGCGGAGCTTCGTTCGGCTAAACCTGATCTCGCTCGCCTTCACACTTGGGGCAATCGTCTTCCTCGTCGTGGCGGCCGCGCTGGTGATCGGGGTGCCCCTTGTCTTGGGGGAATGGGGCTTGTTGGACACGGGCACGATCGTGCTGTCGCTCCTTCGTTGGCCGATATTGTTCGCCCTCCTGGCCGGCGCACTCTCCCTTCTCTATCGATACGGGCCAAGTCGAAATGAAGCGAAGTGGCGATGGATCACACCAGGCAGTGCATTCGCCTCTCTTATCTGGCTGATCGCTTCGTTGCTCTTCTCTTTCTATTTGAGCAATTTCGCCGACTACACCGCGACCTACGGATCGCTTGGGGCGGTGATCGGATTCGCAATGTGGCTGTGGATCACGTTCATCGCGGTCCTTCTTGGTGCCGAACTGGATGCTGAGATCGAGCATCAAACGGCGCGAGACTCGACCGTTGGTGCGGCTAAGCCGCTCGGCACTCGTGGTGCGACTATGGCCGACGAAGTCGGGGTAGCGAAAGCGGAGTAGTCGCTGCGGCAAAAATCTTCGACACGCTGGAACGCGGGCTGACGCGGCGAGTTAGTCGTCTCAGAATTCACCCGCACCAACAGGTTTCCGACATGTCGATCGATCCAAAAGAGCACTCCCCTCGCGGAGCGACGGGGAGGCAAACTGTTTCTGGTGAAAACCGGACCTCACCGCAGTCCGATCACGCTGGGGACGGGTGGCGGCGGGAGCATTCCATCGCTTCGATCGCAAAGACTTCGGCGCACGAGAACGGTCAATCCCTCGATGCAGCCGATGATCTGGTCGACAAGGCGAAGGAGGCAGCTCGGGCCACGGCGAAAGCCTTTTCATCCCAAGCCGCCGAACTGGTCGGCAACATCGGCAGCGAGCTATCGGAGACGGCAGACGAGCAGAAATCTCGTGGCGCGGACGCGATGCTTGGCTTTGCCAAGGCTGTACGAGGAGCAGCCAGTGATCTGGACGAACAGTCTCCTACGGTCGCGCGGTATATTCGGACTGCTGCCGCAAGTGTCGAGGAGCTTTCGGATTCGATTCGTTCGCGCAAAGTCACCGACCTGATCACAACAGCCACCGACACCGCCCGCACTCATCCCACGGCATTCTTTATCGGCGCTGTCGCGGCGGGGTTCGCCCTGTCGCGGTTCCTCAGAAGTACGGCAAGGACGTCGGCGGCAGATGCTGGCCGCGAAGGTCTGGAGCGCCGGAGCACAATCGGGAACGCAAGACAAGGATTCGCGGGGGCAGCTTCTGAAAACTCCAGTGGCTTTGAGGGCCGGTCATGAACGAGCGCGCCAATACCCGCTCCACCATCGGCCTCTTTACCGATGCGTTGTCCCAGATCGCTCTCCTTTTCCAAACTGAGATGCGGCTCGTCCGCGCCGAACTCAGCGAGAAACTGAACCAGGTGCTCGGTCACGCGGCAACAGTCGGGGTTGGGCTGGTCTTTGTTCTCGCGGCGCTGATTCTGCTCCTTCAGTCGGTCGTAAGCTGGCTTGAAGTTGCTGGGCTGCCGGACGAGTGGGGGTATCTCCTCGTTGGTTTGGCCGTAGCAGCTATCGGCGCTGTGCTGCTCACCAAAGGGATCAATGCACTCAAAGAAACCAGCGTTGTACCGGATCGCGCCGTCAATCAGGTCCGCGCAGATCTGGCGACGGTCAAGGAGCACATTCAATGAGCCTCCATTCAAGTCTAAGCGCCCGCCACCTCGAGCGCGAGGCAGATGACAGGCGCCGTCAACTCTCTGCGACGCTGAACGATCTCGCAGACAATCTCACACCCGGCAGGATGCTTGATGAGGTGATCGCCTATTCGCGCGGGGGAGGAGCGAGCTTTCTCAAGGGCCTCGGCAACGCGGCCTCGGCCAATCCTCTTCCAACCTTGCTGATAGGCGTTGGTGCGGCCTTGTTTCTTTCTGGGAAGGGTCGGATGGATTCGATTCCCAGAGGCTTTGGCGCCATCTTTGATCGTTCAAACGGGTTTCGCCCGGGCCGCGACGCTCGCAACACCAAAGCCGAGCCACAGCATTCCGGCAATGCTTCCCGGGTTGGGGATGCGAGCACGACGATAGGTAGTGCTGCCCGATCAGCGGCATCCGGCATAAAGGAGGCCGCCGCGGCGGTTGGCGCCGCTGCGTCCAGCACCACGGACCGGCTCAGCGAAGGTGCTTCCAATGCCGTGACCGCGGTAAGAGATACTGCGGTGGGTGTGGGCGAGGCCGTTGGCGATTTGGCGGAAACGGCCCTGAATGCGGCGGGCGATGAAGCTGCGCAGCTGCGGGACCAGGCTCTCCGCGCGACCCACGAGGTGCGCGACCGAGCGATAAGACTTGCTCAGGAACAGCCGCTGATCGTTGCGGTCGCCGGCATTGCGCTCGGTGCCATCCTCGCTGCTGCCTTGCCGCGAACAAAGCTCGAAGACGAGTTGATGGGCGAGACCAGCGACGCGATTAAGCACGCGGCTGGTGAAATCGCTTCGCAGCAGATCGAAAAGATATCGTCGGAGGCCGACGAAGTGGCCGACGAAATTAAGCAGACAATCACCGAGCACGGGATCTCACCAAAGGCGGCGGCCGATGTCGTGCGCGAGGCGGGTGAGCGAGTTACAGCGGCGCTCGGTTCAGGTGCAAAGGACCCGTCCCCCCATACGGGTGGCTGAGGAGACAATGATGACCAACTCGTCTCGTATGCTCGCACTGCTCGGCCTGTTGGCCGTCGCCGGCTACCAACACCGGGACAAACTGTCCGGCTTGCTCGGACGGTTTACCGGTCAAGGGGGAAGCGGGCTCGGAAATGAGAGCAACGGCGGATTTCTTGAAGGTCTGCAAAACGCTTTTGGCGGAGCTGCTCCGTCTGGCGGAGGGCTTGCAGAGGCGCTCAGGGACCTTGTCGATCGCTTTACCGGCAATGGCCAGGACGAAGTGGCACGGTCATGGATCGAGACCGGCCCCAACCGACAGCCCACCGCCTTCGAATTGGAGAAGGCTCTCGGTGAGGACACCATCTCTGCTTTGACAGCCCAGACGGGCCTGTCCAGAGTGGAGTTGCTGGCGCGCCTGCAAAGCGTTCTTCCCACCGCAGTGGACAGCCTCACTCCAGACGGTCGTTTGCCGGCAATTGCTGGTCATCAGCAACGCGGGGCAACCGCATGAGCATTCTCT
>DASSPO010000230.1:0-4209 GCA_035699585.1 Bauldia sp.
CCGGTGAAGCAGAATTCGGCGAGGGACATGGGCGAGGCGGTCAATTGCTATTGATGATCCTCGCGGCACGCCCCGACGAATTTATATGTCTGCAAGCGGACATTAGTGGCGACGTACAGCGGCAGCGTCCATGACTGAAAAGAATGTGGCTCTGCTTCCATTGGAAGCCCACGAACTTGTCGAGCGCTCTGCTGCACCCCATGTGGCGACTGCCTTCAATCAAGAATCACAACGCCAGCACTGGAGTGCCGTGGTGCGTCTATCCAAAGGCGCGGTAGACCATTTGGTCCGGGTCGATGCGACGTTCGCAAAGCAGTTCGCCATGCTCATGATGCGGCGGGCGGCCCGACTGGAAGAGGACCTGATCGACCGCGCTGCCAACCCCCTGAGGAAGCGCTTGGCGCGGACATTGCTGATCTTGGCGAGCCTCGACGTCGGGAGGGACGCAAACGGGTCGTGCCGGCTTGGGAGATTGCGGCCTGGCGCGTGCTCTGATCAACCATCCTCCCGTTGGAGCGTGGCCACGACAATACGGTCAAAATGGACCTCTTCCGGCTGCTGGTCGCCACTGCACCGCAGCGGCCAGCACTGCGACACTGGTTGAATCTCGGTCGTTGGCCCCAACCAACGATGCATCGATCATAGCAACTCTGGGAGTCGCATCGTGTTCAATATTGACCTGGGTAAGTCGGATTCCTGACGTCTACATTTCGATCGATTGCAAGCTCGAACCACTGCTGACCCACTGTCCTCCAAAGACCCAGAACGTTTGGAGGCATGTACGCGTCCGGTGAAGTCCGCGGCCTGAAGAGTTGACGAACCGACGGGTGATCAGGCAGCGGCGCGTTGCTCGAGCTGTCTGCGCCAGTTCCAGGGCAGGAGCTCGTCGATACGTTTGGCGGGATGGTCTTGGAGACGGGCGAGCATGTCGGCCAGCCAGGCGAGCGGATCGACGTCGTTGAGCTTGGCGGTCTCGATCAGCGTGTAGATCGCGGCGGCACGTCGGCCGCCTTCGTCGGATCCGGCGAAGGTCCAGTTGCGCCGGCCGGTGGCGAGCGGGCGCATGGCGCGCTCGGCGGCGTTGTTGCTCATGCACAGGCGCCCATCGTCGAGGAAGCGGCCGAGAGCGTCCCAGGCGTTGAGGCTGTAGGCGATGGCCTTGGCCGTCTTGCCGTTGGGCGAGACCTTTGGATATTGCTCGCGCAACCAGGTGGCCAGTGCTTCGGCCAGAGGCTTGCTGCGTTCCTGGCGCAGGCGCTGTCGTTCGACAGGCGCCAGGCCGTTGATCTCGCGCTCGATGGCGAACAGCGCATCGATGCGAGCGACAGCCACAGGCACATCCCCCAGCCGTCATGCCACAGGATCTTCACCAGCCGCCCCGCTCGCCGCGGAACACGAACAGGTGCCCGCAATGCGGGTCTCGCTTCAGCGTCTCCTGCACCAGCAGCGCCAGACCGTCGAAGCCGCGCCGCATGTCCGTCGGACCGCTCGCCAGCCACACCCGCGTCTCAGCCGCCAGGCCGATCATCGCCAAGGGCACGTAGAACTCGGCCCAGCGCCGCCTCGTCGACGCCGCTGTCGACACGCACCTGCACGCCATTGCCCAGATCGATCTCGATCAATCCGCCATCCGCGACCGGACGCTTCCTCTCTGCCGACACACTCACCGGCAGGAAGCTCACCTTGCGCCCAGCCGCCTGTCTCACCTGGCGCCGCCAATGATGAAGAAGGTTCGGATGCACGTCGTGCCGATCGGCTACCGCCTTCACCACCGCACCCGGCTGAAGGCTCTCCTCCACCACCCGGGCCTTCTCCGCCGAAGACCAACGACGACGACGTTCCGGACCTGACAGCACTGTGACCGACGACATTAATGAGCTCGCTAACTTGCCAGTTAACGGCCACGCTTCCCATGAACCTCACTACTCAGCCAAGGCGGCCTTCTCCGGACGCGTACCCAAGACGACAGCATCCACTTCAAAGCTCGGTCCGCTTCGGGAGCGGATGCAACTCCGGGCGCGTTGCTGAACTCCCGAATTGGAATTGGTTGGCTCCCCACTGGCTGACCTCCCGGGCAGTTGGTAAAGTGCGGGCGTTCCTGGGTCGCAGGGGGGCCAATTCGATCAAATGAAGCGGCGACAGTTCATCACGCTTACTGGCACCGCGGCGGCCGCATCACATGCTTTGCCCTTGACCGCGCTTTCGCAAAAAGCCGAGCGCATACGGCGGATAGGCGTGCTCTCAGGCGGAGCGGCTGACGACCGGGACTCCCAAGTACGCATTGCCGCCTTTCAACAGGGTTTGCAGCAATTGGGCTGGATCGACGGCGGCAACGTGCGGATTGAGTATCGCTGGACCGCAGGCAATGTCGACAATTATCGCAAATATGCGGCGGAATTGGTCGCGCTTGAGCCAGAGGTCATCCTTGCCCCGGGCGCCTCGCTGGGACCAATGCTTCAGGCGACTAGGACGATACCGATCGTGTTTGCATATGCAGCCGATCCTGTTGGCTCCGGCTACGTAGAAAGTCTGTCACGGCCCGGCGGCAACGCAACCGGCTTTGTCTTGTTCGAATACAGTTTGAGCGCGAAATGGCTCGAACTGCTCAAGGAGATCGCGCCGAGCATGACGCGAGCGGCCGTTCTTCGAAATCCCGCTGACTTCGCTGGAGCCGGGCAGTTCGCAGTCATTCAGTCTGTGGCACCGACGCTTCGCGTGGAGGTTAGCCCAATCAACCTCCGCGACGCAGCCGAGATCGAGCGTGGGGTCACGGTTTTTGCGCACTCCAATTCCCACAATGGCGGCCTCATCGTAGCCGCAAGCGCATCGGCGTATAATTATCGTGATTTGATCATTAGGCTTGCGATTCGCCACAGGCTGCCCGCAGTCTACTTTGAACGGTTGTTTGTCGTGCAAGGCGGTTTGATCTCGTATGGTGCAGATCTGACAGATCTCAATCGGCGCGCAGCGGTCTATGTTGATCGTATTCTCAAGGGTGAGAAGCCAGCCGACCTGCCCGTCCAAGCCCCGACCAAATACGATCTCGTTATCAATCTCAAGACCGCTAAAGCGCTCGAGATCGCCGTGCCACAGTCACTGCTTGCCCGCGCCGATGACGTGATCGAATGAGGCATTGCGACCCGAACACCCGAAAGGCCGCCGAGTGTGATCCGACCGGACTTGCGCTTGTTCTCCGCTACGCCCGCCAGCAACGCGAGTATGGCAATCCTGAACCCGTCATCGTGCGGACGATTGCGGAAGCATGCACTTTCATCAACGTTGGCGCTCCAGACTTTGGGCCCGTGCCCCGGTTGAGCCGTTGATAGCGAACCTGGTGCGACCGGACGGAGGCTGCACTGCGCGCCCAAATGCTTCTTTCTTTGCCCGATGATGGCGCCGCGGTCCTGATATGACGATCAACTGAGTTCATGGCATGCGGCTCCCGAGGCCGACTACCGTACTGGTCAAAAGAGGACGCGCGGAAGCTCATGGAGGTGCTAGTTCACCGCTGGCTAGACGGGTTGCGGGCGCCAGCGGCTGAAAGGGGCAAAGCTGCACTCCCGCTCGCTAATCGAGGGGGGCACATGACATACGAAGATTATCTTCATTACGCAGACGATTGCGAGTGGCTGGCCGCGATGGCCAAGCTGCCAGCTAATCGACATGCACTGCTGTCGGCGGCCGAGATGTGGCGCAAGATGGCGGCTGACATCAAGTCGTCCAATGGAGCATTACTGCCGAGTTTCGGACTTCAGTGAAGTTCGCGCGAGGCGCCGCCCGGCTTGGAGCTCGGGCGGCGCCGTCGCTGTCGCTTCACTCTGGGGGCGATGAGAAGCACTCGAGAAACGACACGGTTGGCAAAAGTTGCCAGATCCTCCTGATCGGTGTCTGTGGCCGAGTTGCGCTGGTGAGTTGGAGGGGATGGTTAACTCCGAGCGTCAGCGACAAAGGTCGAGCGGCAATTTCTGACTGTAGGCCGCCGTCAAGCAATCTGCCGCGCTCTTGAAGAGATCGCGCCGGAAATATACGGGTCTAAGCTCGTAGGCGCGGGGGTTCTCTCCGACAAAAGGTGCCGCCACGAAGTCGCTCCAGGACCAGCTCCCGGCGCCTGCGTCCGAGCCCGGCGCTCCGAAGGAAGCGCCATTACAACGCGGCCTTGGAAAGCGATCCCAACCGCACCATAGCTCTGTACGGGCGCGGCATGGCCAA
>DASSPO010000231.1:0-39765 GCA_035699585.1 Bauldia sp.
TGTCCCACGGGCGCGGATCGCTCAGCGCCGCGGCGCTTGTCGATGCCGCGATCGCCGCAATCGAGGAACGGCTGCTCTGGAACCGGTTCGGGCTGTGAGGGGCTTCTCGCAATGCACCTTGCGCCGAAGCGCATGGGCAACGTAGAACGGCCGCCATGTTGCCCATAGCGATTGTCGGTCTGGTCGCGGTCGTCGCCATCCTCGGCTGGCGTGGCGTAAAGAGCGAGCAGAAACGTGTTGCCACGGCCCTTCGTCGCGCCGAAGCCAAGGCCGACAAGCGCGCGCCCCTGACGCTCGAGAAAGATCCCAAGACCGGGGTTTACCGGGCGCGGAAGGACTGACTCCCCGCTGATCGCGCGGCTTGACCCTCCCCGCCGCACGCCTATAGCTACGCGCACATATTCCTCCCGCCGGACAGCCCGCCCGTGACCGATCTTCCCGACCACATGCGCCCGGACCGCTCGTTCCAGGGCCTGATCCTGACGCTGCAGCGCTATTGGGCGGACAAGGGCTGCGTCATCCTTCAGCCCTATGACGTCGAGATGGGGGCGGGGACGTTCCACCCCGCGACGACGCTCCGGGCGCTTGGGCCGAAGCCCTGGGCGGCCGCCTACGTCCAGCCGTCGAGACGGCCGAAGGACGGGCGCTACGGGGAAAACCCCAACCGGCTCCAGCACTATTACCAGTACCAGGTGATCATAAAGCCGTCGCCGCCGGACCTGCAGGACCTCTACCTCGACTCGCTCCGTGCCATCGGCCTCGACATGGCGCTCCACGACGTGCGCTTCGTTGAGGACGACTGGGAAAGCCCGACGCTCGGTGCCTGGGGCCTTGGCTGGGAATGCTGGTGCGACGGGATGGAAGTGTCGCAGTTCACCTATTTCCAGCAGGTGGCCGGCTTCGAGTGCGCCCCGGTGTCGGGCGAGCTGACCTACGGCCTCGAGCGCCTCGCGATGTATGTCCAGGGGGTCGAGAACGTCTACGAGCTCAATTTCAACGGCCGCGAGGACAACGAGAGGGTCACCTACGGCGACGTGTTCCTGCAGGCGGAGCAGGAGTATTCGCGCCACAATTTCGAGTACGCCGACACCGCGATGCTGTTCGAGCAGTTCCGGATGGCAGAGGCGGCATGCCGCAAGTACCTCGAGCTCGGTTGGGCCGGCGGCGAGGAGAAGCGACACCTGATGGCGCTCCCCGCCTACGACCAGTGCATCAAGGCCAGCCACGCATTCAACCTTCTCGATGCGCGCGGCGTCATCGCCGTCACCGAGCGGCAGAGCTATATCCTCCGTGTCCGCGAGCTGGCGCGTGAATGTGGCCGGGCGTGGCTCGCGACGGAAGGCGGGGGCGCGGGACTTGCCGCGGCTTGACCACGTCAACATCAAGGCTCTCGACCAGGAGGCCATGCGCGATTTCCTGATCGACGTGCTCGGCGTATGCGAGGGCCCGCGGCCGCCGTTCGATTTCCACGGCTACTGGCTCTATTTCGACGACGTGGCGGTGATCCACCTGATGGGCGAGCGCGGTCGCGGCGTCGGTGGGCCAGGATGGGTCGACCATGTCGCCTTCGGCCCCTTCGACTTCGAGGCGAAGCGGGCGGAGCTTCAGGCGAAGGGACATACGTTCCGGGTCGGAATCATGCCCGGCACGGGTCTACGGCAGATCTTCGTCGAGGGACCGGAGGGCGTGCGGGTGGAGCTGCAGTGCCCGGCGGAGCGAGAGCGCAATGGCTGACGCGCCACCTCCGACTCTCCCCGGGAGGGGAAAGGTGGCGCCGAAGGCGCGGGGTGGGTTGTCTTGACGCCGCCCGCGAAGAGGCCGCTCGACCGATTCCGGCACGCAAATGCCGGGCGATTGAAGGGCCAGACGGACGCGGAGCGGACCGCGTGGCTGGAAGCTGAGGGTTATCGGGTACTGCGGTTTGGCAACGACGTCGTCGCCGCCGATCGTGGCGCGGCGCTCGAAGCGGTTCGGGCGGCGATCTTTGGACCCGAGGGGTCCCGGCCGCTCTTGCATACCCGACGCCGATCTGATTCATCGGAACCACCCCACCCCGCGCCTGCGGCGCGACCCTCCCTCTCCAGGGGAGCGTAGACCGGCCTCGCTGTCATGCCCGACCTTCTGCTCGAACTGTTTTCGGAGGAAATCCCAGCCCGCATGCAACGGAAGGCGGCTGAGGACTTGCGGAAGCTCGTCACCGACGCACTGGTCGAGGCGGGGCTGGTTTACGAGGGGGCGAAGGCGTTTGCGACACCGCGGCGGCTGGCGCTGACGGTACACGGCGTGCCAGCCCGTTCGCCAGACCGGCGCGAGGAGCGGAAGGGGCCGCGGGTCGGCGCGCCGGATAAGGCCATCGACGGGTTCCTCAAGGCGGCGGGACTCGCTTCAATCGATCAGGCGAAGGTCCAGCCCGACAAGAAGGGCGATTTTTACGTTGCCGTGGTGGAGAAGCCCGGGCGGACGGCGGAGGAGGTGATCGCGGGAATCGTGCCCGAGATCGTGCGCACCTTCCCCTGGCCGAAGTCGATGCGCTGGGGTGCAGCCTCGGCGAAGCCCGGGAGCCTCGCCTGGGTGAGGCCCCTCCACTCGATCCTCTGCGTCTTCGGGCCCGAGGCCAGTGACACCGAGGTGGTTCGTTTCGAGGTCGGCGGTATCGAGTCGGGCGACGTGACCCGAGGCCATCGCTTCATGGCGCCGGGGCCGATCACCGTGCGCCGCTTCGAGGACTACGCGTCGAAGCTCGAGAAGGCCAAGGTCGTGCTCGACGCCGACCGGCGGAAGGAGATCATCCTCGCCGACGCGCGCGACCGTGCGCTGGCGCTCGGGCTGGAACTGGTCGAGGACGAGGGGCTGCTCGAGGAAGTGGCGGGGCTGGTGGAATGGCCGGTGGTGCTGGTCGGCTCCTTCGAGGAAGCTTTCCTCGCCATTCCGCCCGAGGTGATCCGCGCCACCATCCGCAACAACCAGAAATGCTTCGTGCTACGCAAGCGCGGTGGCGGCAACGAACTCGCCAACCGCTTCGTGCTGGTCGCCAATATCGAGGCGCCGGACGGCGGCAAGGCGATCGTCGCCGGCAACGAGCGGGTGATCCGCGCGCGGCTCTCTGACGCGCGCCACTTCTACGATACCGACCGCCGCGACCTGCCGGGTCACGACGCGCCGGAGATGAAGGCGGCGGCGCAGCGGCTCGGGCTCGATCTTTCGAAGCCGCTCGACCAGCGCATGGCGAAGCTCGCCGCGACCAACGTCATCTTTCACGAGAAGCTCGGCACGCAGGGCGAGCGCGTCGAACGTATCGCGCGCCTCGCCGAGGAGATCGCGACGGTGCTGTCGTCGCGGCCGGGGTTCTTTTCTGGCAAGACGCTGAGCCCGGACGAGTTCGCGCGGGAGCAGGAAAATTTCATCGGCAAGGTTCGGCGGGCTGCGCGGCTTGCCAAGGCCGACCTCACGACGGAGATGGTCGGCGAGTTCCCGGAGCTGCAAGGGCTGATCGGCCGCTATTACGCGGCGGCGCAGGGCGAGGACGCCTCGGTCGCCGCGGCGATCGAGGATCACTACAAGCCGCTCGGCCCCTCCGATCGCGTTCCCACCGACCCGGTGGCGATCTGCGTCGCGCTCGCCGACAAGCTGGACCTCTTGGTCGTGTTCTGGGCGATCGATGAGAAGCCGACCGGCAGCAAGGACCCGTATGCGCTCCGCCGCGCGGCGTTGGGGGTGATCCGGGTGGTGATCGAGAATGGGCTGAGGGTAAAGCTTAGCGATCAAATCCGCTCGGTTCTGCGACTAGTTCGGGGACGAATGGCACTCACAGGCGCGCCGATGATCGCGGATAGCGGGTTTCTTGGTGCGCCAGACTCGACGGCAACGCGACAAAGCCTCCTCGTCTTCTTCGCCGACCGCCTGAAGGTGCAGCTCCGCGAGCAAGGGGCACGGCACGATCTGGTCGATGCGGTCTTCGCGCTGGGGAACCAGGACGACCTGCTCCTCATCGTCCGCCGCGTCGAGGCGCTGGGAAAATTCCTCGACACCGAGGATGGCGAGCATCTGCTGACGGGCTATCGGCGCGCGACCAACATCCTCCGCGAGGAGGAGAAGAAGGCAGGGACGAGTTTCGCCGGTGCGGTCGATCCGGCGCGGCTTGCAGAGCCCGAAGAGAAGGCGCTGTTCGAGGCGGTGGATGCGGCCACCCGCGAGGCGCGCGTGGCGGTCGAGGGCGAGGACTTCGACGGCGCGATGCGGGCCTTGGCGAAACTTCGCGCGCCGGTGGATGCCTTCTTCGACAACGTGCGCGTCAATGTCGAGGATGAGGGCGTCCGCGAGAACCGGCTTCGTCTCCTCAACCAGATTCGCGAGGCGACGCTCACGGTCGCCGATTTCTCCAGGATCGAGGGATAAGCCGATGACCAAGACCGCCGTTCCGGTCCACCGTTACGCCAGGCAGTCGGCGGTGTTCGGCATCGCCGTCGGGATCGCGATGCTCCTGATCTGGCTTTATCTGATCGCCACCAACAACGTCCCTGAACTGTGGGGCTCGGAGCTCGAGACCAAGCTGCACGTCGTTGGCGAGATACTTACCGCGCTGGCGCTGATCGTCTCGGGCTGGGCCTTGTGGACGGGGAAAAGCTGGGCGTGGCGCGCCTTTCTGCTCGCCAACGGAATGCTGCTCATCGCCGTGATCAACGCCATCTCGTGGTACGGCGATCGCGGCGAGATGGGCTTCGTCTATTTCTTCGTCGCTGTGGCGATCGCGGCAGTATTTTTCGTGATGCGGGCGGAGGAATAGCGAGAACCGTCCCCCGTCCAAGGGCTGGGGAGCCGGACGGGAGACGGTTCCGCCTCGAGGCTTTCGCCTCGATCCCGCAGGATCAGAGCCAGTAGGGCGGCGCGCCCCAGTAGCCGTAGATCGCGCTGTCGCGGTCTGCGTCGCTCTTCTCCCACCACGTGTCGTCGCGCCGGTATTTCGGCGCACCCTTGAGCTGCTCGTCAGTGACGTTCACCTCGTAGCCGCCGAGGCGGGTGTTGTAGGTGAGCACCGACCACGGCAGGGGATAGGAATCCTCGCCGATGCCCAGGAAGCCGCCGAAGTTCATCACCGCGTAAGCCGCCTTGCCGGACCGCTTGTCGAGCATGATGCGCTCGATGTAGCCGATCTTGTCGCCGTTCGACCGGTAGACATTGGTGCCCTCGACCTTGTCGCTGGCGATGAGTTCATGGGTTTCGCGGGTGGTGACGTCTCCCACGGTCGCCGCTGCCGCCACGTTGCGTTGGTACGTGTTCATGTGCGCGCTCCTTAAGCGTCAGGTTTGTGGGGCAGGAACGGTATGGGAGGGGGTTGGTTCCGCATGACCACGCGACAAGAGCTTTTGCCGGGAAGCTGGGGCATCATGGCGTTGCGAATCGCCGGGGGGCGAGTCGCAACCCGGAGGCAACCAAATGCAGATCACCGTCGCTCACATCACGCCGATCGTCGCGCTGATCGGAGGTGTCCTGATCCTGATCGCGCCACGCATCCTCAACTACGTGGTGGCGATCTGGCTGATCCTCTACGGCGTCTTCGGACTCTGGCCCAACCTCCTCGGCTGACCGGAGCGACCGCCCCGTTCTAGCCGATCTCCACGACCAGGCGGCCGTGGACCCTGCCATCGACGATGCCGTGGGCGGCGTTGACGATGCCGCTCCATGGCATGGCGGTGGTCATCGCCGCCAGCTTTTCACGGTCGGTGTCCCGCGCGAGACGGGCCCAGGCTTCGACGCGAAGTTGCGGGTCGGCGTGCGACGACTCGATCCCGAGAAGCGAGACGCCGCGGAGGATGAAGGGGGCGACCGACGTGTGGAGGTCGAAGCCGGCAACGTTGCCGCAGGCGGCGACTGCGCCGCCGGCGCGGGTCATGGAAAGGATATTGGCAAGGATGGTGCCGCCGACGGCATCAATGGCGCCGGCCCAGCGTTCCTTGCCGAGAAGCTTCGGGGCCGTCTCGAGTTCGGCGCGGTCGATGATCTCCCCGGCGCCGAGGCCCATCAGGTAGTCGTGGTGGGTCGCCTTGCCCGTCACCGCCACGACCTGGTAGCCGAGCCGGGAGAGAAGCGCGACCGCCATCGAGCCGACTCCGCCGGTCGCGCCGGTGACGATCACCGGCCCCGCATCGAAGGCGACGCCATGGCGTTCCAGCGCCAGGATCGCGAGCATCGCCGTATAGCCGGCGGTGCCGATCGCCATGGCCTCGGAGGGTGTGAACGCCGCAAGCGGCGTAATCCAGTGCCCGTTCACCCGCGCCATCTGGCTGTAGGCGCCATAGTGGGTCTCGCCGAGGCCCCAGCCGTTGACGATGACCTTGTCGCCGGGACGGATGCCTTCGTGGCGCGAGGCAATCACGGTACCAGCGAGGTCGATCCCCGGGATCATCGGAAAGCGGCGGACGACGGGCAGCTTGCCGGTGATGGCGAGGCCGTCCTTGTAGTTGACGGTCGAGTACTCGACGCGAATGTCGACGTCGCCTTCCATCAGCTCGCTGGGCGTGAGCAATGTCTCGGCGACGGACTGCTTCCTGGTCGTCTCGTCGCGGGTGATGAGCAGGGCTTTGAATTGGTCCATCGGGAGATCCTTGCGATCCAGCCGCACATGAAACACCAACTGTCATGCCCGCGGAAGCCGGCACCCGGCAATCAGTGCCGAGACTCGCTCGGGCGCTTCAAGGGATCCCAGTTTTTCGTGGCTGACAGGGCGGGTTAAGCCATCGCCGGTCGTGCCACCTGGCGCTCGACGATGGGGAGGTTGACGAGCGCCGCGAACACGCCAAGCGCGATCGAGATGTACCAGACGATGTCATAGCTCCCCGTCGCGTCGTAGAGGATGCCGCCCAGCCACACGCCGACGAACGACCCCACCTGGTGGGAGAAGAAGACGAAGCCGAACAACGTCGCCATGTAGCGCGTGCCGAACATGATGGCGACGAGCTGCTGCGTGGGTGGAATCGTCGAGAGCCAAAGGAAGCCCATCGCCGCGGAGAACAGAAGCACCGACGTCGTGCTCGGCGGAGCGAGAAGGAAGAGGAGGATCGCCACCGAGCGGCCAAGATAGATGCCGGCGAGCAGGATTCGCCGTGGCATCCGGGCCGAGAGCAGGCCCGAGGTGAACGAGCCGACGATGTTGAACAGCCCGATCAGGCCGATGGCGTAGCCGCCGTAGATGACAGGTATGCCGACGTCGTTGAGATAGGGCGGCAGGTGCACCGTGATGAAGGCGAGCTGAAAGCCGCAGACGAAGAAGCCGTAGACGAGGAGCTGATAGGAGCGATGGCGGAAGGCCTCGCGGAGCGCTTCGGGGATCGACTGGTCCTTCTGGCCAGGCGCCACCGGCGCCGGGGCAGGCTTGCCGCGAAGCAGCGGCGAGAGCAGCGGGATCAGAAGGACGAGCGCGGCCATCGCCATCAGCGCGACTTGCCAGCCGTATTCCTGAATCAGGCCCTGGCCGATCGGGGCAAACAGGAACTGGCCGATCGAACCGGCCGCGGTGCCGAGGCCATAGCCGATTGTCCGCAGCCGGTCGGGCAGGTATCGGGCGAAGGCGGCAAGCACCAGCGGAAAGCCGCAACCCGCGATGCCGACGCCGATGAGCACGCCGGCGGTGAACTGCAGCGCCACCGGGTCGCTGGTGCGCGCCATCAGGAACAGCCCGAGAGCGTAGAGGACGGCGCCGGCGCTGAGGACGCGCGCGGTGCCGTAGCGGTCGGCAAGCATGCCGGCGAACGGCTGTGCCGCGCCCCAGACAAGGTTCTGGATCGCGATCGCCAGCGCAAAGATTTCGCGGCCCCAGCCGTGCTCACTCGACATGGGCGTGAGGAAGAAGCCCATGGTCGAGCGCGGGCCGAAGTTGATCGCGGCGATGGCGCAGCCGGCGAGGATAACAAGGGTTACCCAACCAACGGCGACACGGGCAGAAGAACTCATGGGCGCAAGTCTAACAGCGCGGTGCCGCAACGCACATCAAAGCTGGTGATCGCAATCATTCATGATTTCCATGGAATTGGGGCAACAGGCATTGGATTTTTGCTCCGTCCGTGCTTATATCGCTGTCGGACGCCGGCTTTGACCGGCGATTTTAAGGAGCCAATTATGCTCATATTGAGCATAATTGAGCGGAAGGAGACGGGTGATGACTGAGGTTCAGGGCGCCACCGGCAGGGAGCGGCGTGCCGCGACCCGGCTTTCGCTCACGGACAAGTTCGCGCCCGTGGCCATGCCGGACCTCGAATACACCGACGAGGTGGCGCGCGAGACGGCGCACCTCTACGAGCGCGTCAAGGACGTGATCCCGGCGATCGAGTGGCCGGTCATGGCGCCGTACGTGAAGGCGATCAACGACCTCAAGAAGGTTCGCAACGCCGTAATCCTGGCGCACAACTACCAGACGCCCGAGATCTATCACTGCGTCGCCGACATCGTCGGCGACTCACTCCAGCTCGCGATTGCCGCCGCCAAAAGCGACGCCGACATCATCGTGCAGTGCGGCGTGCACTTCATGGCCGAGACGTCCAAGCTCCTCAATCCGGACAAGCTGGTGCTGATCCCGGACATGCGGGCCGGCTGCTCGCTCGCCGCCTCAATCACCGGCGCGGATGTCCGCCTGCTCCGCGAGCGCTATCCGGGCGTGCCGGTCGTCACTTACGTCAACACCTCGGCCGATGTGAAGGCCGAGAGCGACATCTGCTGCACGTCCTCGAACGCGGTGCAGGTGGTCGAGAGCCTCGGCGTCGACCAGGTGATCTTTCTCCCCGACCGCTACCTCGCGCAGTGGGTCGCCTCCCAGACCAAAGTGAAGATCATCGCCTGGACCGGCGCCTGCGAGGTGCACGAGCGGTTCACCGGCAAGGAGATCGCCGCCTATCGCGAGGCCAATCCCGGCGTGGTGGTGCTCGCCCACCCCGAGTGCCCGCCGGACGTGATCGCCGAGGCCGACTATACGGGCTCCACCTCGAAGATGACCAAGTGGGTGCTCGACAAGCATCCGGCCAAGGTGCTGCTCGTCACCGAGTGCTCGATGTCGGCCAATATCGAGGCTGACGCGCCGGACATCGAGTTCATCCGGCCGTGCAACCTCTGCCCGCACATGAAGCGGATCACGCTGCCCAAGATTCTCGACAGCCTGGTCGAGCTCAAGGACGAGGTCACGGTTGATCCGCTCGTCGCCGAGAAGGCGCGCCGCGCGGTCGAACGGATGGTAAATCTCAAGAGCTGAAGATTTCAGCGTTGTCGTCCCGGCCGAAGCGAAGATGGGCCGGAGGCCTCGACCAGGGTGGATCGCGCCGGTCGAGTACGATCGCCTCGGGGTCCCGGGTCTCGCTTCGCCCGCCCGGGACGACAGGGTGGGATATTGCAGGATGCTAGAGCGAACAGAACCGCACCGGCTTGATCCGACCGATGACGTGATCATCGTCGGCGGCGGGCTGGCCGGCCTGTTCTGCGCGCTCCGACTCGCGCCGCGCCCGGTGACCGTGCTCGCCGCGGCGCCGATCGGGCAGGGCGCATCCTCGGCCTGGGCGCAAGGCGGCATCGCCGCCGCGATGTCGCCGGGCGATTCGGCCGAGAAACATCTCGCCGACACGCTCGTCGCCGGCGCCGGCACGGTCGACGAGAAGATCGCACGGCTGATGGTCGGCGATGCGTCCGCGCGCATCCATGATCTCCTTGCCTATGGCGTGCCCTTCGACCATGACCTCGAGGGCCACCTGGCCCTGTCGCGTGAGGCCGCGCACAGCGAACGCCGCATCGTCCATGTCCGCGGCGACATGGCCGGTGCCGCGATCATGCAGGCGCTGGTCGATACGGTCCGGAAGACGCCGTCGATCCGCCTGATCGAAGGCTATATCGGCGAGACGATCCTGACCGAAGGGAGGCGCGTCACCGGCATCGTCGCGCGGCCGACCGAGGGCGGGTCACCGGTGATCTTCCCGGCGCGCGCCGTCGTGCTCGCGACCGGCGGTATCGGCCACCTCTACGCCGTCACCACCAATCCGCCCGAATCCGAGGGGGCCGGTCTCGGTATGGCGGCGCGGGCCGGCGCGATGATCGCCGACCCGGAGTTCGTGCAGTTCCACCCGACCGCGATCGACATCGGCCGCGACCCGGCGCCGCTCGCCACCGAGGCGCTCCGCGGCGACGGCGCCAAGCTGATCAACGCCGCCGGCGAGCGTTTCATGCTCAAGATCCACCCCGATGCCGAGCTTGCACCGCGCGACGTGGTGGCGCGTGCCATCCACGCCGAGATAGCCGCCGGGCGCGGGGCGTTCCTCGATTGCCGCGAGGCGATCGGCGCTGCCTTCCCGGAGCATTTCCCGACGGTCTACAAGTCCTGCATCGCGGCCGGCATCGACCCCGTGACCGAGCCGATCCCGGTGGCGCCGGCCGAGCACTTCCACATGGGTGGCGTGCTCACCGACGCCAATGGCCGCACGACGCTCGACGGCCTCTGGGCTTGCGGCGAGACCGCGTCGACCGGCGCCCATGGCGCTAACCGGCTCGCGTCGAACTCACTGCTCGAGGCGGTGGTCTTTGCGGCCAGGGTGGCGAGTGACATCAAGGAGCATTTGCCGACTGCCGAGCTCATGCATCCCGTAGATGAAGCGAACGGCGTTGGTCTCGCCGACCCGAGGGCAGTGGCTGAACTCCGTCGGATCATGGCGGCCGACGTCGGCGTCGTGCGCGATGCGATCGGGCTCCGGCGTGCGCTCGACGCAATAAACGCAATGGGGAGCAGCGATTGCTCGATGCGGTTCCGCAACATGCTGACCACGGCCAAGCTCATCGCCGCCGCGGCGCTCATGCGCACCGAGAGCCGCGGCGGACACTACCGGTCCGACTTCCCCGAGCCCGACCCGATGTGGCGTCACCGCACTTTCATCACCCTTGCCGACGCCGAGCGGATCGCGGGCGGCGGTGCGGCGGAGCCTTGCGTGGCCGTGCAGGCATGACCGATCCCCCGCCACTTCCCCCGCTTATCGTCGCGGCCGCGGTCCGCGCCGCGCTCCGCGAAGATCTCGGCCGTGCCGGGGACATCACATCGGCTGCGACGATTCCGGCGGATGCTGTCGCCGAGGCAGTATTCGGCGCGCGGCAGGAAGGAGTGCTGGCCGGTCTCGCCCTGGCCGAGGCTGCGTTTCGCGAGATGGACCCGGCCGTGGTCTTCATCGCGGTGAAGCGCGACGGCGACCGGATCGGGAAGGGCGACGTCGCGGCGCGCGTGCGCGGGTCGGCGCGGGCGATCCTTTCCGCCGAACGGGTAGCGCTCAACTACCTATGCCACCTATCTGGCGTGGCGACCGCAACGGCGGCCCTGGTGGCGGAGGTCGCGCACACCAAGGCGCGCATCTGCGACACGCGGAAGACGCTGCCCGGCCTGCGCGCTCTTGAGAAATACGCCGTACGCTGCGGCGGCGGCTGGAATCACCGCTATGGGCTCGACGATGCGATCCTGATCAAGGACAACCACATCGCGGTCGCCGGCGGCGTGGTCCGGGCCATCGAGCGGGCGAGGGCACAGGCCGGCCACATGGTGCGGATCGAGGTCGAGGTCGATTCGCTCGCCATGCTCCGCGAGGCGCTCCCGGCGCGGCCGGACGCGGTTCTGCTCGACAACATGACGCCTCCGACCCTGCGTGAGGCGGTGGCGCTGGTGGCGGGACAGGCGATCACCGAGGCGTCCGGCGGCATCACGCTCGCAACGGTAGCCGCCGTGGCGGAAACCGGGGTGGACTACATCTCCTCAGGGTGGATCACCCACTCCGCTCCATCGCTCGATCTCGGCCTCGACATCACGACGCGAATCTGAAGCCCGCTCACTCTGAATGACCGATGGGTGATCCTTCGCCCCCGCCCGCGGCGGGCCAGCCGAGACAAGTGAGCCGTCCTAGCCCGCAAAAAAAGCGAAGTAGGCGACAATCAGCGCCAGAACCGCCACCCCGAGACTAACCGCGAGCACATATCGCACGTTGTGATGGGTGACCGCTTGGCGCGCGTTCGGCGTCGGAATGTCGACCTCATCGGCGGTGTCGACTTCGGTTTCGTAATCAGGGCTGGCCGGGCGTTTGACCAGAACCATGTTCGTACCTCGCGGGCAAAGACTGCCGAAGAGGAACGCGCCATGCGCCGCGCCGGTTCCGCCGTGCCTCAGCTCCAGCCGCCGCGCCGCGTGTTGTAGAAGATGTGGTGGCCGATCTTGTCGGTCTGCTTCATCCGTCCGGCCCAGCGTGGCCGCACATACGTCGCGTGGTAGTGGGTGGCGGAGCCGACCTCCTCGAGGAACGTCGTCGATTGATCCTCGACCGAGCGTTTGGCCAGCGCCTCGGCCCGCGCCCAGGCCGCCTTGTCGGTGATGCGGTCCGCGCGGCCGTCGCAGGCGAAGGAGAACTGGCAGCGGTTCCGCTTGTTCTTGTTCTGGTAGACCACGCCGCAGATCGTATTGGGATAGGCGGGATTCTTGACGCGGTTGAGCACCACCTGCGCGACCGCGAGCTGGCCCTCTTCCGGCTCGCCCCGCGCCTCGAAGTAGATCGCCGTGGCAAGGCACTTGAGCTCGCTCGCCGACTTCGCGCTTGGCGGCAGCGGGTTGTTCACCCAGGCGTGGGTCGCGGGTGCGTCGGGGATCACGACGTTGGGATCGAGCTTGCCGTCGGCAATGACCGCGTCGAACGGAGCGGCATCGGCGGCGCCATCGTCGCTCGGCGCATAGGCCACGACGACAGGATTGGCCTGTTCCTCCGCGTTCTCCTGGGCTGGCTCGTGGGGCGGGCGCTGGCGCGGCTTGGGGTCGACCGCCGCGACGGCTGTGGTCGGCGTTATCCAGGGCGTGAAAACAAAAGCCGAGCGCGGATAAGTCGGCTCGACTTCGGCGGGGTCGAAAAGCCCGACCGTCTTAATATAGCCGGCACTGATCTCATCGCGGCGAATCACGCGAAGATTGGCCTTGCCCTGGCGATTGACGCTGTTGAGCGCGGTAGCCGTCCGAGCTCCGCGGTCATCGGAAGCGTCGAGCGCTGCGTTTGCCACGCCTACGCCGAACGCGCTCGACATTGCCCCGGGCGCCTGCCGGGCGAGTTCGGTAGAGGAGAAGGTGAGGGCAAGGCCCGCCAGGAGAAGACGGAACGACATCGTCGGCCGTTCTGGCCTGGGCCGCCTTGTCGCGGGCTTTTGCGGCGTCGGCCGCCCAGTCGATCGCACCATCGACGCGGTACTCCACCCAACGCGACTCACTGGTCGCCAACCTCGCGCCCCCGCCCTGGAAGCCGGTGCAGCGCATTTTCGATTCCCTAGTGATGGAGGATTAACCTTGCCACGGAGTTAATGCGGGCAAGGCACCCATTCCGGTGCAGGAAGGCGAGCCGGCAAACCACCGCCTACGCCGTCCCCGGCCCCCCCTGCCGCCCGGCGGCGCGGAGCGATGCTTGCGCCGCGGCAAGCCGGGCAATCGGCACGCGGAACGGCGAGCACGAGACGTAGTCGAGGCCGACTCCTTCGCAGAAGGCGATCGTGGTCGGGTCGCCGCCGTGCTCGCCGCAGATGCCGAGCTTGATGTCCGGGCGGGTCTCGCGCCCCCGATCGACCGCGATCTGGATGAGCTCGCCGACGCCGTCGACGTCGAGCGTGACGAAGGGGTCGGTGGCGAGGAGGCCGCTCGTCGTGTAGGCGCCGAGGAAGGCGGCGGCGTCGTCGCGCGACAGGCCGAAGGTGGTCTGGGTGAGGTCGTTGGTGCCGAAGGAGAAAAACGCGGCGCCCTCGGCGATCCGGTCGGCAAGGAGCGCGGCGCGGGGCAGCTCAATCATGGTGCCGACGATGTAATCGGGCCGCTTGCCTTTGTCGGCGGCGACGGCATCAGCAGCCTTGGCGATCAGCGCTGCGACCCGGTCGAGCTCGGCTTTGATGGCAACCAACGGCACCATGATCTCGGGCAGCACCGGCTTGCCGGTGCTCTCGGTGACCTCGATGGCCGCTTCGAAGATGGCCCGGGCCTGCATTTCGGCGATTTCCGGATAGGAGATAAGGAGCCGGCAGCCGCGATGACCAAGCATCGGATTGAACTCGTGAAGGGCCGCGGCCCGCTCGCGGAGCTTCTCCGGTTCCACCGACATGGCCTTTGCGACCTCGGCGATCTCGGCCTCGGACTTCGGCAGGAACTCGTGGAGCGGCGGATCGAGGAGGCGGATGGTCACCGGCCGGCCATCCATGATGGTGAACAGCTCGATGAAGTCGGCGCGTTGCATCGGCAGGAGCTTGTCGAGGGCCGCGCGACGCTTCTCCGCGTCGGCGGCAAGGATCATCTCGCGCACCGCGACGATACGGTCCTCCTGGAAGAACATGTGCTCCGTGCGGCAGAGGCCGATGCCCTCGGCGCCGAAGGAAACCGCCGCCTTGGCATCCGCCGGGGTTTCGGCGTTGGCGCGGACCCGCATCCGGCGGGCCTGGTCGGCCCAGCCCATGAGCTTGCCGAAGTCGCCCGACAGCTCCGGTTGGCGCATGGCAACAACGCCGGCGAGGACCTCGCCGGTCGAGCCATCAACCGTAATCGTGTCCCCCTTCTTGAGGACGCGACCGCCTGCGACCATCGTTCCGCCCTGGTAGTCGACACGGATCGAGCCGGCACCGGAGACGCAGGGCTTGCCCATGCCGCGCGCGACCACCGCCGCGTGGCTGGTCATGCCGCCCCGCGTGGTCAGTATGCCCTCCGCAGCGTGCATGCCGTGAATATCCTCGGGGCTGGTCTCGACGCGGACCAGGATCACTTTCCTGCCCGCTTGTTTGGCAGCCTCCGCCTCCTCGGGAGTGAAGACGATCTCGCCCGAAGCGGCGCCCGGCGATGCGGGCAGACCGCTCGCGAGATGATCGCGGGTCGCCGAGGGGTCGATGGTCGGATGGAGGAGCTGGTCGAGCGACATGGGGTCGATACGAAGGAGCGCCTCGTCCGGCGTGATCAGTTCCTCCGCCACCATGTCGACGGCGATCTTGAGCGCCGCCGGCCCGGTGCGCTTCGCCGACCGGGTCTGGAGCATCCAAAGGCGCCCGCGTTCTATGGTGAATTCCACGTCCTGGACGTCGCGATAGTGCTTCTCGAGCGTCTTGCAGACGTTGGCGAACTCCCAGAATGCGTCGGGGAGAAGCGCTTCGAGCGAGGGCTGATCGGACCCGGAGGCGATCCGGGCCGCCTCCGTCAGATCCTGCGGCGTGCGCGTACCGGCGACGACGTCCTCGCCTTGGGCATTGAGCAGGAACTCACCATAGAGGGCCTTTTCGCCCGTTGAGGGATTGCGGGTGAAGGCGACACCGGTGGCCGACGTGTCACCCATGTTTCCGAACACCATCGCCTGGACGTTGACTGCCGTACCCCAGTCCTCTGGAAGGTTGTGGAGGCGGCGATAGGTGATCGCACGCTGGTTCATCCACGACTGAAACACCGCCCCGATCGCGCCCCAGAGCTGGGTCTTGGGGTCCTCCGGGAAGGGCTGGCCGTGCTCGCGTTGGACGATGACCTTGTAGTCGCGGACGAGCTCCGACCAGTCCTCGCCGTTGAGCTCGGTGTCGAGGGTGTAGCCGCGCTCGTCCTTGAAGTCCTCCAGGCGCTCCTCGAAGAGATGGTGATCGATGCCGAGCACCACGTCGGAATACATCTGGATGAAGCGGCGATAGGAATCGTAGGCGAAGCGGCTGTCGGCGCTGGCCGCAAGAACCTCGGCGGTGCGGTCGTTAAGGCCGAGATTGAGGATCGTATCCATCATCCCGGGCATGGACGCGCGGGCGCCGCTCCGGACCGAGAGGAGAAGCGGGCGCTCCTCGCCGCCGAGAATCTTGCCGGTGATCTGCTCGACCCTGACGAGCGCCGCCTCGACCTGCTCGGCGAGATCGGGTGGATAGGTGCGGCCGTTGGCGTAGTAGTGCGTGCATACCTCAGTGGTGATGGTGAAGCCCGGCGGTACCGGGAGCCCGAGACTCGCCATTTCGGCCAGGTTCGCGCCCTTGCCGCCGAGGAGATTGCGCATCTCCGCTTTGCCCTCGGCTTCACCGTCGCCGAAGCTGTAGACCCATTTCGCCATGTTGCCGATCCCCGCCGATGCGCGCCCCCAGCGCACCGTGGCCTCTCCTAGCGACGCATATGATGCAGTGCAATAGCGCGTTGCCGCCCGGTCGGATGTCGCTGCGTTCCCGCGCCGTGCCGGCGAGTGCTACTCTCGCCGCGTCAATGAGCGAGTCGGCGCTGGCCGATGGGACCAAGGAGGTGTGGATGACGACCCTCGCGCAGATCCTCGGCTATGCTGCCGCGCTCCTGCTCATCATAAGCTTCGCGATGCAGACCCTCATCTGGCTGCGTTACGTTGCGATCGCCGCGGCGATCGTGCTCGGCGCCTACGGCATCGCCGCCGGCCAGTACGTGGTCCTCGCCCTTGCCGTGGTTCTTCTTGCCGTCAATCTCTGGCGGCTGTGGGAAGTCAAACGCCTCGGGGGTGCCGCCCGCGCCGCCGCCGCCGGGGCCGGCGCGCCGATCACGGTCGACTGGCTTCTACCCCACATGGATCCGGTGGCGCTCCCCAAGGGCCACGTGCTCTTTCATAAGGGCGACCCCGCCGACGCGATGTATTTCGTCTCCAAGGGCCGGATCGAGCTCAAGGAGTTCGGCATCGAGATCGGTAAGGGCAGCCTGTTCGGCGAGATCGGCATTTTCGCCGTTGCCAATGTCCGCACGGCGACCGCGGTTTGCGCCGAGGACTGCTCGCTGCTGCGCGTATCGGCGGAGCGCATGCGCGAGCTGTTCTATCAGAACCCCGAGTTTGGCTTCTTCCTCGTCGGCGTCATCACGCGCCGCTTGATGGAGGATATGGAGCGGGCGAGCGGCGGCAAGCTCGCGCCGACCTGAGCCTAGCGCGACCCGACGCGAAGGCCTGGCGAAGGGCGCTCCTTCAGCACATCGCGACGGAAGCGGTAGAGCGCTGCCGGCCGCCCCCGTTTCGGCCGACTTTCGGCGCCGGTCGGCTCCACGACCGCGGCGGCTTCGACCAGACGACGGAAATTCTGCTTGTGGACGTGGCGCCCCGAGATCGCTTCGACGGTGAGCTGAAGTTCGGTGAGCGAGAACTCCGGCGCCATCAGCTCGAAGACGACCGGGCGGTACTTGAGCTTGGCCCGCAGCCGCGAAATGGCGGTGGCAAGGATCCGGCGGTGGTCGAATCGCATCGCCGCACCGGCGGCAGGCGCCGGCAGCACGCCGATCGGCGTCGGCCGGCCGTCACGGGCCGCCTCCGGGACCAGCCCGGCTGAGTAGAGCAGTTCGTAGCGGTCGAGCACGCGTTCCTCGTCCCAGGGCGCGTCCTCGACGCCGAAGGCAAGGCGCACCCGCTCGCGCCGGCTCAAGGGGCGCGGCACCGGATCGTCGCTCTTGCGATCGCGTGCCCAGCGCCGGAGCGCCGGAAGGATGGCATCGTCGAGCAGGGCCGGGCGTCCGCCGCGCCAGTCCTCCCAGGGGAAGAACTCGTACCATCGCCGCCAGCTCGCCCCGGAGCGGGCCAGCGCTTCCGAAGACCCCGTGTCAATGCGGGTCAGGGCCAGATACCCGACCGAGACAAGATGCGGACCGATGTCCCCGGGGAGCGCATGCCGCCCGCGGTCGCCGAAGGTGTAGAGTTGCTCGACATAGCCGAGCTTCAACGGCGTCTGCTCCTCCACCCAGGCGCGCAGCCCCATGTCGAGCGTGCGGTGGTGGATCGGATCGAACGGCCCGAAGGGCAGGCCGTCGGGCTCCATGGGATCGACCGAGGCAACCACGAGAATCAGCGGCTGGCGGTCATGGACGGCAACGATCGCGGCCGTAAGGCCGATCTCGATCGGAGGCCGGCCCGGCTCGCCCAAGGCCGCGCCTATTCCTCGAGACCGAGCGAGAACGGGATGTTCTCGGCCACAATCTCGCCGCGCCCGATCGCCTTCACCGCGGCCACCATCCGCCCATTCCGCCCCAGGATCTCATCGCCGATCGCGACGAGGCGCGGGTTGGGATAGGCAAAGCGCGATGCGGCGCGCATCCGCCGCGCGATGTCGGCCTCGTCGCGATCCGGCTTCAGGGCGCAAAGGGTGATGTAGGCCGCGGCAGTCGAGCGGCTGATGCCGGCGTAGCAGTGGACCACGATGGGCCGGACCGGGTGCCAGCCGGAGACGAAGTCGATCAGCGTCTCGACGTGCTCCGCCGCCGGCAGCACCATGCCATCCATTGGCTCGACGATATCGTTGATACCGAGGAAGAGGTGATTTTCCTCCGGGATCGTCCCCGGCCGGATCACCGGCGTGTCGTCGTTGATCAGGCTGACAAGATGGCTGGCATTGGCGCCAGCTACGGTCTCGGCGATGCGGGAGAGCGGGCAGACATAGACGTGTGGCATGGCAACTCCGGAAGCTACGTGCCGATTTTAGGGCGGCGAACAGTGTTGGTCACGTCCCCGCCGCGGCGAACAGCGCGTTGAAGCGCCTCAGGAAGCGCTTCTCGGCAACTGACGCCGGCCAGGGCGTGAGTTCAAGGCGGTTGGCATCGACGCCCCGCGGACTGCCGAAGAAGCGCCTCGCCTCGGCTTCATCGAAACCGGCGATCCGCGTTGCCTCGTAGTACGCGGCGACGCGGTCGGCAGCCTTGATCGCGGCGGCAAGTTTCGCCGGAAGAGGCGTTGCCACTCCAAACCGCCTATGGATGGCGCCGAGAAGGCGCGACTCGATGGCCTTGTATTCCCCACCGAGCAACGCTTTGAACGGGGAGATAAGATCGCCGATGACATATTCGGGCGCGTCGTGAAGCATCACGGCGAGCCGACCCTTGGAGTCCAGCCCCGGGGCGGTCATGGCGGCAACCGCCTCGACGACCAGGGTGTGCTGAGCAACCGAGAAAGCATGCGGCCCCACGGTTTGCCCGTTCCATCGCGCCACGCGGGCGAGCCCGCGGGCGATGTCCTCGATCTCGACGTCGAGCGGGGAAGGGTCGAGCAAATCGAGCCGCCGCCCGGACAGCATGCGCTGCCAGGCACGGGGAGGGGCTTTTGCGCGGTCGGGCATGCCTCGATCCTGAGAGACGCTCGATCGTCGCCGATTCGCCCCCGTGGTTGCTACTGGCGGGTGACCGGCTCCTCGTTTGCGGGCTGAGCCGCCTTGGGCCAGTCGAAATTCGCCCAGGCCGGGATGGCAAGTTCCACGGGAGCCCCGGCGGCCATCAGCGGCACACCGGCGTCCATCGCTTCTCGCGCCCGATCGAGGCGGACGAGGGCGACGCCGAGATTGCCGCTGGCAGAGCCGATCGCGCCGACCGGCATGTCGCCGGCGGTAACCGGCGAACCGGCAGCGGGAAGCGTCGTGGCCGCTCGGGCAAGGACTGGGCGGCGCCGCGCGGTGCCGCGGTGCTCCATTCGGGACACGACTTCCTGGCCGACGTAGCAGCCCTTCCTGAAATCGACGCCATGGAGCTGGTCCATCGCCGCGTCGTGGGGAAATGCATCCCCATAGGTGAAGTCGATGCCGCCTTCCGGAACACCAAGGGCGATGCAGTGTGCGCGGTAGTCGCTCTCCGTCGCTTCCGTGTAGTCGGGCGCCATGTCGGCGCCGGGCGGAACAACCGCCCTGTATCCGAGGGCCGCAAGGCGCGGGTCTGGCGCGACCGGTCCATCGAGGACCGGTGCCCCTTCGCCTCCCCAGGCGGCAACGATGATGCGTTCGCCGGTGAGGTCCACGATCTCGACCTTGGCGCGGAGCTTGTAGAAACCGAGGCGCTTGACGAAATCCGGGACGAGTGCGCGACTGATGTCGACGAGATACCGGCTGCCGTCCGAAAAGACGATGAAGTCGAAGAGAATCTTGCCCTGAGGCGTGAGCAGGCCGCCATAGACGGCATTTTCCCTGCCCGCCTTGCTGACGTCGGTCGTGAACAGGTTGTCGAGGAAGGCGGCAGCGTCAGAACCGCTCACCGCGACCACGCCTCGGCTTGGCAGTTC
The DNA here is from genome assembly GCA_035699585.1 of Bauldia sp. Classification (GTDB taxonomy): domain Bacteria; phylum Pseudomonadota; class Alphaproteobacteria; order Rhizobiales; family Kaistiaceae; genus Bauldia. Next base: position 19,998 of record DASSPO010000231.1, read on the forward strand.
GGCGATACGACCGTTGCTCATCTGCATTCTCCGGATCTTTCGGCGCCCGCTAGCTAGGGACGGCGGTGGAGGAGGGCAAGCCGTGCAGCTGGTGTCGCCGTGATCGCGACCGGCTGGGCTGCTTCAGTCCGGCGTGGGCAGTGCCAGAGCAGAGGACCGGCAGAGACTACGGTACGCCTTCAGTCACCGACCAGAAAGAAGCGCCAGGTGCCGTCAGGCGCAATCCCGACCCGGTATGAAATATACGCGCCGTAGGTCTTCATGTCTTCGTAGTCGCCCGAAAAGACCAGTTTGAAAAGCTCGACAAGCTGTGGCGCGGTGAGCGCGTTCACGGGGTAGCGTGCGAAATAGGGCCAGACGTACATTTCGTCCGGCGTGCCGGCGTCGACATGGACGTAGCCTGCTTCGAGCACTTCTATGAGGATGGCGAGGATCTCGCGTCCCTCGGGATCGCCCGAAAGCGCTTTGAGGGTCTCCACCGGATCGCCCGACTCGTTGAAACTCAGTGCCGGGGGCTCGCCGTTGGCCTCGAAGATCGGACGCAGATTTTCAGGATCGCCCGTCGCCGCCGCCTCGATGATCTGCTCGCGTAGCCGCCGGACAGGCGTTGGCAGTTTCGCCGGGTCGTATTCGACCACGGGGATGTCGGTGATCGGCACGCGAACCGGGCCGCCACCGCCGTCCTTCGCTCCATCCTCATCGCGAAGCAGACGGTCATCCGAGGGAATCGACGGCATCGGCCGGTCGGGGGTCGGTTCCGGCTCCTCGACGCTTGGCTCAACCGAAGGGGCGTCTTCGAAAGGGGAGGCGAAAACCGGTCCGGCGGCGAGAAGGCCGAGGACGATTACCATGACGCGCGGACAGTCTTTCCGCATGGCAGCCCTCGTTAACCCTATTGCATGGCCGGAGACCACGGGGGCGGACTATAGACCAAGGCGGATGAAGCGGTAACCGGGGAAGTCGCGTATTCGGCGACGGATTGGTTGCCTACTGCACCAACCGCTGGGGCGAGAACTGGAAGGCCCGGATGCGTGCCGGAAGCGTCTCGGCGAGGCCGGCCACCGCATCCTCGCCGTAGGTTTCGATCAGCTCGGCGAAAGCCCGGAAGAGGGCGGCATGGGCGAGAATTTCGGGGTCGACGCCCTCGTTTCGCGCCGCTTCCCACGCCTCGGCAAGGTAGCTCAGCGCCAACCGCTTCTTTTCCGCGATCTGGTGCTCATCGGGTGCGCGCTGGAGCGACTCCGAGGTCATGCTTGCCATTTTCGAATCGATTCCGCGCGAATGGTTAACAGCAAGATACGCTAACACGGCTGACCGCCAACGGCAGCGCGAACGTGAAAGAAAGGTTAACGCCGACTTAAGTCTTTGATCTTTTGGATTTACCGATGGTTCACTCTTCGCGCCCGTAGCGGGCCGCAATGTCGCGGGCGATCTTCGCGCCTTCCTCCATATAGCGGTCGACCGCCGTCGTCGCGGCGGGCGTGCAGGCGCGGTAAACGGCCTTGAAGCCCTCGTAGCCGCGGTTGAAGCCATCGACGAGCCGGGCGAGTCGCTCGCCCTGGGCCTGCTCGGCGTCGATCAGGCCCTGCATCTGGTCGCGCCAAAGCGTCCCTTCCCGGGCGCCGCAGAGTTCGCGGAGATAGTGCACCGATCCCAGGATCTCGGAGAGCCGGACGAGACGACCGTCGTAGGGGGCAACTGTCGGGGCGGGAGGCTCGGTGTCGCCCGCTTCCTGCGCCGACGGAGCCTGGTGAAGGGACGGGGTGACGAGGCTTGCGATCAGGAGGAGGGCGGCAAGCATGATTCGGACAGTCATGGCACGGTCGAGCTCACTAGTGATTCAAGATGCCGGGTCCGGCGATGGGCTGTCCCCAAACAGGCGGCGAAGAATGCGCTCCGTATCGGGCGTTTTTTGGAACTCTCGAAGGTGCCTGGCATCGACCCAGCGCGCCTCGGCGGCATCATCGCCGGCCGCCGGTTCCCCATGGAGCCAGGCGCCTTCGAAGACCGCCAAGACGTAGTGCCGCACCGGTGAGCCCTTCTCGTCCCGAATCACGATTTCGGCATGGTCGATGATTCCGCCGATCGCGACGCTGACCCCGGTTTCCTCCATCACCTCGCGGGCGGCGGCTTCGGAGAGCGATTCGCCAAATTCGACGAGGCCGCCAGGAAACGCCCAGGTGTCGCGCAAAGGCGCCTTGCCGCGACGCACCAGGAGAACACTTTCGTCCCGCCGGACGAGCGTGCTGACGCCAAGCACGGGGTGCCTTGCCTGATCGGTGACCATTCCTTGCCAGTGCCGCGAGCGGAGACCACGTAGGCGGACTGCTATAGCACCGCGCAGGAAAACGGGTACCGTTACGCTTCAACATGTGCGGACGATTCATTCTCACAGCGTCGCCGGAAGCGGTGTCGGCACAGTTCAGCTGCCGCGTGGACTGGTTCCCGCCGCGCTACAACATCGCTCCCGGCCAGCCGATAGCCGTTGTCCGGGTAAGTCGGGGCGCCCGGCAGTTCGGCCTTCTCCGGTGGAACTTCGTGCCGGGATGGGTCAGGGATCCGCGCCGGTTCGCGCGTCTCTTCAACGCCCGGGCTGAAAGTCTTCTTGGGAAACCGAGTTTCCACGGCGCGATCCGGTACCGCCGCTGCCTTGTACCGGCGACAGGGTATTACCTGTGGGAGCGGCCGCGCGACGGGAAGGGTCGGCCGTGGCTGGTCCGCTGCGACAAGGCACCGCTGATAGCGTTCGCCGGGCTGTGGGAGCCATGGCTCGGCGCCGACGGCAGTGAGGTCGATGGGGCTCTCATCCTGACCGTGGATGCCGGGGCGGATGTCTCCGGTTTCGCGGATCGCATGCCGGCGATCGTTTCGGCCGACGACTACGAACGATGGCTCGATCCGGATTGCCAATCGTCGGGCACGGCCTTGGGGTTGCTGCGACCGCTGGCGGCGGGGTCGCTTGTCGTGGTGCCGGCCGACCCGCGGGTTGGCAACGCTGCGAACGACGACCCGGCACTGATCGCGGCGGCCGGGACCGAAGGCTGAACCGCCAGCAATGGTGATGTCCGTAGCCATCGAAGGTTTTCTGCTCGGCTCGGGACTGATCATCGCGATCGGGGCGCAGAATGCCTTCGTGCTTCGCCAGGGGCTTAAGCGCGAGCATGTCTTTGCGGTCGCGACCATATGCTGGTTGTCCGATGCGTTTCTCATCGCCGTGGGCGTAGCGGGCGCGGGCAGGCTGGTGAGGGCGTCGCCCGTGCTGCTCACATGGATCACCGCCGGCGGCGTGACGTTTCTCCTGGCCTATGGCGGGCTCGCTTTCCTCCGCGCGTTTCGGCCGAGCCGCCTGGAGGCGGCGCAATCGCAACGAAAAGCGTTCAGCGCGGTGATCCTTACCGCGCTGGCGCTGACGTTCCTCAACCCCCACGTGTATCTCGACACCGTCGTTCTGCTCGGCAGCTTGTCGGCGCGGCACACGGGCGCGTCCGCCGTTGCGTTCGCGGCAGGCGCGACAATGGCGTCTTTCGTCTGGTTCTACGGGCTTGGTTTCGGGGCGAGGCTGCTCGCGCCACTTCTGGCTCGCCCGGCGGCTTGGCGCGTCCTCGACCTCGCAATCGCGATCGTCATGTGGTGGATCGCGATCCGGCTCGCGATTGAGGTCTTCGCGTCCCCAGGGGCGGCCTGGCACTCAGGTCGTTGACACTGCCTCGTCCTGCTTGGACGGACGGAGCGCCGCCACAACTTCAGGGATGGCGACGTTGCGGTACTGCTGGGCCAGCATCTCCTGGCGCTCGAGCTCGGCCTTCGACTGGAACGGTCGTCGGTCGATCATCTTCTTCTGCGTGTTCATCCGTAGCCTCGTGTCTTTCGAGCTTGCACCCCGAAGCCAGTCGGGGCCGCCGTGTGGGGCGTCTCATTCCGCCAGTTTGCGGCGGAATGATGAATGGAGGGTCACCATCCGGCAGTGATGAAAGTCATAGTCGCCAGCGTTGCGCGGAGACCACAGCCCTCTGTTGCGATGGTGCGCTTGCACCGTGAGCGACAAGCCGGTAGCTGACAGGCACGGCCAGCCTCAACCATGCCAAATGGAGCCCGATGCCTGTCCGATTGCGGGAACGCCGGTCCCTCCTGGCGGTGTGGGCAGAGCGTCTCTCACTGCTGGCCGTCCCGGTCCTGATCATCGCCGCCTTCGGCCACCGGGCCGGGATGATGGACGCGACCCCCACCTATGCGACCATGGCCGTCGGCTTCGCGCTCGCGGCCCTCGGCGTCATCGCGGCGATTGCGGCCTTCGAAGGCATCTGGCGCGACGGACGCAAGGGCATCGGTGCCGCGCTCCGCGGTCTTCTGCTCGGCCTCCTGATCCTGGTGGTGCCGTTGGTCGGGGCCTGGAAGCTGGTCACCTATCCGCGGCTCACCGATATCTCGACCGATCTCGACGATCCGCCGCAGTTTCTGCTCGCGCTCAGCAACCGGCCCGCCGATGCGGCTCCTCTCGACCCGCCGGACGAAGAGGAGGCGGAGCTTCAGCGCGAAGGCTATCCCGACATCGTGCCGCGGCACTATCCGGTCGGAACGGCGCGCGTGTTCGAGGACGCGCTGGCGATCGCGGGGAAAAGAGGCTGGACCATTCTCGGCTCGCAGAGGCCCGAAGAGCCGGACAATGTCGGACGGATCGAGGCGGTCGATTCGACGCTTCTCTTCGGTTTCCGCCACGACATCGTGATCCGCATCGTGCCCGACGGCGAGGGGGCCCTCGTCGACATGCGATCGGCAGCGCGAAACGGAGCGCACGACCTTGGGGCCAATGCGGAACGCATCCGGACCTTCTTCGCCGAGCTCGACGCCTCGCTCCAGGGGATCACGGAGTAGGTCACGCGAGGCTGTATCGGCCGGTAAGATCGACAGCCCCGTCGTCGGCCCTGACCATGCCGCGCCGTATCAGGTGCTCAAGGTGCGCCAGCACCGACAGTGCCGCCGCGCCGTGGAGCCGAGGGTCGATGTCCCGATAGATGGCGGCGACCATATCGGCAACGACCCGATCGCCGGCGCGGAGCCGCTCGAGGATCGCGGCCTCGCGCATCAGCCGGTGCCGGCGGAGCACGGCGATGCGACCATGGGCATCATCAATCGGCGGGCCGTGCCCGGGGAGCAGCCGACGCTCATGGCGGGCATCGAGCTTGTCGAGCGAGGCCATGTAGTCGCCCATTGCGCCATCGGGCGGGGCGACGACGGTGCTCGACCAAGCCATGACGTGGTCGCCGGAAAAGATGAGGTCGGAGTTGAGCATGGCGAAGGCGAGATGGTCGGCGGTGTGGCCGGGCGTGGTGATCGCCTCGATGCGCCAGCTCCCACCGTCGATCACGTCCCCGTCGGCCAGAACAAGGTCCGGCACCTGGTCGGCATCGCCCGCGTCATCGACCTGAGCCGGCCCCGTCGGCGTGGCGCCCGGATGATGTGGCCTGCCTGAGGCGACCATGGCGCGCGTGGCCGACCTGATCGCGGGCAGCGCCCCGCAGTGGTCGCGGTGGTAATGCGTGAGGAGAATATGGCTAACCGACTCGCCCGCGACCGAGGCCAGAACGGCGGCGATATGATCCGGGATGGCGGGACCCGGGTCAACAATCGCGACCCGGCCGCGCCCGACGATGTATGTATTGGTACCTTCCGCCGTGAAGGGGCCGGGATTCGGCGCCAGGATACGCCGGACGTTCGGGACGACCTCGATGACCTTTCCCGCCTCGGACGTGGGCATGCCGTTGCGATTGCTCATGCCGGGCCGCCACGCAGGGTGGACGAATGGTCGGAGTGGCAGGATTTGAACCTGCGACCCCCTGCTCCCGAAGCAGGTGCGCTACCAGGCTGCGCTACACTCCGGCCGCTGGCGAGGCGTCTTATAGCGATGGCGTCCGACCGCCACAAGGCCGCCGAAGCCGGTTGCCGGGTTCTCCGGCGGAGCGGCTCGTCCAAGAAGAAAGCCGGTCTGGTTGAGCGCTGCGGCGTCCGCTATATGGGGCGCGCCGGCGGGATATGAATCTCGACGGAGAACGTGATTGGGGCGTGGCCAAGCGGTAAGGCAACGGGTTTTGGTCCCGTGATCCCAGGTTCGAATCCTGGCGCCCCAGCCACGATATTATACCGAAAAAACAAAAGCTTAGACTAGACACGGTTAGTGGTTGTCACTCTCACCGATCGTGCCCCTAGGCGTGGTGTGGCTCGTCGCCCCCATGCTGCGGCGCCCGCGCTGTTGCTCCGGCCGCCTGATCCCTCGAACGAACCGGAGGCTTGATGACGTAAAACGAGCGGCGTCTCGGCGCAGGCACCCTGCGACAAGCATGAACCGCGGCGGTGTTGGCGATGCCCACCTTGTCACGCTACTTTGACACTGGGGTTTGCCGTGAATTGCGGCTTTGGTTCAGAGTCGTGGCGCGATTTCGAGGCGCATGTCCCTAAACGAACAAAACTTGGAGGCCGTGGCCGACCCCAACTATTCAGCGCTTAGCAGCGATTCGGTTGAATTGTTCAACCGCGACGGTTTTCTAGCCCCGGTTCGGCTGCTGACCGCGGCTCAGTGCGCCCTATTGGTGCGACATCTGCAAAACGTCGCGAAACCAAAACCGATCGAATGGGACAAAGGCGAAGCAGCGGCGGACCGGGTCGTCTTTGACATCGCAACCTCACCTCAAGTCCTGGCGTGGCTCACGACCCTCCTCGGGAAAGACATTGCGCTTTGGGGAGCCAGTTTCGCCCAACGCGCACCAGGGCAGGTGCACCCATGGCACACTGACATTGAGTCGTCCGGTCCCGACGGCGGGTTCGTCAGCGTATGGATCGGCCTGGAGCACACCAGTCGGGATTCCGGCCTTTCGCTCGTTCGCGGCTCGCACCGCTTTGGACTGCCGTTTCAGGCCGTTCAACAGGCCCACGGGCGCCGGAGGGGCGAGGCCGAAGGCGATACTGTGCTGGAATGGGCCCGGGAATTCGACCCCTCGGCGATCATCGTTCAGCCGGACGTGGCGGATGGCGATGCGATTCTATTTGACGGGCGAATCTGGCACGGCTCCAACAACCGAAGGGCAGAAGGCCGTCGCGTCGCGCTCATCCTGCAATACGTTCGGGGCGACGTTCCCGTTTTTCGTCCCGATTTTTCGCAGCTCGAATGGCCGCTTCGCTATCTGGATCACCCGCGGCCTCCGGTCCTGTGCGTTTCAGGCAAGGCCCACCCGACGGTCAATCGATTGATTGCTCCTCCGACCGCGTCACCCCCGAACTGGAAGAAGATAACCGCGGAAGTGCAGTCCCTGCCGCTTCCATTGTCCCGGAACAAGAACACCGGCTGGCAGCCGCACTTCCTCTTCAACGGCACGACGGCCACCCTGGACTCGCTGACCTGTCACGCATCGGTTCTTGATCCGGGAATCGATCCGCATCCGCCACACGCGCACCTTGAGGAGGAAATCCTTGTCGTCCTGGACGGCGAAGCGGACATTGTCCTGGCTGCTGCGCCGGACGATTCCGATGCGCGGTCTCAACGCCTGAAGGCCGGAGGCCTCGTGTACCATCCGGCCTTTCAACACCATACGATCCGGAGCGCGAATGCCGAGCCGGTGACGTACCTGATGTTCAAGTGGCGGGCGTCGATACTCGATACGGAAAGTCCACTGGCCTCAGTCGTTCGACAGCCCACTGACGTCGTCAAAGTCCACCGGCGCCCATTCGACGCGCACCTGCTGTTTGAAGGCCCGACCGCATTTCTCCGAAAGCTTCACTGCCACCTCAGCGTTATTCAACCGGGTGCCGGGTATCACCCTCATGCCGATGCCCACGACGTGGCAATTCTGCTTCTCAAGGGGGAGATCAAGGTGGCCAATGCGAAACTGACCGCTCCGGGTGTTGCATATTTCGGACGCGGCGAAATGCATGGTCTTCGAAATGTCGGAGACAGACCGGCCCGATACCTCGTGATCGAATTTCATGGCCTTGTCCCGGACCAGTCGTCCGAGGAGCCGCTTGCCGTTAGGGTTGAAGTAAGAAAGCCGGGCAAGACGGTCAGGAAGCGGAAGAGGAGGACCGGCGCTGGGAACAGACCAAAGTCATCGTCGCTAAGGCTGAGACGAAGATTTCTTGGGCTGGTTTGGCCGTTGGCGCATTGAGGTCTGCTGCCTCCACATCAGCCCGCCATGGTGTGTCATCATGTAGGCCCAACTTGCTAGCAGGGTGAACTGCAGCCTACGATCCGATATAAGCTGGATCGTTCCTTGATCAGAATTCAAAGCCCCGTGGCGATCCGCGCTATTTAAGGACCAAAGCTCGTCCTCACGGCCCGCCAGCATGGCCTCACGAAAGAAGCGAGACTGCCAACTCTCGTCCTCACTCAAGCGACGCGACGCTCGACGCGGTTCGTAGTTCAGTGCTCGCTTGGCCAGTTCCGACTTTTGGCGCAATGGTATGTGGAATATCTCGTGTTCGTATTCATCCATCTCGTTCGGACCGGACAGGAGATGATGTTGTCCGCGCCCGATATCCACTTCACGTGATGTCTTGAATCCGATCTTTCTGTAGCCGATGCAGACGAAAGGGTACTTGAACGCGCTTATTGACTGGCGGTCTGCATTTACCAGCGATGGTGCCCGGTAACGTATGTCAAGGAGGCCCCAAGGCGTGGGCTGGATCCGGGATCGCCACTGGACGAAGTTAACGACTCGGCCCGAAAAGCAGATGTCAGGGCGACCGCGATATCTTTCCTTAAGTGCCAGTGCGCTCACGTTCCAAAACTCATCGGCATCGAATGGAATGATAAGACGGTAACCTTCGCGGATCAGGCTGTTGGCCAGATCGGTCATCAGCTCCGGCTGATCAAAGGTGTCCCTGAGCACGCGCCTTACCAAGACGCGCGGCTCACGTTGGCTGAGAGCACTAAGAAACTCAAAGGTTCCGTCGGTCGACCCATCGTCGACAACGGCCACACGCGCCAATCCCATGCGAAGATAGTGACCACAGAGGAGGCCGACGATATCGCCGGCATCACGCAACACGCACACACCACCCACCTTGGCCACCGTCATTGGCTATTGGCCAACTTCCACGTGGGCCAGTGTGTATGACCGTCTGGGTCCGCGAGAATAGCCAAAGCGGGCATCGTGAAGTGTAGAACCTGAGACTTCGTCTGACAGACAATGTCTGGTGAGCTGTCGGATTTCGATCCCCTGACGTCAAGCCGCGAGCATTCTTTTTCTCGCAAGGGGCCTTGGCGTCAAGGAGGGTCTCGATATTCCAGTTTTCCGGCAATTTTGGACGCGCGCGCCCATGAGGCGTCGTTGTGTCGGCCAGGTGTCGCGAAGAGATCGAAGGCCGGACCTGTCGACTGGCAGCCGAAGCCGCCCCCACTCGAAGCGCCCGGGTTGGGTCTTCCCTATGGGTGACTGCTGCGCGCCGAATCCTAGTCGGCACATTGACGATACGTTGCTTGTCTTCACTGGCTTCGTGCGCCGGTCGCCGCGCCCGCGGCGCCGCGGCGGAGGATGAATTGTGCGACAATGAGCAGTGTCATCGAGCAGGCGAGCACGATGGTTCCGATCGCATTGATTTCGGGGGTTATGCCCCTGCGGATCGATGAGAAGATGTAGATCGGCAGCGTGTTGTTCGGCCCGGCGACGAAGAAGGCGATGATGAAGTCCTCGAAGCTGAAGGTGAACGAGAGAAGGAAGCCGGCGATGATGGCCGGCGAAAGCAGCGGCAGCGTCACCCGGCGGAACGTCGCCAGAGGCGTTGCGTAGAGGTCCTCCGAAGCCTCGATCAGGCTGCGGTCCATGCCGGCCAGCCGCGAGCGCACGATGAGAATGACGACGGCGAGATTGAACAGGACATGCGCGGCGATGATCGTCGGGACGCCCATCTGCAGCTTCGGCGCGAGATTGCCGAGCCCTTCGGCGAGCAGCGGGTTGATGACGTCGAAGACGGTGACGAATGCGATCAGCGTGGCGATGCCGATGACGACGCCCGGAATCATGATCGCTATGTAGATGAGGGCGTCGAATGTCCGGCGCACCGTACCTCGCACGCGTTCCAGACCAAGCGCGGCGAGCGTCCCGATGATCGACGAAAGCACGGCCGTCCACAGCCCGACGACGATGCTCGTTCGCAGCGCCTTCATGGCGAAGGGATTGGCGAAGGCCTTGCCGTACCATTCGACCGAGAAGCCCTGCCAATCCATGGCATAGCGGCCGGCGTTGAAGCTGTAGATCACGATGAGCACGATCGGCAGGTAGAGGAACGCGTAGATTGCCGCGGCATACCAGCGAAGAGCCGTTTTCATAGGATGGCCACCCGCCGGGTTCCGGACCGCCCGAGCACGAAACGCAGATAGACGACGACGGTGACCAGCATCACCGCGACGAGCGCGATCGAAACCGCCGCGCCGAACGGCCAGTTGCGCGACTGCAGGAAGAGATCGACCAGGGCGTTGCCGATGAAGAAAACCTTGCCGCCGCCGAGCAGCGCGGGAATGATGAATTCTCCCATCAGCAGGATGAACACCAGCATCGATCCGGTCGCCACGCCTGGCAGCGACATCGGCAGCGTCACCTGCAGGAAAGTCCGCCACGGATTGGCGCCGAGGTCGGCCGACGCCTCGAGCAGTCGTTTGTCAAGCTGCTCGAGGCTCACGTAGATCGGAAAGACCATCAGCGGCAGGTACCCGTAGACCATCCCGATCAGCACCGCGGCCGGCGTGTTGACGATCCGCAGGTCGGTGATGCCGATCATTTCGAGATAGCGCGGCAGGCCCTGGTTCCCCAGGATCAGAAGCCACGCGTAGATGCGGAGCAACTGGCTGGTCCAGAACGGCACGATAACCAGGACGAGAAGGAACGTCCGCCATTTCTCGGTGGCGCGGACGGCGAGGAAGTAAGCCAGCGGGTAGGCGGTGACGGCGGCAAGCAGCGTCCCGATCGGCGCAAGTGTCAGCGTGTTGACGAATGCAGTGCTCCGCGCCGGCAGATTGAGATAATTCGCGAAGGTGAACCCGGCCTGGTAGCCGCCGGCCGGGGCCCGCTCGCCGAAGCTGTAGACGACGACGACGATCAGCGGCAGGACGAGCAGCAGTGCGAAGAACACTGCCGCCGGTCCGACAAGCAGGGCTGTCAGCAGCCGGGCGCGACGCTTTGCGATCGCCGGCAAAGCGCACCCCCGACCCTGGTTCAGGCCGATTTGAAACGCGCCATGATTTCGGCGCGCAGGGGATCGGTAAGCGTTGCCGCCGCCCCGAATTCGAGCGTCGAGAGGAGTTCCGCCGCCGGATAGAGGATCGGGTTCTCGAGCATCGCCTTGGGTAACAGCGCATTCGTCCTGGAATCGGTGCTCGGATAGCCGTGCGCCTGGACTTCCTTGGCGTTCACCGCCGGGTCGAGCATGTAGTTGACGAATGCATAGGCAGCGTCGCGATGCGGCGCATCCTTCGGGATGGCGTAGAAATCGGTCCAGATCTCCCCGCCCTCGCGGCCGAGAACGTAATGCATTTCCGGGATGTCGCGGGCGAGCTGCGCCGCATCGCCCGTCCAGCACACCGACATCCATGCGTCCCCGTTGCGCAGCGACGGTTGATAGTCGCTGTTGATGCCGAAGAGGTGCGGCTTGGCGTCGATCAACAGTTTCTCGGCGTCCATGAGTTCCTTCTCGTCGATCGAGTTGAACGAGTAGCCGAAATACTTGAGCGCATTGCCGATGGTGGTCAGCTGGTAGTCGTGAACCATGACGCGGCCGGTGAGGTCGTCGCGGGTGCGGTCCCAGAACTGCTTCCACGTCGTCATGTCGCCTTTGACCTTGGCGGTGTTGACGACGTAGCCGGTCGTCCCCCAGTCCTTCGGCACCGCCCATTGCTTGCCTTCGATGCTGGCGACGCTGATGAAACGCGCGTCGTGGGTCGACGGATCGAAGTTGGGCAGCCGGCTAAGGTCGAGCGGCTCGATGATGTCGAGATCCTTGTAGGTCGAGATGGTGTAGTTGGTCGGCACGAACACGTCCCAACCGGTGCCCCCGGCCTGGAGCTTGGCGAGCATCTCCTCGTTTGAGCCGAAGACGGTGACGTTGATGTTGACGCCGGTCTCTTTGGTGAAGTTGTCGAAGTTCTCCTGCGCGAAATAGTTCGGCCAGGTGGTGAAGTTGAGCGTGTCGCCGAGTTCCCCGGCGGCGAAGGCCGGCCGCGGCGCGAGCCAGGGCATTGCGCCGGCGAGCACGCTGGTGGCCACGCCGAGGCCGGTCGCGCCGAGGAAGTGCCGGCGCGTCACCGATCCGCGCCGGTACCGCAGGAGTTCATCAACGAATTTCTCTGCGGTGATGCTGTGGTCGCTTGGCTGCTTGGTCATGATGTCTCCCTCCCTCCGTGGTTGTTCACGATCACGTTCCGTCACACCGTCGGCAGGGCGATTGCCGCCTCCTGCCGCCAGCTCACCTGGACCCTTTCGCCGAGTTCGAACAGCCGGCCGGCGAGCTCGGCGCGCCGCGGCTGAAGGACAAGAAACGAACCCAGCCGTTCCTCGCGCACGAGGTACTCCGTATGCTCGCCGAGAAAGATGCGGTTCAGGACCTCTGCGCTCGAGCGGAAGGCGGCATCGGCCGGCGTCTCTCCGGCCTCGGGCGCGATCGCCATCTGTTCCGGCCGCACGCTGAGGCTCACCTTGTCGCCCGCCGCGACCGGCGCGGCGGATCGGGATAGGCGCGCGGGAAGCTCGATCAGGCTGTCGAGACGGACGTCCGCTCGCCCGCCGCCGGCGCTCAGCACCACGCCGCTGAAGAAATTCGACTTGCCGACGAAATCGGCGACGTAGCGGTTGGCGGGCTCGTCATAGAGCTCGCGCGGCGACCCGGTCTGAACCACCCGCCCGTCGCGCATGATGCACACCCGGTCGCTCATCGACAGCGCCTCCTCCTGATCGTGCGTGACCAGCACAAAGGTGATGCCGAGCGACCGTTGCAGGTTCTGCAGCTCGATCTGCATCTCGCGGCGAAGCTTCCGATCTAGGGCCGCGAGCGGCTCGTCGAGGAGCAGCACTTTCGGCTGATTGACGAGCGCGCGGGCGAGGGCGACGCGCTGCTGTTGGCCGCCCGACAGCTCCCACGCGCGACGCCGGTCGAAGCCGACGAGCCGGACCATGTCGAGGCCCGCCGCAACCCGCCGGGCGATCTCCTCGCGCGACGAGCGCGGCAGCCGCTGCCTCAGCCCGTAGGCGACGTTCGCCGCGACATCGAGGTGCGGAAAGAGCGCATAATGTTGGAACACCATGTTGACCGGCCGCCGGTAGGCCGGCACGCCGTTCATGCTTTGCCCGTCGATGAGGACCTCGCCTTCGGTCGGCTGCTCGAATCCGGCGATCAAGCGCAGCGACGTTGTCTTGCCGCATCCGGATGGCCCGAGCAGCGACAGGAACTCACCGGCGGCAATGCTGAGGTCGATGGCGTCGGCAGCCACCACGTCGCCAAACCTCTTGGTGACGTTGCGAAACTCGATGAGGGCGTTGTCCGATCCCACGACCCCGGCAACCGCTCCTTTATCCTTGATTTTCTTTCGCTCCCGGTCCCAACCATTATTCGCCGCGTGGCCACCACATTGGAATAGGGAATCGTAAATGGGCGAAAGCCCGCTCTTTGCCCCCGATTTCAGCCCCACTTGCTACTGGCACGACCGGACGCCGCTCCCCGACATGGCGCCGCGCGCGTTGCCGACCGCCGCCGACGTGGTTGTAATCGGAGCGGGTTACACCGGCCTGTGCGCCGCCCTGGAACTGGCCCGGGCGGGTCGAGAGACCGTCGTCGTTGACGCCGAAGCCGCCGGCTGGGGATGCAGCACCCGCAACGGCGGGCAGGTGAGCGCCGGCATCAAGCCGGGGTACGACGCGCTGAAGATGCGGCTCGGCGAGAGCCGCGCCGTCGAGATCCTGAAGGAAGGGCGGCGATCGCTCGCCTGGCTTGGAGAGTTCATCAGCCGCGAGGCGATCGACTGCGATTTCCGGGTCTCTGGACGCTTTCACGCCGCCCACAGCCCCGCGGCCTACGCCAAGCTCGCGGCCACCCTCGACCGGCGCCCCGACGACCTGGAAGCCGATGCGGTCATGGTCCCCCGCGACCGTCAGCGCGAGGAACTCGGCACCGACGCCTACTTCGGCGGCGTCGTACAGACGCGGAACGCTGGGCTCGACCCCGCGCGTTACCACCGCGGTCTCATGGACCGGGCACTGGCAGCGGGCGTTGTCATCGTTTCCCATTGCAGGTCGAACGCGATCGCGCGCGAGGGGAGGCGGCTTGTCGTTGCGACAACCCGTGGCACGGTGACGACGGGGAAGGTCGTCGTCGCGACCAACGGCTACACCGGCCCGCTCATCCCGTGGCTCCGGCGCCGGATCATCCCGATCGGCAGCTACATCATTGCCACCGAGCCCATCGGACCGGAGCTGATGGCGCGACTCTTCCCGACCGATCGCGTCGTCACCGACACCCGCAAGGTCGTATACTACTATCGCCCTTCGCCCGATCGCACCCGCGTGCTTTTCGGCGGTCGCGTCTCGGCGGCGGAGACCGACCCGCGCAAGAGTGCGGCGCCGCTGAGGGCCGAGATGGGCCGCCTCTTCCCGGAAGTGGCGAGCGTGCGCGTGAGCCGCTCGTGGATGGGCTTCGTCGCCTATACGTTCGACACGCTTCCCCATCTTGGCGCGCGCGACGGCATCCACTACGCGATGGGCTATTGCGGTTCGGGCGTCGCCATGGCGGGGTATCTCGGGACCAGGCTCGCGCAGCAGCTCCTCGGCAAAGAGGAAGGCCGGACGGCTTTCGACGACGTCCCTTTCCCGACCCGGCCCTATTACTTCGGCAAGCCGTGGTTCCTTTCCCCCGCGATCGCCTGGTATCGTTGGCGCGATCGGGGTTCCACGCGCGGGCAGAAGATCGGATGATTCCAGACGCTCATACGAGCTTGATGGCGCTGACGGTTCCGAAATCGCGGTCAACGAAAAATGGCTATGGTCGCGTCACTCGCGATCGCGTGGGCGGCAACCAGCGCATAGTCTTAACTTTCGGCGCTTAGTACTACCCCGGTTTGGTTGACCATCGGCGGCGGATTGGTCAGGCTATTGGGGAGTAGTGCTGAATGACCAAATTCGTCACACTTTATGAGGCAAAGGACCAGTTGTCCGAGCTCCTCGACCGCGCGGCGGCCGGCGAGGAGATCGTCATCGCCAAGAGTGGCATGCCGTTCGCGAAGTTGGCGCCGCTTCCCAATCGCGGCATGCCGCAGAAGCCTGCCAGCTCGACGAAGATCGCCTACATCGACCCGGATCTCGACACGCCGGATCCGGAGATCGAGCGGCCCTCACCGGGAAAGCCGGGACGCGGCTGACGACCTACCGCCGGTTTCGATGAAGCTCGCGCCTGCAACTACCGTCAATCGGGGTGTCTTACCGCTGCCGGCGATGCAATGACGGTGATCCCCGACGACATTATCGCCCGTCTCGTCCGTATTGGTCTTGCCGAGGCGGGCGAGCCGGTCCTTGCGGAGCGTCTGACCGGCGGGGTCTCTTCCGACATTTGGAAGGTGACCGCCGGCGGTCGTGTGTTTTGCGTCAAGCGGGCGATGGCGAAGCTTGCGGTCAAGGACGACTGGTTCGCGCCCGTCGAGCGGAACCGTTACGAGCGTCAATGGTACGAGCTCGCCTCGGCGCGCGTGCCCGGTGCGGCGCCGCGGGTTCTTGCCCATGACGATGACGCGATGTTCTTCGTCATGGAATGGCTCGACCCGCGAGAGCATCGGTTGTGGAAGGCGGAGCTGATGTCTGGCCGGGTCGATCTTCAGTTCGCGTCGGCAGTGGGGATGCGGCTTGCCGCGATCCACGCCGCGACGGCGGGTGAGGCGGCGGTCGCGGCGATGTTCCCGACCGGTTCGCTCTTTGAGGCGCTGCGGCTCGAGCCGTATCTCCGCGCCACCGGGCGGCGCCATCCGGCCCTGGCGCCGGCGCTCGACGCGCTGGCAGACCGCACGGCGAGGACAAACCTCGCGCTCGTCCATGGCGACGCGAGCCCGAAGAACATCATGGCCGGACCGGCGGGACCGGTGTTCCTCGATGCCGAATGCGCCTGGTATGGCGACCCGGCCTTCGATCTTGCCTTTTGTCTCAACCATCTCCTTCTCAAGTGCCTCGTCGTTCCGGCCGAGTCGGCGGTGCTGCTCGTGGCATTCGACGAGCTCCGCGACGGCTATCTTTGCGGCGTGACCTGGGAAGAGCGCTCGGCGCTCGAAAGGCGGGCGGCATCGCTGCTTCCAGGCCTGTTCCTTGCCCGTGTGGACGGAAAGTCGCCGGTGGAATACCTGACCCGCGACGAGGAGCGGGATCGCGTCCGAGGCGTCGCGCTGCCTCTGATCGAACAGCCGCCGGAGACGCTCGCCGCGGTTCGGGATGCCTGGGGACGGGAGGTGGGGGTTGAGTGACACGAAAATCGCTCGGGTAACGGGCCGGCGCGTGTGGGATTCGCGCGGCCGGCCGACGGTCGAGGCGGAGGTGACGCTGGCCGGCGGCGCATCGGGTCGCGGCATCGCGCCGGCCGGGGCCTCGACCGGTTCGGGGGAAGCCGTGGACCTCCGCGACGGCGGCACCGCCTTCGGCGGGTACGACGTGAAGAAGGCGGTGGCGGCGGTGACTGGCGAGATCGCCAGGGCGCTTGCCGGACTTGATTCGATGGATCAGGAAGCGGTGGACAACACCTTGATCCGCCTCGATGGCACCGAAACCAAGTCCCGCCTCGGCGGCAATGCGTTGATCGCCACCTCGCTGGCGGTCGCCCACGCCGCTGCCGCAGCACAGGGCCTTCCGCTGTGGCGGCATCTCGCCGGCGGCCGGACTGTCCGCGGGATGCCGCGGCCCGAGATTCAGCTCTTCGGCGGCGGCGCCCATGCCGGCCGCCGGGTCGACGTCCAGGATTTCATGGTCGTGGCGACCCTTGCCGGCACGTTTGCCGAAGCCCTCGAGATGACCGCCGAGGTCTATGGCGCGGCGGGTAAGCTACTGGCGAAGCAAGGAAAATTGGCAGGGGTCGCGGACGAGGGCGGCTACTGGCCGGCGTTCGAGACCAACGAGGAGACGCTGGGGCTTGCGGTCGCCGCGATCGAGGCCGCGGGCTACAGGCCCGGCGAAGACATGGCGATCTCCCTCGACATCGCCGCCTCCGACTTTGGTACGGCCGGGCGCTACCGTTTGGGGCGCGATGGCAGGGAGCTGGATACGGATGGCATGATCGGCATGCTCATGGATTGGCTGGAACGCTACCCCATCCGCTGGATCGAGGATCCCCTCGCCGAGGACGACGAGGCCGGCCTCGTTGCCTTCACCCAGGCGGCTAAGGGTGTCCGGGTCGTCGGTGACGACTACCTCGTGACCAATGCCGCCCGCATCCGCCATGCCGCCGAGGTCGGTGCCTGCAACACGGCGCTGATCAAGCCCAACCAGGCGGGGACGCTCACCGAGACCAAGGCCGCCTTCGATGCCGCCCGCGCCGTCGGCTGGCAGGCCATCGTCTCGGCGCGCTCGGGCGAGACGGAGGACGTGTCGGTGACGCACCTCGCCGTCGGCTGGGGCGCGGAGATGCTGAAAGTGGGGTCCTTCTCGCGTTCCGAACGCATGGCCAAATGGAACGAGGGGCTGAGGATCGCCGAGGCGCTCGGCGACCTGCCGCTCGTGCCGCTCGCCGGGAGCTGACATGGACGCCATCACCGCCTTCGGTCTCCTGGCGGTGACGCTGATGCTCGTCTTCTATGCCCTCGAGGAGCGGAGCCCGCTGTTCGTCCTTGGCTTTGCCGGGGCCTGCGTCCTCGCCTCGATCTACGGCTTCCTGTCGGGGGCCTGGCCGTTCGGAATCGTCGAAGCGATCTGGGCGGCGGTCGCCCTTCGTCGATGGCACGGGAAGGCGACCGGGTGAGTTTCGGCGATGGCTTCCGATCAGCGGCGGCGGCGGCTGATCTGGACTTGCCGGCGGGCGCATTCTAGAGCTTCACGCACCCAAGCGAGACCGGTCCCGCCTCGATGCCGCGCGTCCTTCTCTCCGGCAAGCTTCACGACGACGGCATAGCCGTGTTGAGCGCACGTCCCGACGTGACCATCGTCCAAATGGCGAGCGAAGATCCCGCCGAGTTCGTCGCGAAGCTGCCCGAGGCGGACGCCTTGCTGATCCGAACCGCAATTCTCCCGCGCGAGGCGCTGGTCAATGCCGGCCGGCTGAAGGTCGTGTCGCGCCACGGCGTCGGCTACGACAACGTTCCCGTCGACACGCTGACCGCGATGGGCGTGCCGCTCGCCGTGGTCGGCGGCATCCATTCCGCCACGGTGGCCGAGCACGCGATGTTCCTGATGCTCGCGCTCGCCAAAGCCGGGCTTCGCCATGACCGGGCCGTCCGGGCCGGCGATTGGAATCCGGCGCGGGCAAGGCTCGAGGCGTTCGAACTCGCCGGGCGGACGCTGCTCTTGATCGGCTTCGGGCGCATCGGCCGGGCGCTCTCGGTGCGCGTCCGCGCTTTCGGGATGAAGGTGCTGGCCTACGATCCGAACGTTCCCGAAGCCGCCATGGCCGAGGCCGACATTACAAAGGTGGAGGACTGGCGGGCGACGCTTCCGGATGTCGACGTGATCTCTCTCCACGTGCCCCGACTGCCGGAGACGGAGAACATCATCGGCGCGGCGGAACTCGCGGCGATGAAGCCGACGGCCCTGATCATCAACACCTCGCGCGGCGGGTTGATCGACGAGCCGGCGCTTGCCGCGGCCCTCCGCGAAGGGCGGATCGGCGGCGCCGGCATCGACACCTTCGATGAGGAACCGCCGCGGGCCGACAACCCCCTGCTTCAATCGGACCGCGCCATCCTGAGCCCCCACATCGCGGGCCTCACGCAGGAGGCGATGGCACGGCTCTCGGTGGCGGCGGCGGAGAACGTCCTTGCCGGCCTCGATCGGCGGCTCGACCCGGCGCTGGTGGTCAACGCCGAGGTTCTGGGAAGAGGGCGCAACTGACCGGGGCTACTCCGACGCTGGGGCAAGTCGCGATCTGAACCAAAGGTCTGAGAAAGAGACGGGAATCGCATGAAAAGACTCGGAATTGGTCTCATCGGCAGCGGCTTCATGGGGCGGAGCCACGCCCACGCGTTTCGTGCCGCGCCGGGCGTGTTCGACCTGCCGTTCGCGCCGGTCTTCGAAATGCTCGCCGATGTCAACGCCGAGACGGCGAAGAAGGCCGCGGCGGCGCTCGGCTTCGCGCGCTCGACCGGCGACTGGCGGGAGCTCGTTGCCGACCCGGCGGTCGACCTCGTCGACATCACCACGCCGAACACGCTCCACCTCCCGATCGCTCTTGCCGCCATCGAGGCCGGGAAGCCGGTCTATTGCGAGAAGCCGCTCGCCCCGAACGCGCTCGACGCCAAGCGCATGGTCGACGCGGCCGAGCGGAAGGGCGTCAAGACCGCGGTCGGCTTCAACTACCTCAAGAACCCGATGGTGGCGCTCGCCCGCGAGATCGTCGAAAGCGGGGAGATCGGCGAGGTGGTGAGCTTCCGCGGCATCCACGCGGAGGACTACATGACCGACCCCAAGGCGCCGTTCACCTGGCGGCTCGACAAGGCGGGCGGCCACGGCGTCGTCGCCGATCTCGGCAGCCACATCATCTCCATCGCGCGCATGATCGTCGGACCGATCGAGTCGCTGGTCGGACAGATCCAGACGGTGACCGACAGACGTCCGGCGGC
>DASSPO010000232.1:0-4373 GCA_035699585.1 Bauldia sp.
CGACTATGCCGCGATGATCAAGGCGGCGCTTGCCCTTCATGCCGCGACGCTCGACATCGCCTACGTCCGCGACGCCGCTGTCCTCGCCGCGACCCTCCGCCGCCATCACTGGGACGACTCTTCACCCGGCTACTTCCTTCCAGCCGATGATGCAGAGGCCTTGATCGTCCGCCCGCGATCGGCAACCGATGAAGCGACCCCCAGTGCCAACTCCCTTATGGCCGCGAATCTGGTTCGCCTATGGAGGCTCACGGGCGAGGAATCCTACCGCGCCGACGCGGATGCAATCATCGCGGCGGCCCCCATCGGCGCAAATCTCTTTGCCGCCACGGCCATGCTCTCCGCCCTCGACTTACGACTCGGCGCCACCGACGTCGTCATCGTTCGGCCGCGCGGCGCCAGCGACAGCGGGCTCCTCGACGTGGTCAGACGCCATTGGTCACCAAACATCGTCCTCGGACTTCACGAGGACGCCACGGGGCTTTCCGACAGCCATCCAGCCGCCGGCAAGACCGCCGTCAGCGGCCAACCCACGGCCTATGTGTGCCGGGGCGAAACCTGCTCGCTGCCGGTCACCGCGCCGGAAGACCTGGCTGCCCTTTTGGTCGAAGGCGCAAGATAAGCCTCTTGGATAATCCCGGTACCCCGGGGACCCGGCTTCCGTGCAACCGAGCCTCGTACTACCCTTCGATCACATCAACGACGAGGAAAGGAAGGCATGCCATGCGCGCCGTCTACGCGATCGCTTCGGTGGCCGCTCTCCTCGGGCCGATCCCGAAACCCGCCGCCGCGCAGAACGCATGCCCCGAGACCGGCAGAGAAGAGAACATCGCCATCGCCCGCAAGTGGCACGAGGAGGTGATCAACCGTCGCAACCCGGCTGTCTTGAACGACATCCTGGCTGAGACGGTGGTGCACCATGCGGCCGGCGGCTACCCGGAAGAGATGGATGCCGCCGGCGTAAGCCGCATGATGGACGATTTTCTCGGCGCCTTCTCCGACCTCACCTACAGCTTCGATCTCTGGATCGCCGATGGCGCTATCGTCGTCGAGCGCTATACCGCCACCGGCACCCAGGATGGCCAACTCGGGAGCCTCGCCCCTACCGGCCGCAAGGCGACCTGGACCGGCATCAACATCTTCCGCATCGACTGCGGGCGGATCGTCGAGGTCTGGTCGGAAGTCGATGCCCTGTCCCGCAATCGTCAGCTGACCGAATAGACCCAACTTGCCACACGACCCGGCACCGGTTGCTTCAAGCGGCTTCGCGGATCGTGACGGCCGGAGCGTAGTCGGGACGGCAGCAGCTTGAACGAGGGCGAAGGAAACCACAGCCTCTCGTGATCAAGGGGCCCCTTGAGGTCGCGGCGAGTCGACCCTCACGTATTCATGGAGTCGAAGAAGTCGGCGTTGCTCTTGGTCGCCTTGAGCTTGTCGAGCAGGAACTCGATCGCATCGACCGTGCCCATCGGCATGAGGATGCGACGGAGGACATACATCTTCTTGAGGACGTCCGGCGGCACGAGCAGTTCCTCCTTGCGCGTGCCGGACCGCGTGATGTCGATAGCCGGAAAGACACGCTTGTCCGCAACCTTACGGTCAAGGATGAGCTCGGAGTTTCCGGTCCCCTTGAACTCCTCGAAGATCACCTCGTCCATTCGGCTTCCGGTGTCGATCAACGCCGTCGAAATGATGGTGAGCGACCCGCCTTCCTCGATGTTGCGCGCCGCACCGAAGAAGCGTTTCGGCCGCTGCAATGCGTTGGCATCGACGCCGCCGGTGAGCACCTTGCCCGAGGACGGCACGACAGTGTTGTAGGCCCGTCCGAGGCGCGTGATCGAATCGAGCAGGATCAACACATCCCGGCCATGCTCGACCCGGCGTTTGGCCTTCTCGATGACCATCTCGGCCACCTGCACGTGCCTTGATGCAGGCTCATCGAAGGTCGAGGAGATTACCTCGCCCTTCACCGAGCGTTGCATGTCGGTCACTTCCTCCGGCCGTTCGTCGATCAGCAGGACGATGAGGTAGCACTCCGGATGGTTGTGCGTGATCGAACGGGCAATGTTCTGGAGGATAACGGTTTTGCCCGTCCGCGGCTGCGCGGTGATCAGTGCCCGCTGCCCCTTGCCCAGAGGCGCGACGAGGTCGATGACCCGGTGCGTGAGATCTTTGATCGTGGGATCTTCGATCTCCATCTTGAACTTCTTGTCGGGATAAAGCGGCGTCAGATTGTCGAAATGCACCTTGTGCCGCGCCTTCTCGGGATCTTCGAAATTGATGCTGTTGACCTTCAGCAGCGCGAAATACCGCTCGCCGTCCTTGGGTGAGCGAATCTGTCCTTCGACTGTGTCACCGGTGCGGCGGGAGAAACGTCGTATCTGGGAGGGAGAAACGTAAATGTCGTCCGGGCCAGCCAGATAGTTCGCGTCGGGCGAGCGAAGAAAACCGAATCCATCCTGCAGCACCTCCACGACACCTTCACCGATGATGTCGGTCTCGCGAGCGGCAAGCTGCTTGAGAATGGCGAACATCAATTCCTGTTTGCGGAGGGTCGAAGCATTCTCGACCTCAAGTTCCTCGGCGAAAGCAAGCAGCTCCACCGGCGACTTGGCCTTAAGGTCCTGCAGTTTCATTTCGGGCATGTACGGGGAATCTCTTTGAGAAAAGCGATGAGGAAGAGGGGAAGGGTCGCAGAACTTAACGCCCGGGCTCGTCGCCCCGGCACGACTCTATGGTGTCACCAGCGACACCCAAGCCTGTCTGCTTTCAGTGCGGCGAAAGGAAGATAGTCGTTCGGATTTGGAACGGCAAGAGGTTTGAATTCCAAACCTAGAGGCTGGTCTTTTCACGACAAAGCGCCATCGAAGGGGTCACGCTGCGATCGCGTGCGCTCAGAACGGCTTCACCACAACCAGGATGACGATGAGTACCATAAGCAGCGTCGGACCCTCGTTGATGACTCGATAGAACCGCTGCGAACGGCGATTGCGATCGGCACCGAAGTCCCTAACGCAGGCCGCAAAGAAACCGTGCAGGCCCGACATGGCAAGCACCAGCACAAGCTTGGCGTGCAGCCAGCCGTCGCCAAAGAAGCCGGCATCCCATGCGAGCCACAGGCCGAGCGCCCAGCTCGTCGCCATCGCCGGGTTGATGATGGCGCGAAGCAGCCGCCTCTCCATCACCTTGAAGGTTTCGGACTGCGCCGAGCCCGGCGGAGCGTCACAATGATAGACGAAAAGCCGCGGCAGGTAGAGCATGCCGGCCATCCACGCGATGACCGCGATGACATGGAATGCCTTGAACCAAGGATACAACCACGAGGGACTCCACCAGACCAGACCAAGGAAGATCAGCCCGGGAATCGCCACCCCCGCGGCAGCACGAACGATCCTTTCCCGCCCCTCGGGCCGCATCAAACCGTACCTCGCACGAGTCCCACCAGGCGCTCCACATGCGCTATCGGTGTCTCGGGAAGGATTCCGTGGCCGAGGTTGAAGATGAACCGCCCGCCCACCAGGGCGTCCAGAATGGCTTCAACGGCTCGATCGAGAGCGATGCCGCCTGCCGCCAGCACGATGGGATCAAGGTTCCCCTGGACCGCCACCAGCGGCTGGAGGCGATCCCGGGCATAGTTCAGCGGTACCGTCCAGTCGATGCCGACGGCATCGACCCCCGATGATTCGATGTAACGCTCCAGTCTCAGTCCGGCGCCCTTTGGAAAACTGATCACCCGAGCTTCCGGAACTTCCCGTCGCAGCCTCCGCACGATTTCGGCAACCGGAGCAATCGCCCAACGGTCAAAGTCGGCGTCGTTCAGAACCCCGGCCCAACTATCGAAGATCTGGACGACACCGGCCCCCGCGCGGAGCTGGCCAACGAGTGAAATCACCGAGGCCTCGACGAGACGGTCGATCAAACTCGCGAAAAGCTCCGGCTCCAGTGCCGCCATCAGACGCGCCGGAGCCTGGTCGGCCGTTCCGCGACCGGCAACCATGTACGTCGCAACCGTCCAGGGTGCGCCGCAAAACCCTATGAGCGTCTTGTCAGGTTCAAGCGCGGCCCGAACCCGTTCGACCGTCTCGAACAACGGCTTCAGCCCTGCTTCAACGGTCTCGGGCTCAAGCGAAGCGATGCCCGCAGCATCAATCGGATCAAGGCGCGGCCCCTCACCCTCGACAAATCTCACCATTCGGCCAAGGGCATGCGGAATGACCAGGATATCCGAGAAAACGATCGCGGCATCGAATCCGAACCGACGGATGGGCTGAAGCGTGACTTCTGCTGCCCGCACCGGATCAAGACAGAGATCGAGAAAGGACGGCACCTCGGCGCGGATCGCCCGATATTCGGGGAGATAGCGGCCGGCCTGG
>DASSPO010000233.1:0-3450 GCA_035699585.1 Bauldia sp.
CGAGGCTGCCGAAGGCCAGGCCTTCTGCGGTCGCCCAGTCGATCCCTTGGCCCTCGTCGAGGCTCTTCTTCTTCGCCTCGAGGATCCGGCCCAGCGTCTTGTGGACGTTGAGGCCCTCGGGACCGCGGGTCAGCAGCTCGCCGACCTTGCGAAGCTCCTCCTCGGGCACTGCGGTCGCGACGTTGCGGCGGCCGAGCACCGGCTCGCCCGGCAGCTTCAGCCCGCTCCACCGGCCTTCGAACCAGTCGGCCTTGTTGGGCAGGTAATTGGCCCCGGCCTCGAACTCGCTGTCGAGGTGCTGGACGAAGGCGGCGGTGGTCCGGTCGATCCACTGCTGGTCGACGACGCCCTCGGCGATCAGCCGCGCCCCGTAAATCTGGCTGATCGGCGGGTGCTTGCGGATCGCCTCGTACATCAGCGGCTGGGTGAAGCTCGGCTCGTCGCCCTCGTTATGGCCGAACCGGCGGTAGCACCACATGTCGATGACGATGTCGCGGTTGAATTCCTGGCGGTATTCGATCGCCAGCTTGCAGCAGAAGGTGACCGCCTCCGGATCGTCGCCGTTGACGTGGAGGATCGGCGCCTGGATCGACTTGGCCAGGTCCGACGGGTAGGGCGAGCTTCGTGCGAACTGGGGCGAGGTGGTGAAGCCGACCTGGTTGTTGATGACGAAATGGATCGTCCCGCCGGTCTCGTAGCCGGGCAGGCCGGAAAAGCCGAAGCATTCGGCGACGATGCCCTGACCAGCGAAGGCGGCGTCGCCGTGCAGAAGCAGCGGCAGGACGGTGTCGCCCTCCTCGTCGCCCTTGACCGTCTGGACCGCGCGCGCCTTGCCCAGCACGACCGGGTCGACGGCCTCCAGGTGCGACGGATTGGGCAACAGCGACAGATGCACCTTGTTGCCGTCGAACTCCCGGTCCGACGAGGTGCCGAGATGGTATTTGACATCGCCCGAGCCGCCGACGTCGGCCGGGTTGGTCGCGCCTCCGGCGAACTCGTGGAAAATGGCGCGATAGGGCTTGCCCATCACATTGGAGAGGACGTTGAGGCGGCCGCGGTGGGCCATGCCGATGGCGATTTCCTCAACGCCATACTGGCCGCCATATTTGATCACCGCTTCAAGCGCCGGGATGGCACTCTCGCCGCCATCGAGCCCGAACCGTTTCGTGCCGACATATTTGCGGGCGAGGAATTTTTCCCACTGCTCGCCGTGGATCACCTTCTCCAGGATCGAGCGCTTGCCCTCAGGGGTGAAGCTGATCGCCGCGTCCTTGCCCTCCATCCGGTCCTGGAGGAATTTCCGCTCCTCCAGGTCGTTGATGTGCATATATTCGAGGCCGACGCTGCCGCAGTAATTGGCCTGGAGGACGGGGAGGATCTGTCGGATCGAAGCCTGCTCGAAGCCGAGCGTGCCGCCAAGATAGATCGGCCGGTCGAGGTCGCCTTCGCCAAAGCCATGATAGGCCGGCGTCAGGTCGGCGGGCAGCTCGCTGTGGTGGAGGCCGAGCGGGTCGAGCTTCGCGGCGAGATGCCCGCGCACACGATAGGTGCGGATCAGCATCATCGCCCGGATGCTGTCGTCGGCGGCGCGGCGGATGGCGGCCTGGTCGGTGACGCCGGCGGCTGCGACCGCCGCCTTCGCTTGTTCCGCGACCTTTTCGATCGTCGCCTGGGTCGGGTCGAGGCCGAGGTTGACCGGGTCGAGCTCGGCCACCGGCCAGTTCGGCCGCGCCCAGCTCGGGCCCTGCTCGCGTTCGATCGCTATGATCCCGTCGTCGTTCATGCCACCTCTAGTTCCCCGGCGAAGGCCGGGGCCCAGGAACCGGCGCAGCCGGTTTCAAACCAACGTTGGATAGAGATCGTCCCAGTCAAGGTTGTTCTCCTCGATCAGGCGAACCTTCCAACTCCGTTTCCACTCCTTCATCTGCAGCTCGCGCAGCCGCGCGTCCTGCAGATCGTCGTAGACCTCGAAATATACCAGCAGTTTGCAGCCATATCGCTTTGTGAAGCCGGAAACCAAACCCTCGCGGTGCTGATAAACACGCGCGATAAGGTCGCTGGCCACGCCAATGTAAATCGTCCCATTCTTCCGGCTCGCCATGATGTAGACGTAACCGGCCTTCATCGATCCTCCGCATGTAAGCCCTTTTGGGCTCCTGGACCCCGGCCTTCGCCGGGGAACTCAGGCGTTCAGCAGTTCCTTCAGCGTCTTGCCCAGCTCAGATGGGCTTGGGGAGACGCGGATTCCAGCGGCCTCCATCGCCGCGATCTTCGATTCCGCATCGCCCTTGCCGCCCGAGACGATCGCGCCGGCATGGCCCATCCGGCGGCCCGGCGGAGCGGTGCGCCCGGCAATGAAGCCTACGGTGGGCTTTTTGCGGCCGCGCTTTGCCTCGTCGGCGAGGAACTGAGCCGCCTGCTCCTCGGCGTCGCCGCCGATCTCGCCGATCATGACGATCGACGTGGTTTCCTCGTCGGCCAGGAACAGTTCGAGCATCTCGATGAACTCGGTGCCCTTGACCGGGTCGCCGCCGATGCCGACCGCGGTGGTCTGGCCGAGACCCTCGTTGCTGGTCTGGAACACCGCCTCATAGGTCAGCGTGCCCGACCGCGAGACGATGCCGACGCTGCCCTTCTGGAAGATATTGCCGGGCATGATGCCGATCTTGCACTCGCCCGGCGTCAGCACGCCCGGGCAGTTGGGGCCGATCAGCCGCGACTTGGAGCCGGTCAACGCACGCTTGACCTTGACCATGTCGAGCCCGGGGATCCCTTCCGTGATGCAGACGATCAGCGGTACTTCGGCGTCGATCGCCTCCAGGATCGAGTCCGCGGCGAAGGGCGGCGGGACGTAGATGACCGACGCATTGGCGCCGGTTGCCTCGACCGCCTCGGCCACGGTGTTGAACACCGGCAAGTCGAGATGCCTGGTCCCGCCCTTCCCCGGCGTCACGCCGCCGACCATCTGCGTGCCATAGGCCAGCGCCTGCGACGTATGGAACGTCCCGGTCTCGCCGGTCATGCCCTGCGTGATGACCTTGGTGTTCTTGTCGACGAGAATGCTCATTTCTTCTCCGGATCGTGATAGGTGACAACGACCCGGACAGCGGGCGCGTCCTTAGTCCCGGTCGCTTCTAGGATCGCCAGTTTCGGAAGAGACACGAACACCGCCCTGGCGCCGGAGTTGCCGACTGTCAGGTCCGGCCGATAACTTGCAAGCTCGGAGCGAACAAACTGGACCGAACGGCTAACGTCCCGGAGTTTACCCAGCATTGCAGTGACGGTGCACACACCAGCCCTGCCTTGGGTCATGGCCATCATGACGACATTGGACCCCGACTTGCCATAAAATCTCAATGGCGTCGCGACGGTCGTGCCATCTGGGCTGCGCACTGACCCTGGTTGCCATCCGCGCTTTTGCAGTGCGGTTTCGCTGACCTCGCCAAGCCC
>DASSPO010000234.1:0-8113 GCA_035699585.1 Bauldia sp.
GCTGTTCATTGATGGCGCAAATCTTTATGCAACCGCCAAGTCGCTTGGATTCGACATAGACTACAAGCGTTTACTTCAAGAATTTCAGAGTAAAGGCTACCTGCTTCGAGCGTATTACTACACCGCTCTCGCCGACGATCAGGAGTATTCGTCGATCCGCCCGCTCATCGATTGGCTCGACTACAATGGCTACACGGTGGTGACCAAGCCCACCAAGGAGTTCGTCGATTCGACCGGCCGGCGCAAGATCAAGGGCAACATGGACATCGAGCTCGCCGTGCATGCCATGGAGATGTCCGAGGCGATCGACCATTTCGTCCTTTTCTCGGGCGACGGCGATTTTCGTTCGCTGGTCGAGGCCCTGCAGCGGCGCGGCAAGAAGGTAAGCGTGGTCTCCACCCTGACCACGCAGCCGCCGATGATCGCCGACGAGCTTCGCCGTCAGGCCGATCATTTCATCGACCTTGCGGCCCTTCGCACCCAGGTCGGACGGGATCCGGCGGAGCGCGCCCAGCGGCAGGCCGAGCGCGTTCAGTCGACCACGACCTTCGCCGACGAGTTTGAGGACGACGAGGCGATCTGAGTCCGGGCCGGGCTGTTACCCCGTGCCGTTCCCCGAGCCGGGGCGCGACTGTCCCCTCTGCCCCAGGCTCGTCGCCTTTCGCGACGTCTGGAGGGCGGCGGAGCCTGCCTGGTTCAACGCACCTGTGCCGACCTTCGGGCCGGCTGACGCCCGCGTCCTGATCGTTGGCCTTGCCCCGGGCCTCCGCGGCGCCAACCGCACCGGTCGTCCCTTTACCGGCGACTATGCCGGCGACCTGCTCTATCGCACGCTGCTCGATTTCGGTTTCGCTCGAGGATCATACGCGGCCCGTCCCGACGATGGCCTCACGCTGATCGATGCCGCGGTGACCAATGCCGTGCGCTGCGTTCCGCCAGAGAACCGGCCGCTGCCGGTCGAAATCAGGACCTGCCGTCAGTTCCTATCGGCGACGATCGCTGCCTTTCCGAACCTTGCCGTCATCGTCGCTCTGGGTCGCGTGGCCCACGATTCGACGGTCGCGGCGCTGGGTCTCCGCGCCGCCGCCGTCCCCTTTGCTCATGGCGCTATCCACCCTGCGGGCGGGGAGCGCACGCTTCACGACAGCTACCACTGCTCGCGGTACAACACGAACACGGGTGTGCTGACTGCCGAGATGTTTCGCATGGTCTTCGCCGAAATCAGAAGAAGACTGGACTCGTAAGTCTGCGATCGCCGGCCGCCGGATACGCATCCGGTGCCTCGCTCGAGCTTGGTCGCGCCCGCCACGGGGGCGACCCTTCGCTTCGGCTAGCCCTTCTCCCGAAGCAGCCTTCCCCGTTCCCGCTGCCAGTCGCGCTTCTTCTCGGTGTCGCGCTTGTCGTGGAGCTTCTTGCCGCGTGCGAGCGCGAGTTCCACCTTCGCCCGGCCTTTATCGTTGAAGTAGATGCGCAGCGGCACGACCGTCATCCCTTCGCGCTGTACGGCGCTTGCAAGTCGGCTGATCTCGCGCTTGTGGAGGAGCAGCTTCCGCGGCCTGCGCGTCTCGTGATTGAAGCGGTTTGCCTGGAGATATTCGGGAATGTAGGCGTTGTAGAGCCACATCTCGCCGTCCCGCTCTCCGGCGTAGGAGTCGGCGATGTTGCTTCGGCCCTCGCGCAGCGACTTGACTTCGGTTCCCTTGAGGGCGATGCCCGCCTCGTAGGTCTGACCGATCTCGTAGTTGAAGCGCGCGCGGCGATTGGCCGCCGCGATCTTCGGCGCCGGCTTGTCTTTCTTCTGGGCCATCACGCGATCAGTTGATCAACCCGGCATGCACCATGGCCGAGCGGATCGCGGCCCGGGTCGGCTCCGATACCTTGACCAAGGGCAGGCGCACGTCGTCGGTGATCTTGCCGAGGACCGACAGGGCATACTTCACCCCCGTCGGGTTCGGCTCGATGAACAGAGCCTGATGAAGCGGCATCAGCCGGTCCTGATAGGTGAGCGCCCGCTTGTAGTCGCCGGCCAGGCACGCCTCCTGGAACTCGGAGAGGAGCTTCGGGGCAACGTTGGACGTGACCGAAATGCAGCCGTGTCCGCCGTGGGCGTTGAAGCCCAGCGCGGTGGCGTCCTCGCCCGACAGCTGATTGAAGTCGGGGCCCATTGCGTGGCGCTGCTGGCTCACCCGCTCGATCTTCCCGGTCGCGTCCTTCACGCCGGCGATGTTCTTGAGTTCGAACAGCCGGGCCATTGTCTCGACCGACATGTCGATCACCGACCGGGGCGGAATGTTGTAGATGATGATCGGTATGCCGATTGCATCGTTGATCGCCTTGAAGTGCTGGTAGAGCCCCTCCTGATTCGGCTTGTTGTAGTAGGGCGTTACGATCAACACCGCATTCGCCCCGGCCTTCTCGGCGAAGCGGGCGAGATCGATGGCCTCGCGCGTGTTGTTCGATCCTGCGCCGGCGATCACCGGTACCCGGCCCCTGGCCGTTTCGATGCAGATCTCGATCACGCGCTTGTGTTCGTCGTGGCTCAAAGTCGGGCTCTCGCCGGTGGTTCCCACCGGGACGAGGCCGTGGGTTCCCTCGGCGATCTGCCATTCGACGAAGGCCCGGAAACCGTCCTCGTCGATCGAGCCGTTTCGCATCGGGGTGACGAGCGCGGTTATCGATCCTCTAAACATCAGGCCACATCCTTGCCGGAATCTCGGCGCTTTCCTCGCTGTCTCGACCTTATGCCGGGTCGGGCGGCCGGGGCAAGGCGACCCCTATCCCTCAGGAGTCGTCAAGTGTTCGTTCACTATGGCAGAATAAGGTCCGGACCTGAGGGCGACCGGCAGCGGCCGGCCTCGGAGCTGCATTGTCGAAGGGCATGGGCCAGGGACAGCGAAGGGATGAAGGCTTTCACCGTGACACCGGGCGATTCGCGATCGGGCGCCGTCTCCCGGCGCCGTGGCCTTGCGCTGACCGCCGCGATCGCGGCGCTCGCCGTCGCGGCCTTCGCTGAGCCGGGACCGGCGGAGGAGTCTCCGTTTGCCGCGCTGACCGATATCCCTCTGCCGCGGCTCAACCCGCAGCGTGCGCATTCCGACGCCATTCTGTCCTACACCGAGGATCCGATCGGCAGCCTCCTCACCGGCGCCATCGACGACGACCACACGACGGTGAAGACCGAGGATGCCGAGCCCGCGACGTCGGAGTTCACGCCGGTCATCGCGTCCCGTGCCGAGCCGCCATCGAGCAGGTCGAACATCGGCTCGGTCGGGCTTCGTTACGCGATCAAGTTCCTCGACGAAGGCGACTACGCCGCCGCCACGGCTGCCGCCTACGCACTGCCCAGCCCCGTCGACACCAAGATCATCGACTGGCTCGTGGCGACGAGCGGTGACGAGAGTGTGCCCTCCTCCCACATTGCCGAGGTCTGGCGGCGGCTCGCCGACTGGCCGGGGCAAACGCTGCTCCAGACCCGCTACGAGCAGGCGCTGGTTCGCGAGAAGCCGCCTGCAGCCGCCATCATCCAGGCGATGTCCGGCCGCAAGCCGGTCACCGAGGGCGGCGCGATGCTTCTCACCCGCTCGTACCTCGACGTTGGCAAGAAGCGTGAAGCCGCTGCCGTCATCGGCGCCTTCTGGCGGAACGAGCGCTTCGAGGCGGAGTCGGAGGCCCGTATCCGCAAGGAGTTCGGTTCGCTCCTCAGTGCCGCCGACTACAAGGCCCGACTCGACCGCCTGCTTTACGAGGAACAGCATTCGGCAGCCACGCGGAACGCGAAGTATCTCAACGCCAACGAGGTGGCGCTGACCGCGGCCGTCGTTGCCGTCGACACCGACAAGAATGCGTCCGGAGCGCTGGGAGCGGTTCCCGCCGCGAAGCGGAGCGACCCGCTCTACCACTATGCGCGGGTGCGCTATCTCCGCCGCGCCGACAAGATCGAGGAAGCGGCGCAGGTGCTTCTCTCTGCCCCTCGCGACCCGGCGGTCATCGACGGCGATGCGTGGTGGGTTGAGCGGCGGATCGTTTCCCGTGCCCTCCTCGACAAGGGCGACGCCCGGACCGCGTACCGCATCGCCGCCGCGCACTCGGCCGAGACCAGCGCCGATATCGCCGAGGCCGAGTTCCACGCCGGTTGGTATGCCCTCGAATTTCTCGATGACCCTGCAACCGCCTCGAAGCACTTTGCCGAGATCGAACGTGTCTCCCAGATGCCGCTCAGCCAGTCGCGGGCCGAATATTGGCTCGGCCGCGCGGCCGAGCGGGCCGGCAATCGCAACGCGGCTGTCGCACACTACAAGAAGGCTGGGCGTTACCCGACGACCTTCTATGGCCAGCTCGCCCTTTCGCGGCTCGGGGTGAAGCAGCTTCCGATCGCGCCTGCGCCGCGCATCGACGCTGCGGCGAAGAAGCGCTTCAACGAGAACGAGCTCGTTCAGGTCATCCTCAAGCTCGACGATCTCAACCGCGGCGACCGGAACAGCCTGTTCTTCAAGCATCTCGCCGACACATTGACCGACCCGGCCGAGATCGCGCTTCTTTGTGAGATGGCGGAGGAGGAAGGCGGCCATCAGTTCGCCCTCCAGCTCGGCAAGATGGCGTCTTACCGGAACCTCCCGGTCCACGCATCGGCCTTCCCGATCTCGGCGATACCCTCGTCCGCGAAAACCTCCGTCGAGAAGCCGATGGTCTACGCCATCGCCCGTCAGGAGAGCGCCTTCAATCCTGCCGCCGTCAGCGCCGCCGGCGCCCGCGGCCTGCTGCAGTTGATGCCGGCGACGGCCAAGGCGATGGCGAAGGCGGTCGGCGTTGCCTATTCCCAGGACCGCCTCACCTCGGATCCGGCCTACAACGCCCAGCTCGGCGCCGCCTTCCTCAAGAAGCTTCACGCGAGTTATGGCGGATCCTTCGTGATGACCTTTGCCGCCTACAACGCCGGTCCGAGTCGTGTGACGGCGTGGGTCAAGCAGTATGGCGATCCCCGCGATCCGGACGTCGACGTGGTCAACTGGATCGAGCGGATCCCGTTTACCGAGACGCGCAACTACGTTCAGCGGATCATGGAAAACCTCCAGGTCTACCGGGCGCGTCTCGGCGCGCCGGCGCTCACCATCGAGTCCGACCTGAAACGCGGCCGGGGATAGGCTTGGACTTCGCAGCCGCGCGTCTTCGCCATCTCTTCCGGCGGCCGACCAGGTCGTCTTCGCGCGGCGAGCCCGATCCCGCGTCAGCCGGCGCTGAAATCGGCGGCCTGGGCTTGGGCGGCGAGGAGGCGGACGAGTCGGCCGTGCTCGCGTCGACGCCCCCGACCGAGGCGGCCGCCGCGGGAACCGGTCCGGGCCGGCGCGATCTCTACTACACGAGCAGCGACGGACTGCGCCTCCATGCGGTGGAGTACGGCGATCCGGGCTCTCCCTGGCTTCCCGTCGTCTGCATTCCGGGCCTGTCGCGGAGCGCCCGCGACTTCCACGACCTTGCCGTTCATCTCTCGACCGACCGCCTTCGCCCGCGTCGGGTGCTGTGCTTCGACCTCCGTGGGCGGGGCGGGTCCGAGTGGGACACGGAAGTGAGCCGCTATACGCCGCTCGTCGAGATGCAGGACGTGCTGGACGGAATGACGGCCTTCGACGTTGGCAAGGCGATGGTCGTCGGCACCTCGCGGGGCGGGATCATCGCCATGTTGATGGCGGTGGCGCGGCCGAGCGTCATGGGCGGCGTTGTTCTCAACGACATCGGCCCCG
This sequence comes from Bauldia sp., assembly GCA_035699585.1. GTDB lineage: Bacteria > Pseudomonadota > Alphaproteobacteria > Rhizobiales > Kaistiaceae > Bauldia. The sequence continues at coordinate 5,739 of DASSPO010000234.1, forward strand.
CGATCGAGCCGCGCGGCCTTGCCCGGATCAAGACCTATGTCGGCAGGACCCCCGCGCCCGACGATTGGGACGACGCGGTTCGTATTCTCCGCCGTCTCCACGGAACCCAATTCACCGCCCTCGGCGAGGAGGAGTGGGTCGCCTTCGCCCGGATGACCTGGCGCGAGGAGGATGGCCGTCCGGTGAGCGACTATGACCCGGCGCTTGCAAGGACGCTCGACGGCGTCGAGTTCGACCGTCCGATGCCATCGCTGTGGAAGGAATACGGCGCCCTCGCCTCGATCCCGACGTTGTCGATCCGTGGGGAGAACTCCGACCTGCTGTCCGCCGAGACGGTGATGCGGATGGCGAGGGAGCACCCCGGTCTTGAGCGGATCACGGTCGAAGGCGCCGGGCATGCGCCACTCCTGATCCACGTCGCGATGCTCGAGCGCATCTCGGCGTTCTTTGCCGCCGCCGAGGGCGAAGCTCCGGCGACCGCGGCCCGCCGCGATCTGCCTGACTTCAGGCTCGACGCGCCCGAGGGCCCCGTCGGGCCCGCCTGACAGGTCCGCCCTAAGGCTCCGCCACCACGGCCGGCGGTTCGTCCTCGCTGCGTCGCCGGTCGACGGCTTTGACGTAACCGGTATTGCCGCCGGTAGCCAGAATGATGGCCTGCCCGATCCAGTCGTCCCGCTCGATGCGTTCCGGAAACGCCAGGTGATTGGCCACCCAGCGTGCCTCCGCCGGCGTCCAGGCCGCGATCTGGCCGAAATGGTATATGCCGAGGCTGTTGAGGAGCTCCTCGTTCTTTTGGCCGATTCCCCGGATGCGCTGCAGGTTGTCCGGGACCCCGTTTCTCGGCCCGGGCAATGTCAGCGGCCGCATGGCCGGCAGGTCGGGCGGCAACGCCGGATCGGGCATCGGCGCTGGAAGCGGCCTTGGCGACGGTGCCGGCTGACCGGCTGCGGCGGGAACCGGAGCGCTATCCTCCATTCCATCGTCCCAGTAGGCATCCTCCTCCCACTCGGCTGCGGGCGTTTCGAGCGCCTCGTCGATGGCTGCGGCGGCCTCGTCGATCGGATCTGTCGCGTGCGGCCACTCCGCCCGCCTTATCTCGCCGGCCGATGCCGATTCCGGTGCCGCCCCGAATCTGCCGATCGGCGCTGCTCGCGCGTAACGGTGTGCGGCCCCGGAGTTGATGCCGATGCGGCTGCGCATGTTGCCGAACGCGACGCCGATTGCGTCGGCGGTTGCGACCTGTGCGGGAGCAAAGGGGCTCGCCGCGAGCGCCATATGGAGGAGCGTTCCCAGCACGCATCCGGCCACGAAGGCGACCAAGACCAATCCCCACACCTCGACGGCGTGCCAGATCACTGCTCGTCGCCCCCGTGCTCAAGCCACGCGGTAACGTCGTCGACGCCACGCCGGTCGCGGTTCCACCAGCCCAGCGCGATCCCGATGGCGAAGGCCAGGAGGAGAAAGGGCCAGTAGGTTGCCACCAGATAGGCCATTCCTAGCCACCGTCGGGCAGTTGAACCAGAAACTCGATCCGGCGGTTGGCGCGCTTGCCTTCCTCGGTATCGTTGTCGGCAATCGGATTGTCTTCGCCATAGCCGACCGCCGTCAATTGTTCGCGCTTGACGCCGGCGTCGACCAGATAGTCCACCACGGCTTCGGCGCGGGCCTGGGTCAGATCCCGGTTCTTCGAGGCCGAGCCGTCGGAGTCGGCATGTGCCGCCACTTCGATCCCGATGTCGCCGCAGCGAAGCAGTGTCCCGGCAACGCGATCGAGCAGGCCCAGGCTCGCCTCGGTGATCGCCGCCTTTGCGCCGTCGAACTCGATCCGGCCGGTCTTGAGGTTTGCCTGCAGGCGATCCCGGCACTGCGCGGGATCGAGTGGCTGACCGACCTGTCGCGTCATCACGGCGAGGTCGATCGTATACCCTTCGGGCAAGGCCTCGGAGGCCTCAAGCGCGACCTCTTCCATGGCCCGCTGAAAGAAGGCATCGCCGCTGACGCTCACCCGTGTGTTGACGACCTCGGCCCGACCGCCCGCAAGCCGGGCCGCCGCGTCCATTGCGGCTGAAACGGCCGCCATGAAGTTCGGCGGGGCCCCGCTGCCGAACCCGATGCGGTCCTCGACCCTGATGCCGCCGAACAGGTCGCGTGCAGTCTCGATAAGGTTCGCCTTGTCGGATTCGCTTGGCGCGAATCCGGTAAGGACGACGCGGTCGTTGCCGCGAACCGCGGCGAAGGTATAGGGCGAGACGCGGGGCGGCGACACGTCCGCGCGCGACAGTTCCAGGCTCGCCGGGAGCGTCTTGGCGTTCTCCGCGAGGAGAGCCGCGAACGCCTCCGAATCGCGAGCTTCGCCCTCGATCGCATACGTCCGG
>DASSPO010000235.1:0-2753 GCA_035699585.1 Bauldia sp.
CGCCGCCGAAGCCGATCTCCAGCCGCGTTTCCTTCACCGGAACCGGGAAAAGCCCAGTGAGCGGCTCGGGCGGCGGCTCGGCGAGGTCGATCGCATGCGCGGGATAGGCACGCGCCATGAGCGCGGTCCGCCGCGCCGAGAGCGGCTTGCCCTTCCGCCTTCCGTGCAGGCTTCGCCGCTTTTCCAACCTACCCGCCGCCCCTTGCTCGGAAAGGGCGTTGCGACTGATCGGTCAGCGCACCGCGTCGCGGAGCATGTCGACGAGGTCGGTCTTCTCCCACGAAAAGCCGCCGTCGTGCTCCGGCGCCCGACCGAAATGGCCATAGGCAGCGGTGCGGGCATAGATCGGGCGGTTGAGTCCGAGGTGTTGGCGGATGCCGCGTGGAGAGAGGTCCATGCACTCCTTGAGCGCTTCCTCGAGCCGACTCTCCTCGACCTTCCCCGTACCGTGCAGGTCGACATAGATCGAGAGGGGCTGGGAGACGCCGATCGCATAGGAAAGCTGTATGGTACAGCGATCCGCGAGGTCGGCGGCGACCACGTTCTTGGCGAGGTAGCGGGCGGCATAGGCCGCGGAGCGGTCGACCTTCGTCGGATCCTTGCCCGAGAAGGCGCCACCGCCATGAGGGGCCGCGCCGCCATAGGTGTCCACGATGATCTTCCGGCCCGTGAGGCCGGCGTCCCCGTCCGGTCCCCCGATCACGAACTTGCCGGTAGGGTTGACGTGCCAGACGGTTTCGGCGTCGATCCAGTCCTCGGGGAGCGCGGCGTGGACGATCGGGGAAATCATCTCCTTCACGTCGTCCGACGTGATTGCGTGGCCATTCCGTTTCTCGACATGCTGCGTCGAGACCACGATCGACGTGACGCCGACCGGTTTGCCGTAGTGGTACTTGACTGTCACCTGGCTCTTGGCGTCGGGCCCGAGCTCGGGGGTATCGCCGGACTTCCTCGCCTCGCTCATCATCTTGAGGATGCGGTGAGCATAGAAGATCGGCGCCGGCATCAATTCGGGCGTCTCGCGGCAGGCATAGCCGAACATGATGCCCTGGTCGCCCGCCCCCTCGTCCTTGTTGCCGCTTGCATCCACGCCCTGGGCGATGTCCGCTGACTGGGCGTGAAGGAGGCACCTGATGTCGGCGGTCTTCCAGCTGAAGCCGGGTTGATCGTAACCGATATCCTTGATCGCCTCGCGCGCCAGTTCCTCAACTTGGCCGAGGACCGAATCGGGCCCGCGAACCTCGCCGGCAATCACCACCTGATTGGTGGTTGCAAGCGTCTCGCAGGCGACGCGTGCCTCTGGCATCGCTGCTAGGAAAGCGTCCACCACGGTGTCCGAGATTCGGTCGCACACTTTGTCCGGGTGGCCTTCGGAGACGGATTCGCTGGTGAAGAGGTAGGTTGAGCGCGGCAAGGGAATTCGGAGCCCCCTGATATGGAACGGTGCGCAGCAAGACGCTCGCATCAATCGGCGGCGGTTCTGGCAGGGAACCGCGCGAGGGTCAATGGCGCGCGTGCCGCCGACACGCGCGTTTCAGGCGAACCCCAACCCGAGGCTGCCGCGACGGTTGACGGCGCGGCAGTTCAACTTGAAACGATATTTGTTATGAGGCGAAAAAGAATCGCCTCATACCTCTTCGTCATCCTCGGCGCCAGCCATGGCACGCACGAGATCGATGACCTTCCGGCGCAACTTGGCGTCCTTGATGCGAATGAACGCCTTGTTGAGCTGAATACCTTCCGAACTCGACAGAAAGTCCACGACATAGCTTGCCGAAGGCCTTTCGGCCATGCCACCCGGCTCGGCCTGCGGCGCGCCGGGGGCGTCCTCGAAAAAGAAGGACACCGGAACGGTGAGTACCCTCGCGATATGCTGAAGGCGGCTCGCTCCGATTCGGTTAGTGCCCTTCTCGTATTTTTGTATCTGCTGGAACGTGATGCCGAGATGTTCGCCAAGTTTTTCCTGGCTCATGCCGAGCATCATACGACGTAGACGAACCCGACTTCCGACATGGATGTCGATTGGATTTGGCTGTTTCTTGTTGGCCATTGAGGCACTCTCGCTTAGGCCGCGCACGGCTCTCCTTTTCCCGAACGACCAGATGGCCGCCCGCTCTTTATTGACTTCCCCTATGACCGTCAAAACGGCATTGAGACCTGTGACGGACCAGCCGTCTTGTCGGACATAGTGCTCTGAATGAACACGTCCTCCCGATTTATGTCAATTGCGTTGCATGCCGTTGGCGATTCGCGTCCCCTGCGAAATCGTCAGCGCAATGCCCAAGAAAGCCAAGAAAAGCCAGTCCCGCAGCCACGTGTAAAGGGCTAGTGCCGCAGCTTGTGGAATGCTCCCATCGACAATTCCTGCGGAACCCAGCGGCAGGCTGGCCTGTATCCGGCCATAGCCGTCGACAATCGCCGAGATCCCCGAATTCGCCGCCCGTACCAGGGGCAGGCCCTCTTCAACCGCCCGAACCCGACCCTGTAAGAAGTGCTGATAGGGTCCGGGCGTATTGCCGAACCACGTGTCGTTGGTGAGGTTGAGCAACCAGCCGGGCCGCATCCCCTCCGGCAGGACGGCGCCCGGGAAGATGATCTCGTAGCAGATCAGCGGAGCGAAGGGAGCTGCGCCGGGCATCGTCAGAGTCAATCGCGCGGCGCCGAAAGAGAACCCCTCGGGAATTGCCACGAGCTGGCGAATGCCAAGCGCGTCGAACAACCGGCGAAACGGCAGGTATTCCCCGAACGGCACG
>DASSPO010000236.1:0-5222 GCA_035699585.1 Bauldia sp.
TGAGCGTCGTCTTGCCGGCGCCGTTCGGCCCAAGGAGCGCGAAGATCTCGCCCTCGCGGATGTCGAGGTTGATATCGGTGAGCGCCTTGAAACCCGACGCGTAGGTCTTCGACAGGTGCGAAACGGAAATGATCGGGGACATTGCGAGGCGCAATCCTCAATGGATGGCCGGACGGCAGGTCGATCCCATGTAGGTGCGCCGCCGGGAACGCCAAGTACGAAATGCGGCGACTTTGATCAAGCGCGGACGGAAGCCACGGGAAACCGTGGGAGTTTTCCCGTGGCAGGAGCCGTCAGCAGTCGAACCGGCGGCGCGCGACTCAGGCGGGAACACGCAGCGCGGAACCTTCCACGACGCGGTCGGCGATGAAGGCCGCGTCGCGGCCGACGCCCTGGATCATCATCGATGAGAACGAATAGAGAAAGCCGAGGCCGAGAACGTAGACCCCAGGCACCGATGTCGCGCCGCGACGATGCACGACATGGCCTTCGTCGTCGAAAATGGGCAGCTCGACCCAGTCGAGGCCGGGAGTAAACCCGGTGCACCAGATGAGGTTGGCGACATCGAGGGCGCGGCCGTCGTCGAGCAGCGGGCGGCCATCCCTCACGCCAGCGACGCGCGGCACGCGCACGACACCGATCGCGTCGAGATCCTTTGGCTTGACCCGGATCAGCGGCGCGCCGCCCGACTCGACCCTATGCCGGGCCTTGCGACCCATCGGGGTGTTGACGGTGAGGATGCGGTGGAAGACGACCCGGAACAGGAAGGGGATGATCACGTGGCGGGCGAGGAAGCTGTCGATGCGCACCGGCACGTGACCGGGGTGCCGGCCGGAAAGGAACACCTTTCGTGCCGGCGCGAGGTCGCGAGCGATCTCCGACGCCGAGTTGGCGGCGCCGACCAGGAGCACCGAGCCATCCCGGAGCTGATCGGGATTCCGGTAGTCGAGCGAGTGGAGTTGGACGATTGCCGGATCGAGCATGCCGGCGAAGCCGGGGACGAACGGCTTCTGGTATTTCGACATCGCTATGATGACCTGTCCGGCCTCGTAGCGGCGGCCGCCGGCCTCTGCGACGAACAGCTCGCCCGATTTTGAAAGGCGATCGACGCGGACGCCGCTTCTTACCGGCAGGGCGAAGCGTGCCGCGTAGGCCTCAAGATAATCCGCCATCTCGTCCTTGGTGGGGAAGTAGGTGGCAGGCGCCGGGAAAGGCATGCCGTCGAGCCCGTCGAAGCGTGCCGGGGTGAAGAGACGGAGCGAGTCCCAGCGCTGCCGCCAGACATCGCCGACGCGGTCCGCGGCATCGAGGATGACGAAGGACAGCCCACGCTGCTTCAGGTGATAGCCGGCGGAAAGACCGGCCTGACCGCCGCCGATGACGATGACGTCGGTGCGCTCGGCGCGCGGGGCACCGGCCGTTATCGGGGCTCGGCTCCGCCGCCCCAATCCGTGGGCGATTGCCTGGCCGACGGCCGCGCCTTCCTCAAGAAACTCGCTGGACCAGCCGCTATCGCTGCCGACGTGCTCTTCCCGCGTGAACGTATCCATTTGCGTTCCTCCTTCCCGGACGATGAGGCTGGAGGAAAGGCTAGGCGCGGCGCGAGACCCGCGCTTCGGGGAAAGCACCCAGCGCGCGGCGATTCTTCCATGGGTGATTCCACCCATCGCCGGCCGGCGGCGGCCGGATTGGACGGTCAGACCAGCCCATGCCTGTAGGCCCACGCCGTGGCGGCGGCGCGCGAGGGTACGTCGAGCTTGGTCAGGATGTTCGACAGGTGACGGTCGACCGTCTTCTCGCTGAGCGAAAGCTCGCGGGCGATCGCCTTGTTGGTCTTGCCCGAAGCGACGAGGCCGAGCACTTCCAGTTCGCGCGGCGAGAGCGGCGTCGAGGCCCCGGCGCCATGGCGTTGCTCCCGGGGCACCGGCGCGGCCGAGGCCCGAAGCGCCTCGACCCGGGCAAGGTCGAGCGCGGCGCCGAGGTCCGCGAAAGCCGACCGCGCCGCATCGAAAGCGAGGCTCGCGCCGTCGGCGTCGCCAAGATCGCGACAGGCGGCACCGATCAGCACGCGGACCCTTGCCGCGAGATAGGGCGCGGCGACCCGTTGCCAGATCAGGAAAGATTCGCGGAGTCGCGGCAGCGCGCCACGGGCGTCGCCGGAGGCGAGCGCGACCGCGCCCTCGGCGTGGAGGGCGATGGCGGAGAGCACGTCGAGGGAAAACTCGGCCGCGATGGTGCCGAGCTCCTCGGCCGCCGAGCGCGCCGCCGGAAGGTCGCCGGCGGCGATGAAGATTTCGACCGCTGCGGGCAGATACCGCGCCCTCGCGAGCGGTCCTTCCGCCGCATCGAGCACGCGTCTGATGGCGGCCACGGCAGCCCCGGCCTGCCCCTGGGCCAGCCGCAGCAAGGCGAGCCCGGGCTGGGGCTCGGCGCCCAGTCCGCTGGCGCGGCGATACGCGTCCTCGGCCGCGTCGAGCTCGCCGCGCAGGCGATGAATCTCTCCCTCCTGGTAAAGCGCGTCCGCAACCCCCTCCTTGCCGTGGGTGTCGGCGAAGCGCTCGGCGACGCGGCGCGCCTGGGTCATCGCCTCGCTCCACGCGCCATTGATCTGCATGATCTCGGCACGATGGACGAGGCAGGCGCCGGTGAAGGTCACGAGTTGCGGTTGGGCATCGCACCACTCGGCGAGGACGGAGGTCCATTCCCGCGCGCGGTCGAGCGCATAGACCTGGTGGCAGCAAGCGATGACCGCGCAGTAGACGATGCCGGTGACCACCGGCGACAGCTCGCCTCCCCGCGCCGCCACCATGATCTCGTCGAGAATGGCGAGCCCCTCGGCAACCCGCCCTTGCCGAACCATGGCGCGACCCTGGACGGCCCTCGCCAGGGCGACGAGGTCGGGCTCGCCGAAACGCTCGCCCGTCGACGCCGCCGCCTCGCTCATCGCCGCGGCAGTCTGCAGATCGCCGCTCATGAGGGCGCGATTGGCGGCGGGCAGGAGGAGATATCCCTTCTCGGCGCAATCCTCCTCGACCCGTTCGAGCATGCGTTGGGCGCGCCCCAGCCAGCCGCCGGCCTGCGCGGCTTCGCCGAGTCCCTGGAGGCGCATGCACATCCAGAATGCGGCGCGGGCTGCGTTGCGGCAGTCTCCGGCTTCCGCGCAGATATTGTGGAGCTTCTCGAGGCAGCGAAGCATGTCGGCGTCGCGGCCGGTGAGCCCCGCGGCAAGCACGAGCTCTCGCAATGGCTCCGCGTCGAGGCCACCGTTCCGCTCGGCCGCGGAAAGAGCCTGAAAAGCGTCTTCCCACGCGCGCGCCGCAAACGCCGCGCGGCCCCGCTCGATGTCACCGGAGGGGCGCTTGGTCATCACCGATCACGTACAACTTCGGACGCGTTGAGGAAAGGGAAGGCCGATCCGGCGGCAGGCGGGAGCTTTCGTCGCCGCGTGACGACAACCGGGGCCGGCGCGCGCGCCCGCACGGAACCAAAACCGGCGCGCGACGTTGCCAGCCCCGGTACCATTGTCAGCGGAGATTGAGCTGTGAAAACCCTCGACGACGCCTTCAGGCACACCCTCAAGGACGTCTACTATGCCGAAAAGGCTCTCACCAAGGCCCTGCCCAAGATGGCCGCCGCGGTTTCCAACCGCGCGCTCAAGGCGGCGATCGAGGAGCACCTCGAGGAGACCAAGGGCCAGGTGAAGACCCTCGAACGGGTGTTCAAGTCGATCGGCGAAAAGGCCAGTGGCGAGAAGTGCGACGCGATCGAAGGCCTGATCAAGGAGTCCGAGGGCGTGATCGAGGAGTCCGAGGGCGCGGTCGCCCTCAATGCCGCGGTCATCGCTTCGGCCCAGGCGGTCGAGCATTACGAGATCGCCCGCTATGGCTCGCTCCGCGAATGGGCCAAGGTGCTCGGCCACGAGGAGGCGCACGAACTCCTGACCGGCATCCTCGACGAGGAGAAGGCAGCCAACAGCAAGCTCACCAACCTCGCGGTCTCGTCGGTCAACAAGGCCGCGTAGTCGCGCTTCCTGCCGGCGTATCGACTCCCGGTGACGGTTCATGGCATCCAGTCGCTCGGACTGGACTTCATGAACTGTTTCGGGGAGGCGGACGATGATGGGGTCGGGCGGCGCGGCGGAAGCTGCGCGACACCACGCGGCGGACCTCCTCGCGTGGTACGCCGAGATGGGCGTCGACGTCGCGCTCGAGGAAACACCGGTCGACCGCCTCGCGGAACGGGTCGACGCGCGCCGCCCGTGGTCTCCGCCCGCGCTGCCCCGCGACGAGGTTCCCTCGACCGTCCGCATCGCGGCCGCGACGACCCCGGCAATGCCGATCGAGGAGACCGCGCGCGCCGCGCGCGCCGTGGCGCAAGCGGCGAACACGCTGGACGAGCTCCGCGACGCGCTCGCCGCCTTCGAAGGCTGCAACCTCCGTCTCACCGCGACGCAGATGGTGTTTGCCGACGGCACGCCGGGCAGCCGGGTGATGATCGTCGGCGAAGCCCCCGGCCGTGACGAGGACCTGCAGGGCCTCCCCTTCGTCGGCCGTTCCGGCCAGCTCCTCGACCGGATGCTTGCGGCGATCGGATTGAGCCGCGAGAGCGTCTATATCGCCAACGTCGTGCCGTGGCGGCCGCCGGGAAACCGCGACCCTGCCCCGCACGAGACGGCGGCCTGCCTGCCGTTCATAAGGCGCCAGATCGAGCTCTGCGATCCCGACTTCCTCCTCCTCCTCGGCAAGGCCTCGGCGCATACGCTCCTCGAGACGACCGAGGGGATCCTTCGGCTCCGGGGCCGATGGCGCCCCTATGACACGGGCAGGCGCGTGATCCAGGCGCTGCCGACGCTGCACCCGGCCTATCTGCTGCGCCAGCCGCTCCAGAAGCGCTACGCCTGGCGCGACTTCCTCATGCTCAAGGCGGCGCTCGACAAGGCGGGAACGTAGTCACTTGATGGGGTGGGGGCGGTGGTTTTTGTCCCGCACACCCTTGCGGAACCCTCCGAACGCGATCCGCCGCCGCCACCGCCCTCCGGAACCCCCGGTCACCTTGGCACGCCACTCATAGCCCCCGCACGAACGTATCGATCTCCGCCGCGACGTCCTCGTCGTGGCCGATATAGATGTGTCCGCCGGTCGGCCAGGTGACGAGCCTGGCGCCGGGAACCTGAGCCGCGATGTGGCGGGCGGCGGCGATGGTGTCGAAGCGGTCGTCCTCGA
>DASSPO010000237.1:0-3856 GCA_035699585.1 Bauldia sp.
ATTCGCAAGGAGTCGGGCGACAGCGAGGTCTTTCTCCTCGGGATCCTGAAGGGAGCTACCTGCCTAACGGCGGACCTGCTGCGGGCGGTCGGAGGCCCGGTCTCCTTCGGATTCGTCGACGTGGTCCGCGACCTCTCCGACAACGAGACCGCCACCGCAATCGAGCTCGATTTTCTCAGCTACACCGACATCTCCGGCCGGAACGTGTACGTGCTCAAGGACATCGTCACGACGGGCATCATCGAAAGCTATCTGCTCGCCCATCTGAGGCAGGAGCGGCCGTCGAGCCTGAAGCTCGTTGCCCTTCTCGACCGGCCCGAGGCGCGTACGACCGAGGTTCGGACCGACCACCACCTCTTCAAGGTTGGCGAGGGCACATTTGTCGGCTACGGCCTCGAGTTCGAGGGACGCCTCGGAAACCTTTCTCACATTGCCCGCGTAGGGTAACGAGTAGTCGCAGTGGATCGTGCGTGAATCTAACGGGCGGCGTCACGGCCGCCCGTTGCCTGCCAGCGCGAAGCGCTTTGGAGTGCGGCGGCTTGCCGCCGCTTTTCATGATCGATGACCGAAAGCGGTGCCAAGGCACCGCACTCCACAGCGGCGGCTCGCGCCGCCGCACAAACCGAGACCTCTCGCGCAAGCGCGGCAGCCCTGGATGAGATCCCTGAGAAGTGTCACCGGCCGAAGAATTAAACTGTGTACCGGGCGGTTACGTCCGCTGATCGTGTGCCGGGCGGGCACGCCTGAAGCATTCGTGCCGCTCGTGGAGGAAAATCGTTGAATTCGACCGTCAAGACCGCGCTGCTCTGGGTCGTCATCATCGTCCTGGTGTTCCTGCTTTGGAGCCTCTTCAAGACGACTGGCGCGACGAGCGACCCGATCGACTTCAGCACGTTCCGCGACCTCGTCGCGCAGCGCGCAGTGGAGAAAGTCACCATCCGCGGAGATGAGATCCGCGGCGTGCTCCGCACTCCGACCGCCGCCGGCAAGAAAGAGTTTCATCTCAACGCCCCTACCAACTATCCGACGCTCTACGACGAGCTCCACCAGAAGGGCGTCAAGATGGAGTTCGAGCCGAAAGGCGATGCCCCCTTCATCACCGCGCTGATCACTTGGGCGCCCGTGCTCTTCCTCATCGGCCTCTGGATTTTCTTCATGCGGCAGATGCAGGCCGGGGGCAACAAGGCGCTGTCCTTCGGTAAGTCCAAAGCGAAGCTGCTCTCCGGAAACGCCAAGAAGGTCACGTTCAAGGACGTGGCCGGCGTCGACGAGGCGAAGCTCGAGCTCCACGAGATCATCGAGTTCCTGAAGGAACCGCAGAAATTCACCAAGCTCGGCGGAAAGATCCCCAAAGGCGTGCTGCTCATGGGACCTCCGGGAACCGGCAAGACCCTGCTAGCGCGGGCGATTGCCGGCGAGGCCAATGCCCCCTTCTTCTCCATTTCCGGCTCTGACTTCGTCGAGATGTTCGTCGGCGTCGGCGCGTCCCGCGTGCGCGACCTCTTCGAGCAGGGAAAGAAGAACGCCCCCTGCATCATCTTCATCGACGAGATCGACGCGGTTGGCCGCCATCGCGGCGCAGGGCTTGGCGGCGGACACGACGAGCGGGAACAGACCCTCAATCAGCTCCTCGTGGAGATGGACGGTTTCGAGTCGAACGACGGCGTGATTCTCGTCGCCGCCACCAACCGTCCCGACGTGCTGGACCCGGCGCTTCTCCGGCCGGGCCGGTTCGACCGGCGGGTCGTCGTCGACCTTCCCGATCTGAAGGGACGGGAGGGAATCCTTCGCGTTCACACCCGAACCATCCCTCTGGCCGAGGATGTCGACGCCGTCGTCCTGGCTCGCGGCACTCCCGGTTTCTCAGGGGCCGATCTGGCGAACCTGGTGAACGAGGCCGCACTCAATGCCGCCCGTTACGACAAGAAGAAAGTGCAGATGGTCGACTTCGAGTTCGCCAAGGACAAGGTCCTGATGGGCGTCGAGCGCAAGTCGATGGTGATGAGTGAGCGGGAGAAGCGGAACACCGCGTATCACGAGTCCGGCCACACCATCGTGGCCGCGATGCTGCCGGCGGCCGATCCCCTTCACAAGGTGACGATCATCCCGCGCGGCCGTGCCCTCGGGCTCACCCAGCAGCTTCCCACCGAGGACAAGTACTCCTATTCGAAGCGATACCTCGAAGCCATGCTCGCCGTGCTGATGGGCGGCCGGATCGCCGAGGAGGTCTTTCTCAACGAGCTGACTACCGGCGCTGGAAACGATATCGAGCGCGCGACCAACATGGCCCGACGGATGGTGTGCGAGTGGGGCATGTCAGACCTCGGACCGGCCACTTTCGGCAAGAAGGAAGAAGCGATCTTCCTCGGCCGTGAGTTCGCGCAGCATCAGGACTATTCCGAGGCCACCGCAATCGAGATCGACAGGGAAGTGCGCCGCATCCTCGACAAGGCGTACAAGACCGCGCAGGAGATCATTTCCAACAACAAGACTGCACTCGACCGTATCGCCCGCAAGCTCCTGGAGCGGGAGACCCTCGAAGGATGGGAGGTCAACCAGATCCTCATCGAGGAGACCGGCAACGACTACATCAAGATGAAGGAGTACTACCCGGAAGAAGCGAGCCCCGGCGAGAAGATGACGATCGCACCGGGTTCCGGACCTTCAACGGACGTGCAGACGCCGGTACAAGCCCCTCCCGCGCAGTCGAACAACCCGGACAAAACGGCGTAGCGTTCCGCGTCGGTCGCGGCGCCGCCTGCCCGTCGGCCGTTTCCGGCCAGGAAGCCCCTCGCGGGCGCACAGCCAGTGTACCGGCTCGCGAGCCGCTGGCTCCACGGCACCCTGTCCCAGGGAGCGCACAAATCGGATCGCAGCCGAATTGGCCTCTTTGTCGATCAACCACTCCGGGTGTATCGTTCAAAGCCTCCAAAAATCCATCGTCTCATCGGCCTGCTGCCGATTCGGGACGACTTTTTAGAAGGAGGCTTTATGCCGCGTAGACTCTTTCTCCTGTTAGGCTTCAGCGCAGCGCTCTTCCTGCTTACCGTGGCCGCAGATGACCCCAAGAAGACGGCTCCCGCCGCCGCTGACTGGGCGATGAACGGCACCATCATCGAGGCATGCAGCTGCCCGATGTTCTGCCAGTGCTACTTCAATACGGAGCCTGCCGTCCACGCCGGCGAGCAGATGCACAAGGGGCACGAGGGCGGGCACTACTGCAAATTCAACAACGCGATCAAAGTCAACAAAGGCCACCACGGCGCCACGAAGCTCGACGGAGCAAAGTTCTGGGTAACGGGTGATCTCGGCGCATCGTACGCGGACCTCGAGGGCGACTGGGCGGTGCTGACATTCGACCCGTCCGTCACGAAGGAGCAGCGCGAGGCCGTCACTACGATTCTTCCGAAGCTCTATCCCCTGAAGTGGAAATCATTCACCGTTGCCAAGGATGGCGCGATCGAGTGGACCGCGAACAAGGATGCCGCCCGAGCATCCATCGACGGCGGAAAGACCGCGGAAGTCGTCCTGAAGCGGATGCAGGGACGTACCGATGATCCGGTCGTAATCTCGAACCTGAAGTACTTCGGCGAGGACTCCAACAGCGGGTTCGTTCTGATGCCGAATGTGGTGGAGGCCTATCGCGTGGGCGACAAGGCGTTCGAATATCGCGGTACCAACGGCTTCATGATCACCTTCGACATCGCATCGAAGAAGCCGGCACAGTCGGCGATGAAGTAGTTGCTGTTCAACCGGGACATCGGGCGCGGCGCCCCCCGCCCTCTGTCCGGGCAACGCTGATCACGACCGGGGCGTGCCCGGGTCACAGAAAACGGGCGGCCTTTCAAGCCGCCCG
>DASSPO010000238.1:0-13771 GCA_035699585.1 Bauldia sp.
AACGTTCGGGATGACCGTGCTGATCTTCCTCTCGGGCCTGTCGACCGTCCATCCCGAGCTGATCGAGGCGGCGAAGCTCGACGGCGCATCGCTGACGCAGACCTGGTGGCACGTGATCCTGCCCTCGATCCGCCCGATCATCGAGTTCGCCGCCGTGGTCACCATGATCGGCATGCTCACCTCGATGTTCGCGCTGATCTACGTCATGACCGCCGGCGGCCCCGGCACCGCGACCACGTTGCCCGAGTTCCTGATCTGGCTCGAGCAGGGCAAGCTCAACCGGCCGGGATATGCCAGCGCCATCAGCATGGTGCTGTTCGCCCTGATGGCGATGCTTGCAACGGTGCAGATCCGCATCCTCTCCCGGAATTCGGGCATCTGAGAATGGCGGCGCAGGTTTCGGAGAAGACGGTCTTCCGCGTCGCCTTCGTCCCGATGGCGCTGCTTGCCCTGTCGACCGTCTACCCGATCGTCTTTGCCCTCAACGCGGCATTGAAGACGCGCCGCGACTATGTGCTCAACCGCTTCGGCCTCACCGAGGAATTCACCCTCCAGAACTTCATCCAGGCATGGAGCCAGGCCAAGCTCGGCGACTACTTCGTTACATCCGTCGTGGTGACGGCGGGCGCGGTCGCCTGCCTGCTTCTCCTGGCCTCCCTCGCCGGCTTCGGCTTCGCCGTGCTCCGCTTCCGCGGCCGGCGCATTCTCTTCTACCTCCTGCTTGCGGCACTGATGATCCCGGTACAGGTCATCCTGGTTCCGTTCTACCAGACCATGATCGCCCTCGACCTGGTCAACCGCCGAATTGGCCTGATCATCGCCTACACCGCCTTCTTCACGCCCTTCAGCGTCTACCTGATGACCGCCTTCTACGCCTCGCTGCCGCGCTCTCTTGCCGAGGCCGCGGCGATGGACGGCGCCAACCTCTGGCAGATCTGGCGGATGGTCTTCCTGCCGATGGGCAAGCCCGCACTTTTCACGCTCGGCATCCTCAACACGCTCTACTGCTGGAACGACCTGCTCATCGCCCTTCTCGTCCTTCAGAAGGACAGGACGCTGATGGTGGGGGTGGCGTCCCTTCGCGGCGAGTACACGACCAACGTGCCGCTGCTCGCCGCCGGCGTCATTCTCGCCGCGGTGCCGGTGATCGCCGTCTATCTCTTCTTCCAGCGCCGCATCGTGAGCGGCCTCACCGTCGGCGCGGTCAAGGGCTAGCCGGGCCCGATCCGCGAACGGAAAGCGCCGGCCCTTCGGCCGGCGCTCGGCTTCGGGCTTTGGATCAGCTTCAGTCTGCTGCCGCCGCCTCGAGCGGATCCTCCTTCGGAGGTGCGGGGAGCAGCTTCGCCTTGGCGTCCGCGAGGACCACGGGATCGACGGCCGTGGCCGGAACCGCGACCTGATCCTGCGTCGCCGGCGGGGTTGCGGCGGCGGTGACGTGGCTCTTGTGGAAATCGCATGCGAGCGCGGAAAGGCTCGCCCCGGCGAGGATGCCGAAGGCGGCGAACGCGGTTACGGAGGTCGTCATGAGCTTCATCAGGACTTCCCTTCGACCCGTGGCGGGCCCGGTCAAGTTCCGGCCCACGATCGAGCTTAGACCTCACCCCGAGGATGGCAAGGCGGCGGACGATCAAATCGGCGCGAGGGCGGCCCTTGACCGGGTCCGCCCCCTTTGGGAGACAGTGCGCGCAATGAAACCGATTCCCGCTCGCGACCGCCTGATCGTCGCCCTTGATATGCCGACCGTGGCGGAAGCGGAAGCAATGGTGGCTCGGCTCGGCGACAGCGCATCCTTCTACAAGGTGGGGCTGCAGCTCATCTTCGCCGGCGGTATCGACCTCGCGCGCCGGCTCGCCGGCGAGGGCAAGAAGGTCTTTCTCGACGCCAAGCTCCTCGACATCGACAACACCGTGGAAGGCGCGGTCGAAAGCATCGTGCCGCTCGGGGTTAAGTTTCTCACCGTGCATGCCTATCCCAAGGCGATGCGCGCCGCGATCGCGGCGCGCGGGGCGGCGCCGCTCGCCCTCCTCGGCGTGACGGTGCTCACCTCGATGGACGATGCCGACCTTCGCGATGCCGGGTTCGTCGGCACGGCCGCCGAGCTGGTCGCGGCGCGCGCCGCCGACGCCAAGGCGATCGGCATGGACGGGATCGTGGCGTCCCCGGCCGAGGCCGAGGCGGTGCGCCGCATCGTCGGGCCCGGGATGACGATCGTCACCCCCGGCATTCGGCCCGCCGGCACGGCAAGCGGCGACCAGAAACGGATGGCAACCCCGGATGGCGCGATCCGCGCCGGTGCCGACTACCTGGTGGTCGGACGTCCCGTCACGACCGCGGCCGACCCCAAGGCGGCGGTCAATGCCATCGTCACCGAGATCGCATCCGCACTGGAGACAGGGAAAGTCGCATGAGCAAGGGGTATTGGATCGCACGGGCCCAGATTCACGATCCGGAGGGCTACAAGAAGTACCTCGCGGCAAACGGCGCCGCCTTCAAGAAATACGGCGGCCGCTTCCTGGTCCGGAACGGCAGATACGAAGCCCTTTCAGGTCCCGCGCGGCCGAGGAATGTCGTCATCGAGTTCAAGGACTACGAGACGGCCCTCGCCTGCTACCACTCACCGGAGTACCAGCACGCCATTGCCGAGCGCGGCAACTCCGCCGACGTCGATGTGCTGATCGTCGAGGGCTACGACGGCCCGCAGCCCACGGACTGACCTCTCACCATCCCGGTGCACCCGCCGCCGGATCGACGAGGCCGTGAAGGCGGTGGGCCGCGGCCTGCGCGAATCGAACCAGCATTGCCTTACGCGTCGCCGCCGCCAGGCGGTGTTCCGGGGCCTCGCGAAGGAAATCCGCCCCGTAGGCGTCGGCGAGGATCAGCCCCGCCTCTTCGGGAAAGATCGCCGTCGGCACCTCGGCGTGGGTGGCGAAAAAGAGCCGGTCGCAGGAATAGCGGTATTCCGGCCACTTGCGATCGGCGCGGAAGTCCTCGATCGACGACTTGATCTCGACGATCCAGAGGTCCCCACCGGCACTCAGCCCGACCACATCGGCTCGGCGTCCGGTGGCGAGGGGCAGTTCATAGACAATGGCGAAGCCACGCGCGCGGAGCAGCCGGCCGACGCCGCGCTGGATCGCAGCGGCGCGCTCCGATTGCCGCCCGTCGAGGGGCGGCGCGAGCGATTCAAGGTCCGTGAACATCCGGTGAACGTGGCACGAGTCGCGAATAGATGGAAGCGGGTCGGCAAGCGGGCTACAAGACGCCGCCGCTCGCCCTTTTCCGGTCCCGTCGCGTAAGCCGCCAGCGGTCGTGAAGCCACAGCCACTGCTCCGGATACTGCCTGATCCATTGCTCGACCATGCCGTGGACCATGATGTTCGCTCCCAGCACATCGATCCGCCCGCTCGCGTCACGCGGCAGGTCGAGAGGCGGGGTCATCACGGCCCGGAAGCGGCCGTCCGGCAGGCGCACCGCGTATCCGCCATGGACAGGGCAGTTGAATATCCGCGCCATGACCCCGACGAGGGGATTGGACAGCGACGGCCGGCCGAAGAACGGGATCAGATGGCCCTCGTTGATGCGCTGATCGATGAGGACGCCGATGTGCCGTCCCTTCTTCAGCGCATCCGCCACTTCCAGCGCCGCCCCCGGGCCCGAAACCACCATCTTGCCCAAGTATCCGCTCCGCCGCCGCTCGATCTCGGCCGCGATGTGCGGATTGGCCGGCGGGCGGAAAAGGGCCGTGACGGGAAGGCCGAGCTTTGCGCCGAGCGCCGGCGTCAGCTCGAAATTGCCGAGATGGGCGCCGAAGAGAATCGCCGGCTTACCGCTGTCGCGGAGCGCGATGAGGTGCTCCAGTCCCTCCGCCTCGATCGGACTCTCGTCGGGCTTCTCGGGATCGAAGCTGTCGACCATATCCTTGAGAAAGGCGTACTCGATCGTCTGGCGGGCGAGGTTGTCCCATACGCCGGCAAGAATCGCCGCGCGTTCGTCGGGCGACTTCTCGGGGAAGGCCGCCGCGAGGTTCTCCTCCGCGACGCGGTTTTCGCCGGCCCATCCGGCAAAGGAACGCGTCACGCGGGCGGCGATCCGCGAGGCGCGCTCCCGGCCCACGGCGCGCGACCACTCGAAGAGAAAGCGCATGCCGCCGGCAATCCGGCGCTCGGTGAATTCGGAGCGCACCAGCCGGTCGAGCCAGGAGAGCTTGCGCTTCCGCCTCCGTCGTTCGAGCCGTTTCGCCTTCTTGGCGCGCTGCCGTTCGAGCCGGTCGATCGAGGCTTGCGACAACTTGCGACGACCCGGCCGCCTGTTCGGTCGCGGCGAACCCGGACTCGCGACCGCCTGCCGCCTGCCCTTGACCGGTGGCGACGTCTTTTTCACCGGCGCGCTCACAGCGTCACGATGATCTTGCCGAAGACGTTCCGCGATTCCATGCGCGCGAGCGCCGCGTCGATGCCGTCGAGCGCGATCACCGAGTCGATCACCGGCTTCACGACACCGTCGGCCATCTTGCGGAGCGAATCGCGCAGGTTGCGGATCGAGCATCCGAAGCTGCCGATCAGGCGGAGCTGCTGCTGGTAAAGCTGGAACAGGTTGATCTCGCAATTGATTCCGGTGGTCGAACCGCAGGTCACCAGCGTTCCGCCGCGCTTGAGGCAGAACATGCTCTGGGCGAACGTGTCCGGGCCGACATGCTCGAAGACAACGTCGACCCCACGCTTTTTGGTCAGCTTCCGGACGACCCCCTCGAACCGCTCCTCGCGGTAGTTGATCACGTGGTCGGCGCCGAGGGCCTTGGCCTTCTCGATCTTGTCGTCGCTCCCCACAGTGGTGATCACCGTGGCCCCGACCGCCTTGGCGAGCTGAATGGCGGCGGTACCGATGCCGCTGCCGCCGGCCTGCACCAGGACGGTTTGACCGGCGGCGAGCCGGGCGTTGTCGAACAGCATATGCTCGGGTGTGCCGAAGGTGACCGGAGCGCAGGCCGCGGCCTCGAGCGATACGCCCGGCGCGGGAACGGCGAAACGGGCGTTGAGGTTGATCGCGCCGCGGGCAAGGCCGTCGATATGAAAACCGCGTATCCCCTGCACATTGACGCAGAGGTTATCGCGGCCGGTTCGGCAGGCGTCGCAGACCCCGCAGGTCTCGGCGCCGAAGATCGCCACCTGCTCGCCGACCCGGCGGTCGTGAACACCATCCCCGACGGCCACGATCGTGCCGGCTGCTTCGACGCCCACCACGATGGGCAGTTTCCGCTTGGCAAAGGCCATGCCCCGCCAGCCCCACACGTCGATGTGATTGAGTGCGACGGCGCCGATCTTCACCTGCACTTCGCCCGGTTCCGGCTCCGGCGGGTCGGGAAGATCGACAACCGCCAGGCGGCGGTTGTCGAGGAGCTGGAGCGCATGCATCAGAACGGGTGCCTCAGGTCTGCCGTCTCGCTGAACGGAAGGAAATGACGACTAGGCCGGCTCAGCCGAGATGATCAGGCAGGCGTTCTGGCCGCCGAACCCGAACGAATTCGAAAGGACCACGCTCACCTTCTGCTCCCGCGCCACGTTGGGCACGACGTCGAGATTGATGCTCGGGTCCGGAACCTTGTAGTTGATCGTCGGCGGGATGACGCCGGTTTCAATCGTCTTCACCGAGAAGACGGCTTCGAGCGCCCCCGAAGACGTAAGCGTGTGGCCGATCATCGACTTGTTCGAGCTGATCGGCACGCCGCGAAGCCGCTCGCCGAACACCGCCTCGAGCGAGAAGCACTCCATCTTGTCGTTCTCCGGCGTGCCCGTGCCGTGCGCGTTGATGTACTCGATCTCGTCCGGATGCATGCCGGCATCGTCGAAGGTCTGGCGGAGGGCACCGATCATGGCCGATCCGTCCGGCTTGGCGCGCGTCCGGTGGAAATCGTCGTTCTTGTCGGCGGCGCCGCGAATGACCGCGAGCACCCTGGCACCGCGGCCCACCGCAGCATCGTAATCTTCGAGCACCAGCGCCGCGGCCCCCTCGGCGATGACGAAGCCGTCCCGGTTCTTGGAGAACGGCTTTGCCGCTTCCTCGGGAACCGCATTGGCCGTCGAGAGGGCGGTGAGGAGGGAGAATCGAACCACCTCCTCGGCCGTAACCGAACAATCGGTGCCGACGCAGAGGGCGGCATCGGTTTCACCGCGGCGGATCGCCTCGATGCCAAGTTGGATCGCGGTCGCTCCCGAGGCGCAAGCGGTGGTGAGCGAAACCGGCGAGCCCTTGGTGCCGAACCGGTCCGCGAGCTTCTCCGACACGTAGCCGTACATGACCCGCTCGAACTGTGAGCGGTCGTTGAGACCTTCGGCAACGGCGCACATGCGGTCATAGGCGTCGGCGATTCCGGGATCGCCCGCGTCGTAGAGGCGTCGCCGTGCGGTCCAGCCGAGCTCGACCGGCGGGATGGCGGTGAAGAGCGGCCCCGGAAAGTCGCCGGGGCTGCCGATATTCGCCATGCGGATCGCCTCATCGACCGCGAGTTCGCCGATGGCGAGCTTCAAGTCAGGGGTGTCCTCGTCCATGAAGTCTATCGTGCCGGCGATCGTGGTGCGGAGGTGCTCGGTTGAAAAGCGGGTGATGCGCTTGATTCCGGACTTGCCGGCAACCAGCGCCGGCCAGTTCTCGCCAATGCCGACGCCAAGCGAGGAGACGACGCCCATGCCGGTGATCGCCACCACCGGTCGACCGCGGGAATCCCTGACCTTAGACCCCATCACACCCTCCATGCCCGATCATGCGGCGGGCAACACCAGTCCCATTCCCTCGCCCCGCCAGGACCCCCACGCATTGACCACGATCGCCTCGGGCGGGGTGGTGGCTGCGGGCTCGAAGCCGGTTTCATCGGCGGACCTGTAGAACCCCTTCCGCGACAGCGCCAGCGCTGCGAGCGCCACCATCGACGGGAAGGTCGCTTCGACACAGGCACCGAGCATATTGGGCATGGCGCGTACGGTGTCGATCGCACCCTCCGCCTTCAATCCGGCGATCCACTCGCGTTCCTCGCTGGTCGGCGCGCGGATCCCGGTTGCGCCCGAGAGCAGGCCGAGCGACCGAGTCCCGGCCTCCTTGCGGAGCGCCGCGAACTGGCCTGCGGCGACCGCCGCGGCCTGGCCAGGCTCACGCCGGCTTCGGCCGGAGAGCACCGTGCCGAGCCGGGCATAGGGAGTTCGCCCGCGCGCCTCGGCATGTTCGCGTGCCTCGAGCACGAGAAAGGCGCCCACCGAGCCGAGGATCGCGCCGCCGCCCTTCTCCGGCCGCGCCCAAACCGAAATCGGGTCGCCGTGCCAAGCCCAGCCGGCGCCGGCAAGGACGAGGAGAACATCCTTGCGTTCGGCCAGCACCGCCCCGCCCACGAGGAAGATGTCGCCCTGGTCGGCGGCGATGCGACGCGCGGCGATCTCAACCGCGCTGACGCTCGCCAGCTCCTCGCCCATGAAGGTTCGCGACGAGCCGGTGACCTTGTGAACGATGGCGATGTTGCCGGCCACGAGGTTGGGGAGCTGGGCAAGAAAGAGCGTCGGCCGAAGGTCGTTGGAGAGCCGTTCGTTGATGAACTCCTGGGCCGCCGGGGCCTTTCCTACTCCTTCAAGGATGGTCTGGTCGACCATGAGGTCGCGCTCGCCGCCGGCCGCGGCGACCACCATGTTCGTATTGGCGAGGATCTCCGTGTTGCCGCTGATCCCGGCGTCATCGAGGGCAAGGCCGGCCGTATAGGTGCCGACCCGCTGCCAGTTCTCCATCTGCCGCCGGTCGCCGCCCTTCGGAATCTGCTTCTCGAAGTCGAGCGGCACCATCGGGTGAATGGGATAGGGGGCGAAGCTCTTCACGTCGACCACCGGCCGTGGCGGATCCGCCACCGCCATGGCCTGCCAGTGCGCCTCCAAGCCCTCGCCAAGCGACGAGGTCAGGCCGATGCCGGTGATCCAGACCTCGCGCGCCATGCGGCTCCTGTCAGGCAGTCAGCCCCAGGGCGACGCCGTGCGCCTTCGCCCGCTCCATGACGAGCTTGGGCAGTTCGGGACTCGGAAAGTCCATGACCATCATGGTGAGCTCGGCGTCGGCAATGACCTCGCCGTCGACCCTAATCTCATTCTGGGTGATGCAGAACCCCGAGCCCTCATGGACAAGGTCGCAACGCGCGCGCAGCAGCATACCGGGCATCACGAACCGGCGGATCTTCACCTTCTTCGCCCCGGCAAAGAAGGGGAGCCGGGAAAAGTTGTGAAGGCCGAGGAGGAGATAGCCGGAGGTGTGGTTCATCATCTCGAGGAGGAGCACGCCGGGCATCACCGGGTAGCCGGGAAAATGGCCTTCAAAGACGGTGCTTTTCTCGGGCACGCGCGAGCTGGTTTCGACGTGGCCGTTCTTCACGTCGAATACCTCGACCGTGTCGATTATGTCGAAATACTCGAGACGCATGGCGGATAAATCAGGAAGCTGCCTTGGCTGCGACGAGTTCGTCGATCCGGGCGCAGAGGTTCTTGAGGACGAAATAGTCCTCGACCTTGGCGCGCCCTTCGTTGACTTCCTCGGTCCATGATTCGAGCGGGATCTTGATACCGAACTTCTTGTCGAGGGCAAAAACGATATCGAGGAAATCGAGGCTGTCGATGCCGAGATCGTCGATGGCGTGCGACTCGGGCGTGATCTGCTCGAGCGGAATCTCGCTTGTTTCCGATATGACCTTGGCAACCACTTCGAATGTCGAGGACATGAGTCTCTGGCAATCCCTTTGCTGTTCAGGCCATGTAACGCCCAAGCCCGGCGAATCCAAGCGGAAAAGGCGCTCGCCGGCGGTTCCTCAACTGCGCGGAGTTGTGCGGGAAATCGCCATTCCCCGACACAGACTGACTGGAAGCCCTACCTTGGGACGGCCAGGGGCTTTTTGCAATGCACACCGGCCTCCGTCCGCCTTGGGCTTACAGAGCTTGGGGCCGGATGTCCACCGGGTCTCATTCTGCGTTGCCATAGAGGGATTCTCGCGCCACAAGAGGCGACGGGCGAAGGGCGGGATGGACCGTGTCGACAATCGCCAGTGCCACCATCGCCGAACGCAGCCCGAGGGTCGCCGTCATCGACGTCGTGAAGGGCGCCGCGATCCTGGCGATGATCGTCTACCACTTCGCCTGGGACCTCTCCGCCTACCGGCTCATCGCGGTCGATGTCACCACGGACCTCGGCTGGCGGTTCTTTGCCCGCACCATCGCCGCCACCTTCCTCGCCATGGTCGGGGTCAATCTCGTCCTCGCCACGCGGGCCGGCCTCCGTCCCGGTCCCTATGTGCGGCGTCTCGCCATAATTCTCGCCGCCGCGCTGCTCGTCACCCTCGGCACCTGGTGGCTTGACCCCAACACCTTCGTCTTCTTCGGCATCCTCCACGCGATCTTCGTCGCGAGCATCCTCGCGCTGCCGTTCCTGCGCGCCCCGGTGTGGCTCATTCTTGTCGCGGCAGTCTTCTTCCTCGCCGGCCCCGGTTTCCTCAGGAGCCCCTTCTTCGACGCGCCCGGCTGGTACTGGCTTGGCTTGTCGCCGAACCCACCGGCAACGGTCGACTACGTGCCGCTCTTTCCATGGTTCGGAGCGGTTCTGGCCGGCATCGCCCTCGGCCGGCTGATCGTCGCCCGTCCCGACCTGCCCCTTTGGCGCTGGCCGGCCAGGAGCCGGGTATCACGCCTTCTCGCCGCCGCCGGCCGGTGGAGCCTTGCCATCTACCTGATCCACCAGCCCGTCCTGATCGGCAGCCTCATGCTGGTCGCGCCGCTCCTTGGACCAAGCGAAGCGGCACTCCGCCGCCAGGTCTTCGTCGAGTTCGAAGCGAGCTGCGCCGCCGTCGGATACGAGCGGCCGGTCTGCGAGGCGTATGCCGCCTGCATCCTCGCCGAGCTCGACCGCCACCAAAACATCCTCTCCGATGCGGCGCGTCACACGCTCAGCGACGCCGACCAGGCGTTGTGGCTCCGCTACGTCGAACAATGCCGGACGAAGATCCTGCCGGTGCCGTCGCTGAGCGGCGCCATCTGAACCTCACGGCCGCTGCGCTCCGGTGGCGGTGACATAGACCGAATAGACCTCGTGCGTGCAGGTGACGAACAGCCGGTTCCGCTTCGGCCCGCCAAAGGTCAGGTTCGACACCAGTTGCGGGAAGTTGATGCGGCCGAGCAGGTCGCCCTCCGGCGCGAAGACGTCGATGCCGGCGCCGGCCGAGGTCCATACGTTGCCGTCGGTGTCGACACGGAATCCGTCCGGAAAGCCCTGCTTCAAGACGAACTGCGCCTTGCCGCCCTTCAATGAGTTGTCCTTTCCGACCCTGAAGGCGCGGATGTGTCGCGGCTTTTCAGGCTCGTGGGCGCAAGCCGAATCGGCAACGTAGAGCATCGATTCGTCGGGCGAGAAGGCGAGGCCGTTGGGCTTGTCGAAATCGTCGGCGACGACCGCGAGCTTCCCGCTCTTGGGGTCGAAGCGGTAGACGTAGCAACCGTCCTGCTCCATGTCGGCCTTGTGGCCCTCGTAGTCGCTCATGATCCCGTAGTTGGGGTCGGTGAACCAGATCGTGCCGTCAGACTTCACCACCACGTCGTTGGGCGAATTGAGCCGCTTTCCCTTGTAGCTGTCGGCGATCACGGTGATCGAACCGTCGACTTCGGTCCGCGTCACGCGACGACCGCCGTGCTCGCAGGTAATCAGCCGGCCCTCGCGGTCGCGGGTATTGCCGTTCGAGTAGTTCGAGTCGGCGCGAAACACGCTGACGCTGCCGGTGATCCCGTCCGGTACCCAGCGCAGCATGCGGTTGTTGGGAATGTCGCTCCAGACGAGGTAGCGGCCCTCATGCGACCAACACGGACCTTCCGCCCATCGACAGCCGTCGAACAGGAGCTCCTTCTGACATGTGCCATTGATCAGCCAGGTGAAGCGCCTGTCGTGATGCTCGGCATCCGGTCCAACGAGTGCCATTTCTGTCCCCCTTCGTTTCGCTCCGCTCAGCGAAGCGTCTTCTGACCGCCGGCGGCGGTAATAACAGCGATGATGATCAGGCCGGTGGCGAGATATCGCAAGCCGGCCGAGAGCTGATAGGTGTTGAGCATCGACTGCACGAGGAAGAGGAACAGCGCCGCGCCCCAGAGACCGGGAAGGTTGCCGTTGCCGCCGGCGACCGACGTGCCGCCGATCACCACGACGGCGATCGATGCCAGCAGATACTGTTCGCCCATCGACAGGGACGAGCCCCCCGAGAAGCCGGAGAAAAGGTAGCCGCAGAGCGCCGCGAGGACGGCGCAGAGGACATAGGTGAGAAAGCGGATGCGTTCGACCCGGATTCCGGCAAAGCCCGCAGCGCGGAAGCTTTGGCCGATGGCGGTGACCGATCGCCCATAGACGGTGCGGTGGAGAACCACGCCCATCAGCGCCGCGAGCACCATGACGCAGATCGCGAGCACCGGAATCCCGAACAGCTGCACCGTGGTGAACTCGGCGAGGAGGGGCGGCGGCTTGATGCGAAGTCCGCGACCATAGGCGATCGCCGCGGAGAGGATGACGAAACTCGACGACAGCGTGGCGATGATCGGCGGGATGCGGAGCCCGAGTATCAGGATGTAGTTGAAGATACCGACGCCGACGCCGATGGCGAGGGCAACCACCAGCCCGATGAGGATCATCGAATCCTGGGTGTCCATGAGCTTCATGGCGACGGAGCCGGCGAGCGTCATGGTTGCCGGAATCGAGAGGTCGACATTACCCGGCCCCAGGGTGAAGACGAACATCTGGCCGATACCGACAATGACGAAGAAGGTCGCGAAGGTGAGCGCCGCGGTGATCAGCTGCCCGCCGCCGTGGCCGCCGGTAAAGGCCATGGTGGCGAGCCAGACCAGGCCGGCGGCAACGAACGACCAGAGCCAGGGCTTGCGCAGGAGTTCGCGAATCATTGCTGCGGCCCGAGGCGGTCAATGACGGCGCGGAGGGCAAGCACCACGATCAGGATCGCGCCCTGGGCCCCGATCTGCCAGTCGGGCGGAATCTTGAGGAAGGTCAGGAACGGCGCCGAAAGCGTCAAAGTCATCGCGCCGATCACCGCACCGACCGGCGAGACCCGCCCGCCGACGAAATAGCCGCCGCCGAGAATGACGCCGGCGATGGAGAGGAGCGTGTACCGCTCGGCAACGTTCGCTTGCGCCGAGGTGGTGAGGCCGATGAGCGCCAGGCCGGCGAGCATGCCGAAGAACCCCGCCGCCCCGAACATCACGACCTTGGTCCTGAGCAGCGACCAGCCGGCCCGCTCGATCGCCTTGGGGTTTCCGCCCGAGCCGCGGAGAATCGAGCCGTACGAGGTGCGCATCAGCAGAACATGCGCGACGAGTGCGATCACCACCGCGGCCACGATCGGAAACGGGATCATCGGCGTCTTGAGCTTCATCAGCGTCGAGAGCCACTCCGGCGATTTGCCGCCAGGGGTGGGCAGGACCAGCACCGACAGGCCGAGCCAGACGAAAGACATGCCGAGGGTGACGACGATCGACGGCAGGTCGCGGATGAAAATCAGCGCGCCGACCAGCATGTAGATGACGATGCCGCCGAAAAGCGCGGCTAGGCCGAGGAGCGGGGTGTCGTTGAGCCAGGTCGCCGCGACGCAGACCACGAACCCGACATAGGCGCCGATTCCGAGATCGAGATCGTTGACGGTCATCACGCACATCTGCGCCACCGTGGCGAGCGCGATCGGCACGGCCAGATTGAACATGAGATTGAAGCCGAGCGGGCTGATGGCGCGCGGGTTGAGGTACCAGATCGCGAGCAGGAGCAGCCCCAGCGACAGTGCCGGCAGCGCGGCACGGAGCACCTTCGGCGAGAACACCGTCGCAACCATGCGGGCACCGCCGCGTGAGCTCACGCCGTCTCCTCCGCGAAGGATGAGTGGAGCACCCTCTCCTCGGTCAGCTCATCCCGCGCTAGGTCGGCGACGATGCGGCCGTTCCTGAAGACATAGACGTGGTCGCAATTCTTGAGCTCGTCCATCTCGGTCGTGTACCAGATGAAGGTCCGGCCGCCGGCGGCCTCGGCGCGGATCATGCCGTAGACCTCCTGCTTGGTACCGATGTCGACGCCGCGCATCGGATCGTCCATCAGTACGATGCCGGCGTCGGAGCCGAGGGCGCGGGCGAACAGCGCCTTCTGTTGGTTGCCGCCGGACAGCGAAAGGATGTTGTTGTCGACGTCCGGCGTGCGGATACTGATCTTTTCACGCCAGGTTTCGGCCATCTGACGCTCCCGGCGGGGATCGACAAGAATCCCTCGGAGCATGCGGCGAAGGGAGCCGACGGTGATGTTCTTCTCGATCGACCAGAGCGGGAAGATGCCGTCGCTCTGGCGGTCGCCGGCAACCAGCGCCACCGGTGCGCTCACGCTGGCGTCGCGCGAACGACGCTGCGCCGCCGCGAACAGCTCCCGGAGCATCTCCGTCTGTCCTTGTCCGCCCAGCCCCGCCAGGCCGACGACCTCGCCGCGGTGCGCGATCAGCTCGGTCCCGTTCGCCTGGCCCGCGGGACGGGCCCGGGCAACGGGGGCGCCTTCGCGACGCTTCGAGCCCTGCTCCGCCGCCGCGGCGTCGCCTGACTTGACGACGCTGCCCATTGCCGCGACCAGGGTGTCGCGTGTGAAGTCGCGTGCCGGACGTCCTGCGACCACCTTGCCGTCGCGCATGACGATCACCCGGCTTGCCGTGTCGAGAATCTCGCCCAAGAGGTGCGAGATCAGGATC
>DASSPO010000239.1:0-2073 GCA_035699585.1 Bauldia sp.
ATGGGCCGGCCTGACGCGCTCGGCGGCGAACCGGCAATCCTGG
This sequence comes from Bauldia sp., assembly GCA_035699585.1. Taxonomy (GTDB): domain Bacteria; phylum Pseudomonadota; class Alphaproteobacteria; order Rhizobiales; family Kaistiaceae; genus Bauldia. The sequence continues at coordinate 44 of DASSPO010000239.1, forward strand.
TCGGCGCGCTCGGCCAGTTCTCGGCGCCGACGGTTTCCGAGCTCGGCATCGCCGACTCGGCGCGCACCGCCTGGGACGAACCACAGCAAAGGCCCGACAGTGGCGGCGTCGTGCTCGACATTGACCCAGGGAACATCGTCCCGAATACCTTCGGGGAGACGCCTTCGGGCGACGGGGTCTACGAGCGCTGGGAGAGAGAGCTTGTGGTCCCGAGCGGCATACGCGGACGCTGGCTCGAGTTCGAGCGCTGGCTCGAGCGGAACTTCGATCTCTCGTTTGCCTCGCTCGACATTCTTCCCGGTCCGGACGCCCCCTTCGACCCCTCCGATCGGGCGACGCTTGTCCTTGCGCAGGCGCCGAAGGCGTCCCAGCGGCAGTGGACGGTCCTGGCCGGGCGAAACGTCGAAGATCTGGTCGCCGGTGTCGAGGCGATTACCGCCGCGCGCTTCTGGGTCGGACTCAACGGCCGAGTCGCCGCCTACAGCCGCGCGACCGGGGTCGAAACCGTCCCGCCGCAATCGGAGCGCTACCTGTTTGCCTGGAGCTTCTCTATCGAGAACCTCCATCTCATCGCCGCCAACTGGCTTTCGGTGAACATCGTCGCCTACGCGGTGGGGCTGGTCCTTCTCTGCTGCATTCTCGGCATCTGTACATCCGCCCTGCTCAGCCGGATCGGGAGACGCTCATGATCCGTCTTCGCGCCGGCATTGTCCGTGTTCTTGCCGCGACCGCGATCCTTGCCGGAGCCGAAGCGGCCGCGGCCATCGAGTACGGAGGCAGCATCGCAACCGACGACTGGGCTGCCTACCGCGAGCGTTTCGTCACGGCGGACGGGCGGGTGGTCGACGACGCCAATGACGGAATCAGCCACAGCGAAGGCCAGGGCTATGGGCTGCTCCTCGCCTATTCCGCGGGCGACAGGGGCACATTCGAACGGATTTTCGATTTCACGCGCAACCAGCTCCTCATCCGCGACGACGGCCTGGCGGCGTGGAAATGGGACCCGAGCGCCAACCCTCACATCGTCGACGTGAACAATGCCAGCGACGGCGACATCCTGATCGCCTATGCGCTCGGGATTGCCGGCAAGACGTGGGGGGAACCGCGGTACACCGAGGCCGCGGCGAAGCTTGCCAAGGCGATCGGGACGAGCCTCCTCGCCGAGGTCAACGGCCGCGTGGTGCTCAAGCCCGGCGTCACCGGCTTCGCGCCCCCCCATCGGCCGGACGGGACGATCGTCGTCAACCCTTCCTATTGGGTGTTCGAGGCCTTCCCGACGCTCAAGGAGCTGGCGCCGGACTTCGCCTGGGATGAGCTTGCCTCCTCCGGCGCCGAGCTGGTCGCCTCCGCGCGCTTCGGCGAGGCGGGCCTCCCGGCCGACTGGGTTACCATCAGCGCCGATGGCCTCGAGCCGGCCGAAGGCTTCCCGACCGTGTTCGGTTACAATGCCATCCGCATCCCGCTCTATCTGATGCGCGCCGGCGTCGGCGGCGCCTTTCTGGATCCGTTCGCAAACCGTCGCGGGTTGGGCGAGCCGGCGGTGATCGAGCTGACCACCGGGAAGGATGCGGAGAAGCTCACCGATCCCGGATACATGATGATCGATGCGCTGGTCGCCTGCAGCCGGGGCACCCCGGTGCCGGACAACCTCAAGCACTTCGCGCCGACCTCCTACTATCCGTCGACTTTGCATCTCCTCGGACTTTCCTATCTCGCGGCGAGGCAGGGGAAATGCGCCTGATCCTCGCCGCCCCCCTAGCATTTCTTACAGGAGCAGTCCTGGCGGTTGGGCTGGTCGGCCGATCCGGCGAAATTCCCGGTGTGCCAGGGGTATCCGACGCCTTCGACATCATCGCCACCGGCTCGACCATGGCCGAGCCGAATCCGATCCGTCGGGTGCCGCAGCCGGTCAAGGTCATCGTTGCCCAGAGCCCGGCGGCCCCCGCCGACGCGCCGACCGACCTCACCGAGCCGCAAGCGCCAACGCCCCAGCCAACGCCGATCCGACCCACCACCACGCCCGGGCCGGA
>DASSPO010000240.1:0-3467 GCA_035699585.1 Bauldia sp.
TCTTCGACCGCGGCGAGCGACGTGTAGCGCGGCCGGTAGCCGATGAGCCGCTCGGCCTTGGCGATGCTGCAAGAGGGACTGCGGGCAATGTGCTCCCATGTGGCCGTCGCTTCCTCGACGCTCACCCCGGTCTTCCACGCCTCGAACGGCTGGAAGGCGAGGCGCGCCTCGCGGCCGAACCACACCGCCATCGCCTCGGCATAGCCGCGGAGCGTCATCGCCTGGGGCGACACGGCGTGAAAGGATTCGCCCGCCGAGGCGCTCCAGTTGGCGATCGCCTGCATGAAGGCTTGGGCCACGTCGTCGGCATGGACGTGGTGCACCGTCTCGAGCCCGAAATTGGGAAGGGTCAGCTCTTCGCCGCGCGCGAGTCGGGTGAAGACCGCGGGGTTGAAGTGACCGGCGGGGTTGAGCGGCGCCCAGCCGGGGCCGACGATATGGCCCGGATGGACGACGGTGGCCGGAAAGCCGTCGCGGCGCGCCGCATCGAGCAGGAATGCCTCGATTGCCGCCTTCTGGATCCCGTATTCGCCGAACGGGCGGCGCGGCGCCGCCTCGGTGGTCGGCACCGCCACGGCATGGCCGTGCACCCAGATCGTGCCGCAGTGGAGGAAGTGGGCGACGCGGCCCTTGAGCGCGTCGACGATCTGCTTCGCGCTCTCGAGCGTGAAGCAGATCATGTCGATGACGATGTCGGCCCGGAGCGCGGCGATCTTCGCGCCGAACGTGCCGGCCCGCTCCTCGCCCTCCCGGTCGAGCACCACCGTCTCCACCCCGGCCCATGCGCTGTGCGGGCTGTACGGCTTCCGCGCCCCGCGCGTCACATTGACCACCTCGTGCCCGGCCTGGACGAGGCGCGGCACCAGATACGTCCCGACATGGCCGCTTCCGCCGATCACCACCACCCGCGCCATCTCCACCCTCCCTTACTTCTCCGCCCGATTTCGCGCAGGCGGTCCACGGTTAACGTCCCTCGATGGCTCGCCGCCCTTGGCGCCGCAATCGGCCGCGCCCCACGCGCGGCTTGTGCCCTGTCGTTGTCCACCCTACACAACCCGACCCGCACGCCGTAGGCTCCTCTTATGACCCGCGACCGCATGCTCGCCCACCTTCGCGCCGCCGACGCGGTCGCCCGCGAAGCGGCTGCGCACGGCCACCATCCTTTCGGGGCGGTGCTGGTCGGACCCGACGATCGCATCCTGATGCGCCAGGGAAACCTCGACACCCTTCGGCACGCGGAGACCGAACTCGCCCGTCGTGCCTTTGCCGCCTATGGGCCCGAGTTCCTCTGGGGTTGCACGCTGGTCTCCACCTTCGAGCCCTGTGCCATGTGCGCCGGCGCCATCTACTGGGCAAATATCGGCCGGCTGGTGTACGGCGTCGCGGAAACGGCGCTGCTGGCGCTCACCGGCGACCACGCCGAGAACCCGACCATGCACCTCTCCGCCCGAATCGTGCTCGGCTCCGGCCAGAAACCGATCGAGGTCCACGGTCCCTTCTCCGAGATCGAGGCTGAGCTCCTCGCCGCCCACCAGGGGTTCTGGCGGCGATGACGCGCCGAGCTGATTGAAACCCTTCGCGCCCGGTTCGCGGTGGAGGGGCGAGGGTGAGAGGGACACGGCGGCAGCGTTTCGCTAGGCTCGCCCGCCCATGGAACCCGCTGGCAGCCGCATAGACCAAACCCTCACCTTCGGTCGTGAGAAGCTCGGCCGCAGGCATCTCCTCTTTGCCGCGATCTGCGCCGGCGTCGGTCTCCTCAGCGTGCTGGTCGGCGGCGACGATCCCCCGCTGACCGTTGTCGGCTGGGGCCTCATCGTTTTCGGCGTCGGCTTGGCGGGATGGGAATTCTCGAAGACTACGCGGACCCAGAAGCCGCTCCTCGTCCTTTCGCCCAAAGGCATCTACATGCACCTGGAAGGCGCGACGGAGTTCACCATCCCGTGGGCGGAGGTTCGCGGCGTCGATTCGATCACCGTCGAAGGCGTTCGTGGCGCCACCTTCGACAACGTCACCGTCGTCCTCGTCACTCGCGACTTCTACGAGCGCGTCATTCACGTCGACTCGTTCATCCGCCGGGGGCCGGGCTGGGACGCGATCTTCATCCCCCGCGATTCGATGGTTCAGGTCGCGCTCCACCACGAGATCCTGCCGGTCACTGCCTCGGACCTGCTTGCCGCCGTGGAAGCGCGCTACCGCGCCTTCGGCCGGCAGGGACGATAGAGACCTCCGCGACAGCGCGGGCCGGGGGTGTCACCGGCGACGCAGTCCGCTATATGCAGGCTCGGATATTGCCTGCACCACCCTGCCTCGCTCGCTGATGCCATGATCCGCCACATCGTGTTCTTCACCGCCCGCGACCCGGCCGATATCGACTCGATCATGGCGTCGCTCCGGGAGCTGGCGGATACGGCCATCCCGGCCGTGTTCGAGGTCGCGCCGAACATCGGCAGCGACCCGCTCGGTGATCACGTCGACATCGTCGTCTACGCCGAGTTCGCCGGCGAGGCGGAGCTTGCCGCCTATCGCGCGCACCCGGTCTATGCCGAGGTGACGAGGAAGGTCCGCCCGCTCCGCGAGATGCGGCTTGCGGCCGACATCCGTTCCGCCGGCCCCGGATTCGACGCAACCGACCGACGCGACCCGGCGGTGCCGCGGGGGACCGCGGCGCCCGGTCCGACCCTTCTCCCCCCTCTTGTCGAAGAATCGAGATGACCGCCCACGAAGCCTCACGCCCTGTCCCTTCTCTCACCCTTGGCCACGGCCGGACCGAGCTCGAGGCCTTCCTCGAGCCGACCTGCCCCTACTCGAAGCGAGCCTTCGAGAAGTTTCCCGCCCTCGTCGCGGCGGCCGGCGCCGAGCGGCTGACGATTCGCATCCGCTTTCTCTCCCAGCCCTGGCATCTCTATTCGGGCGTGGTGACGCGCGCCGTCCTTGCGGCGGCGGCCGCGTGCGGCGCCGAGACGGGCCTCAAGGTGATGGCCGGCATCTACCGGGAGCGCGAGGCCTTCGAGTTCGACGATCATTGCCGCGGTGCGAACATGGACCGCACGCCCGCCGACATCCTCCGCGCCATCTCGGCTCTTGCCGGCGAGGATCTGACGGTCGCCTTCTGCTGGAAAAGCGTCGACCGCGCGCTTCGCTGGAACGTCCGCTATGCCCGGCAGATGGGCGTCCATTCCTCGCCGAGCTTTGCCATCGAGCGCATGGTGGAGCCGCAGATGTCCTCCGGCCAGTCGGTCGATGAATGGCTTGCACTGCTTCGGCCGCATTTCCCGGCCTGAACCGGCCGCCGTTTGGCCCCCGATCTTCACATCGGCCCACAAGGGAGCCGATCGGCGCCCGAACTTCGTTGACCCCTCCCGGCGACTCGGCATAGCGTTCGCCCAGCGTCGGTTGAACCGGCGCACCGCGGGCTCGGTCCTCGGTTCTTTTCCGACCAGTAGGAGTATCGGCAGGCTCGATCCGGG
>DASSPO010000241.1:0-2902 GCA_035699585.1 Bauldia sp.
CTTCGTCGCCGGTTCCCTGCTCGCCACCGTGGTTCCGGTCGCGGTCGCCGGCGTCTACCCGATGGAACTCGCCCTCGCCGCGGCCTTCGGGTTTCTGACGGCGGTCGCTTTCGCCCTCTATCCCCTTGGCCGGGCTAGGGAGGTGAGCGCGACCGCGCTTTTCCGCGACGAGGTGGCGCCCAGCCACCGGCAACCGCCCGTCGCCTACCTTGTCGCGATCCTGCTCACTGTCGCACTGCTCGCCGGCCTCGCCATCGGCCTCGCCTACGAGCCGCGGATCGCCGCGATCTTCGTCGCCGCTACGGCCGGCGCGTTTCTGCTCCTTCGCATCGTTGCGTTCGGCATCGCGGCGATGGCGCGGCGCGCGCCGCGGGTCCGCTCTACCGTCTTCCGGCTTGCCGTCGGCAACATCCATCGACCCGGCGCGCCCACGCCCGCGGTCGTTCTCTCCCTCGGCCTCGGGCTTACGCTCCTTGTCACGCTGGTACTGATCGACGGCAATTTCCGCCGCGAGCTGTTCGGCACGATCCCGGCCACGGCGCCAAGCTTTTTCATGCTCGACATCCAGGGCGACGAGGCGGCCGACCTCAAGGTTTTCGTCGCGGAGCACGCGCCGGAGGCAACTCTGGAAATGCAGCCGATGCTGCGTGGTCGCATCGTCGCGCTCAACGGGACTCCGGCCGAAGAGGCCGACGTCGACCCGGACGCCCGCTGGGTGCTCCGCGGCGACCGCGGCATCACATACTCGGCAACGCCACCCCCCAACGGCGCCATTACCGCGGGAGTATGGTGGCCCGCCGACTATGACGGTGAGCCGCTCGTCTCCTTCGGCGACGAAATCGCCGAAGGCCTCCGCCTCAAGATCGGCGACACGGTGACGGTCAACGTGCTCGGCCGCGAGGTGACCGCGACGATCGCCAATCTTCGCACCATCAACTGGCAATCGCTGTCGATCAATTCGGTGATGGTCTTCACGCCAAACGCATTCCGCGGCGCTCCCTTCACCAGCCTCGCCACGCTGTCCTATCCCGACGGCGGCACGGCGGAGGAGGAGCTTGGCTTCCTCAAGGCGGTGGTCGCGGCATTTCCGGCGGTGACCGTGATTCGCGTCAAAGAGGCGATCGAGATGGCGAACGGCATCGTCGAGCAGATCGGCTGGGCGGTGCGGGGCGCCTCCGCGATCACGCTCGTCGCTTCGATGCTGGTGCTCGGCGGCGCTTTCGCCGCGGGTCGACGGCGCCGCACCGAGGACGCGGTGATCCTCAAGACGCTTGGCGCGACGCGCGGACGGCTGATCGCCGCCTTCTCGCTGGAGTTTCTGCTTCTCGGCCTGGTGACGGCGGCTTTCGGTCTGGTCGCGGGCGGGATCGCGGCGTGGTTCGTGCTCGATATGGTCATGGGCGTGCCCTTCGCGTTTCTCGCCGGGCCGGCGCTCGGGGCCGCCATGGTTGCGCTCGCCCTTACCCTGATCTTCGGCCTTGCCGGCACCTGGCGCGTTCTCGGCCAGAAGGCAGCGCCCGTGCTGCGCAACCTGTGACGGGCAGATCGGGCCCCCGCAGGGAAACATGCCGGTCGACGTTGACAAGTCGGGGCTATGTGAATATATTCCTGTTCTTCCCGCTTGCGAGGGGCGTCGTCCGGAGACGTGCCTGACGGCGGCGCGGGAAGCGGAGTCCCCGCTGGCGGCTCGTACCTGCCATCGGGGCGCCCTGTCCGGGACCGTGGGGCACTACGACCCCGCCGCCTGAAGGCTTAAGGAGCGGGAAACCGTTCCGAAGTCGCCCGGCAGGCTCGCAAAAATGCCGCGGCGGGCGCTTGCTCGAGCGCCTGACTGGAATAACCCGGCCGGGTCGTCCCAATCCCGGCAGCCGGGTAGCTCAATCCCGGCGGTGCTCGACAAGCGCCCGCCACCCCTCGGTGCGCCCCGTCGCGCGAAGCGCAAAGGTGGATCGGGGAACAGACGTCAGGGCATCACTCGGGCGGTCCCCGCCGCGAGAACAATGGATTGTGTCCGCAGGCCCACCCGGATCGCCGAAAAGGCCTTGTTTGAACGGGTTCGTTCCCCCATATTCGCGGCAAGTCTGCAAACGGCCGGGGTGGCTCCGGCCGGGACTTCTGGAGAGGAATTCAATCGATGGCGAACTACGACAACCAGCCGGCCCGCTTCGGCGCTTCGGTCGGCGGCGCGGTATCCGCGATCGACGAGGGCCTGCGGGCCCATATGCTTCGCGTCTACAACTACATGGCGATCGGCCTGGCGATCACCGGGGTGGTGGCCTACTTCACCTACGCGAGCGGCTTCGTCTACACGCTGATGGGCTCGCCCCTGATGTGGGTGGTGGTGCTCGCGCCTCTGGCGCTCGTCTTCTTCCTGAGCTTCCGCATCAACCGGCTCAGCGTCGGAGCGGCCCAGGCGACGTTCTGGATCTACGCGGCGCTGCTCGGCCTGTCGCTGTCGACGATCTTCGTCGTCTACACCGCGCAAAGCATCACGCAGGTGTTCTTCATCGCCGCCGCCATGTTCGGCGCCATGTCGCTCTGGGGCTACACCACCAAGCGCGACCTGACCGGGATGGGCTCGTTCCTGTTCATGGGCCTGATCGGCATCATTATCGCGATGGTGGTGAACATCTTCCTCGCCTCGAGCGCGCTCGGCTTCGCGATCTCGGTGCTCGGCGTCCTGATCTTCACCGGTCTCACCGCCTACGACACCCAGAAGATCAAGGAGATGTACTATGTCGGCGATGATGGCACCGTCGCCGGCCGGAAGGCGATCATGGGGGCCCTCAGCCTCTATCTCGACTTCCTGAACATCTTCCTGTTCCTCCTGCAGCTTTTCGGCGACCGTCGCTAAGCCTGCGGGGAACTTGGCCCTCACGAAAGGGCGCGGCCGCAAGGCCGC
>DASSPO010000242.1:0-9670 GCA_035699585.1 Bauldia sp.
AAGTATTTCTCCGCGCCGTACCCGGCGGACACCATCGTCGAAGTGCGCTCGCTCTACTCGAAGGAGGCGATGATCGAGATCGAGGCCGTAGCCGTCGTCGACGAAGCGGTGGAGCGGAAGTGAAGCCGACGCAACCGGCCAAGCCTGGCTCGACGAGGACCACTCAGGAGAGAGCGTCGCGTCAGGCCCTGGCTGCGAGGGCGACAAGCCCGGCGTGAATTCGTGCGAGGGCATCGTCGAGACCGAGGCGGCCTTCGACGGCATCGTTGACGGTCTGGCCGACCACCACGTTGGCATCCATGCCGAGCCGTCCGAATGGCCGCTCCTCGAACGCAACCGCGCGGGAGGCGCGGACGGCCGCGAGAAGATCGGCGCGGTAGTGCCGGTCGAAGTCGGCACCGTAGAGAACCGCCAGCGACGAGGTTTCGATCGCGTTCGAGGCAATCCCGTCCTCGAGGAGCTGGGCCGGCGAGGACAGGTATTTCGCAAGCTCCCAGGCCTCATCCTTGACCCGCGATCGCGCCGGGATCGACCACGGCGGCGCATAGAGGTTCGGGCGACGTCCGTTGGGACCCGCGGGCACCATGGCCACGCCCGAACGCTCGGCCAGGAGCGGGTCGTCGGCAAGGAGGTGGGCATATTCCATCCCGACCTCGACGATCATCCCCACCCTTCCCTTGCGGTAGTCGCGCATCAGCTCGACGAAACTGATCATCCCCTGATCCGGGGGCGCGACGGACTTGAGCACATCGAGATAGGCCGCGAGCGCGGCGCGGTGCTCCTCGCCGATCGGCGCGACTTCGGTCTCGTCTACGAGCCAGCGGCCGCCGTAGGAACCCAGAACGCTGCCGATACTCCACACCGCATGACCGCCGCCGCCGGCGCCGCGCGTGGCGAAGGCATAGAACTCGGCAGTCCCATCCCTGCGGACGGCCGCCTGCAGCTCGAGGCCAACGGTCTTCACATCCTCCCAGCTCTGCGGCACGGGAAGCGAATAGCGGTCGAGAAGATCGCGGCGGTAAAGGAGGAGATTCACGACGTTGATGCATGGAAGGCCGATCACCGCGCCGTCGACGGTAACGACGCGGCGCGTCTCTTCGGTCACATCGTCCAGGGCAACGCCGTCGCGGCGCATGCGGTCGTTGAGCGGCATGACCCGGCCGTCAACGGCGAAACGGCGGAGCATGACCTCGTCGGTGCAGATGAGATCATAGGGTGGGTCGTCGTCGGTGAAGGAATGGACCATGTGTTCGAACATGGTCTCGATCGAGCCGACTCCAACCTTGTCCCACGAGAGTTCGGTTTCGATCCCCGTCGCTTCGGTGAAGGCGCGGAGAGCCTTGGGGAGATTCTGGAACGGCCACCAGTCCTCCTGGTAGACGCGGACAACCGGCCTGGCCATGGTTCCCTCCCCTTCTCAGACGATCAGCTCGGTCAACCCCTCGATCGTTGTGTCGGTCTTGCGGATGTCGGCGATCTTCGCCCCGCGCGCCATCGCCACGATGCGGTCGGCGATCGGATAGATGTGGTGGAGATTGTGGCTGATGAAGATCGATCCGATCCCCTGCTGTTTGAGCGAAGCGACGTAATCGAGGACCTTGTTGGTCTCCTTGACCGAGAGGTGGTTGGTCGGCTCATCGAGGATCAGCAGCTTCGACTTGAAGTACATGGCGCGGGCGATGGCCACCGCCTGGCGCTGACCGCCGGAGAGCTCCTCGACCGTGGTATTCGGCGAACGCCGGGTGAGGTCGATGTTGGTGAGCGACCTGGTGGCGTGCTCGACCATGGTCTTCTGATCCAAGAGGCCGATGTTGCCGATACGAATACCGGAAAGCGGCTCTCGCCCGATGAAGATGTTCCGCGCGATCGACATCTGCGGCACCATCGCGGTGTACTGGTAGATGGTCTCGATGCCGAGCGCCATCGCCACCTTGGGCGAAGCCAGCTTTACTTCCTGGCCGGCGAAGTAGATTCGCCCGCCGCTCGGCTGGTCGGCCCCGGAGAGGATCTTGATCAGCGTCGACTTGCCGGCGCCATTGTCGCCGACCAGGCCGACGATCTCACCCGGCTCGGCGTGGAAATCGACGCCGGTCAACGCGTGGACGCTGCCGTACCATTTCTCCAGTCCCTCGCAGCGGACCAGGGCGTCCGGGGTGGGCTGGACGAAGGCGGCCTTGGGAAGCTTGTGCTCGTGCAGGATCTCGGTCACCGGCTCCTCCTAGTGCATGGCGCGGGCGCGCCGGCGCACCCACATGTTGAGGATGACGGCGAGGATCGTCAACGCACCGATGGCGAACCGGAACCAGTTGGCATCGATCCGGGCCATGACCAGGCCGTTGTCGATCACCCGGATCAGCGCGGTGCCGACGAAGAAGCCGATCATCGAGCCGATGCCGCCGGTGAGCGCCGTGCCGCCGATCACGGCGGCCGCGATCGCCTGCAACTCGACACCCTCGCCCAGCGCCGGCAGCGCCGAGCGGAGGCGGAAGGTGGTGATCATGCCGGCGAAGCCCGCGAGGAAGCTGCAGAGCATGAAGCAGAACATCTTCACCCGGCGGGTGTTGACGCCCATGTCGGCCGCCGCCTGCGGCTGGCCGCCGGTCGCGTAGATCCAGTTGCCGAGATTGGAGAAGTGGAGCATCACGCCCAGAATCAGGGCGAAGGCGACGAACCAGATCATCGATGCCCGGAAGAGGCCGAGATCGGCGACGAAGATGCCCGTCGGAAACTCGTTCGGAAAGGGCGGCGGAAAACCTCCCGAGAGGACCACGGCGATCGAGCGCGCCATGAACAGCATGCCGAGCGTGGTGACGAAGCTCGGAATGCTGAACTGCAGCGTGATCCAGCCGTTCAGATAACCGACAAGAAGGGCGACGACGAAGCCGAGGGCGATCGCCGAATAGGGGTCGAAGCCCCAGCGCCCGACCGCGAGCACCATCACCAGCGGACACAGGGCGTAGACCGAGCCGACGGAGAGGTCGAACTCGCCGGCGATCATCAGGATGCCGACGCCGAGCACCACGATGCCCAGCTCGGGAAACGCGAAAAAAGTGACTCGGATGTTGGCGTAGGAGGTGAAGTGCGGCGCGTAGATCGCGAAGCCGACGATCACCAATATGAGCATGACCAGCGCGCTGATCTCGGGACGAGACAGCAGCGCCTTGGCTAAGGATTGCATCGGTCCCCCAACGGATCGCCCGGACCGCGGCCACCGCGGTCCGGGCTTCTGGCGTCGACGCGGAAATCGCGCCTAGCGGATGCCTTGAGCGGAGAGCTCAAGCAGAGCATCGACGTCGGCCGGCGTGACGAGCGCCTTGCCGGTGTCGACGTCGAACGGCGGGAACTTGAAGTTGTTGAGCAGGTAGAGCTGGTGCACCGGATAGTAGCCCTGGAGGTATGGCTGCTGGTCGACGGTGAGTTGGATGTAGCCGCTCTTCATCTCGTCGAACACCACCGGCACCAGGTCGAAGCCGGCAAGCAGAACCTCGCCCGGCTTCTTGCCGAGGTCGCGGAGCGCGACCGCCGCGCCGGCATGCCAGTAGCCGGTGTCGAAATAGGCGGTCGTCGGTGTTGCCTGGACATAGGCTCCCACGCGCTGGCCGACGATCGACAGGTCGAGACCGGCATCGATCCGCTCATAGGTGATTTCGCGAGCGGTATTGGCGGCGATGTATTCCTTGACGAAGCGCTCGATCCCCGCGGCGCGCGTTTCGGACCACACCTGGCCCGGACCGTTGACGCCGATCAGGATGTGGATCGGCCCCTCGGCCGGGAAGTTCGCCGACTGAGCCTTGGCAAGGTCATAACCAGCCTGTTCCAGGTTCTGACCGACATAGGCGAGCCGATACTTCCCCTCCGGGTGATCGACGTTGCTGGCGATCACCGGGATGCCGGCATCGACGGCGCGCTGCAGGGCCTCGTCGAAGACGCTGCCGCCGGCAAAGGTGTTGATGATGCCCGTGGGGTTGTTGGCGATGGCCGCCTCGAGGTTGTTGAGCTGCTCCTGGAAATTTCCGTCCTGCTGCAGGAAGACCATCTGGCAGTCGGCCTGGATCTGTTCGCAGGCCTTGTCCATTCCGAGTTTCACCGCCTGCCAGAACACGTTGGTCGGCGTCGAATGCAGTAGATAAGTAATGCGCTCTTGCGCCAGGCCGGCGTTCGCACCGGCGATTATGGCGACAGCGGTTATGCCGCCCGCCAGAACGGACTTGATCATGACTTCCTCCCTATAATGGCCGGAAACGCCGGCCGGACCGCGAAGCTAGACGGCCGTGGCGCGCCCCGCAAGCAGCCCCGGACCTGAGGCGTGCAAGGCGTCGCCGGCCAAAGTCACAACAGTTCGGGCTCGGAGCCCCCCATCCCCAACAGGCGCCTCAGTTCGCACCCTGATGCGCGCGCCGTCGAAGCTCGCAGGAGAGGAGACAGGATCAGCCGAGTCGGGAGAAGCGCACAGTTGATGTGAATCGATCAACAATGTCGGGCCTTAGCTCCATTCCGAGACCGGGGCCGTCGGGGACCGTGAGGTAGCCCTGCTCCATCTCGGGGATCGCGGTCACGAGGTCGCGGTACCAAGTGCGGTAGTAGGCACGGACGCTCTCCTGGACCAATGCGTTGGGCGCGTTCAGCGAAAGATGCGTCGAGGCGCAGAACACGACCGGCCCGGTGCAGTCGTGAGGCGCGACGGGAAGGTGCCAGGCCTCCGCCATCGAGGCGATTTTCCGCGCCTCTGACAGGCCGCCGCACCAGGCGATGTCGAACATGACGATGCCGGCCGCTCCGGTATCGAGCAGGTCGCGGAATGCCTGTCGCGTACCTAGGGTCTCGGAGGCGCAGACCGGTGCGGGCGAGACCTCGGCGTAGCGGCGAAGGTCGGCGAGGGAGTCCATTCTGATCGGGTCTTCGTGCCAGTAGGTCCGGTAGGGTGCGAGGGCCCTTGCGATGCTGATCGCCGGCGTGAGCTGCCAGAGCGAGTGGAACTCGACCATGATGTCGATCCTGTCCCCGACGGCGCGGCGGATCTTCTCGAAGGGCTCGAGTGCCGCTGTCAACTCGGCGGAAGAGATGTGCAGGCCGTCATTGCGCTCGGCGGCGATATCGAAGGGCCAGATCTTCATCGCCGTGATGCCTTCGGACAGGAGATCCTCGGCAAGCTCGTCGGCGCGGTTGAGAAACGCGTCGAGATCGTCGTAGGTCTTCTCGGCGCCGCGCCCCCAGTTGGCCGAGCTCTGGCCGACGGCCTTCCGCATGTAGCTCGATCCGGCGCAGGTGTTGTAGGTGCGAATCTTGTCGCGGAAGAAACCGCCGAGAAGCTGGGCGATGGGCTGGCCGGTGATCTTCCCGAAGAGGTCCCATAGCGCAATGTCAAACGCCGAGTTGCCGCGCATCTCGACCCCGGTCGATCGGAAACCGACATAGGGGATGAGGTCCTTCGCGATGCGATCGATGGCAAGCGGATCGCGGCCGAGCATCTTCGGCGCGATCACCTCGTGAACGTAGGCCTCGACGGTGGCGGCCGCGAAGAACGTCTCGCCGAGGCCGCTGACGCCTGCGTCGGTGTGGACGCGGACCCAGATGAGGTTCGCGAATTCCTCGAGCCGGATCGTCTCAATGGCGGTGATCTTCACGGGCGCGTTCTCGTGCTTGGGTTCGACGACAGCGACCACAGAACCAAGCCGGGGGCAAGCGGAGTTGCGTTTCGGTCCCGAGCGAAGTCCGACGCTTCATCTGTGAGAGCGGTATCGTCTTCGACCGTGCCACCTGACCCCCGGAACCGGCGTGGGCCGGCCTGCGTTCTCGGCATCGAGGGCGACAGGAGAAACAAGCCATGCCACGCGGAGACAAGTCGAGCTATTCGGACAAGCAGAAGCGAAAGGCCGAACACATCGAGGAGGGCTACGAAAAACGGGGCGTATCGCGCAAGGAGGCCGAGCGCCGCGCATGGGCGACCGTCAACAAGGAGTCCGGCGGCGGCAACAAGAGCGGCAGCGGCCGGGGCAAGAAGGACACCAAGGTGTCATCGCGGAAGGGCGGGAGGGCCGGCGGCCGCGCCTCCGCCGCACGGCCCGCGGCGGCCCGGTCGGCATCGGCGAAGAAGGCGGCAGCCACGAGGAAGCGACGCGGCGGCTGACCGGCGTCGGTCGCATGAAGGCCGTCCGGGACTCGCAAGCGAACTACCCGGCTGTGGCAATATCGGTTGGCAGGGACCATATCCCCGTCCCATGATCGACGCCGCCCGACTCGCCCTCGCCGATATCTTCTCCGCCCCGTTCCGCGCCGTGATGTGGAGGTCGCTGGGGCTTACCATCGGCCTCCTGATCCTGATCTGGATCGGCCTTCAGGCGCTGCTCGCCTGGCTCGTGGATATCGAATCCTATCCCTGGATCGAAACGGTTCTCGCCGTCCTTGCCGGACTCGGCCTGCTGATCGGTCTCGCTTTCCTGGTGGCGCCGGTTTCGTCGTTGTTCGCCGGCCTCTTCACCGACGAGATCGCGGGCCTGGTGGAGCGAAGCCATTATCCGATGGACCCACCCGGGCGCGACGTCCCGGTGCTCGAGTCAATTCGCGACACCGTCATTTTCACCGGCGTGGTGATCGCCGTGAACCTCGTCGCCCTGGTGCTCCTGCTCGTACCGGTCGTGAACCTCATCGCCTTCTTCGTCGGCAATGGCTATCTGCTCGGTCGCGAGTTCTTCGAGGCGGCGGCGCGCCGGTTCTATGACCGGAACGATGCGCGGGCGCTACGGCAGGCCAATGCCGGGCGCGTCTTTCTCGCTGGCTTGGTGATCGCCCTGTTCCTCGCGATCCCGATCCTCAACCTCTTCACGCCGCTCTTCGCGACGGCCTTCATGGTGCACGTCTACAAGCGGACTGCGGGCAGCCGCGGCGCCGTCGGAGCGCGGGTCGAAAAGATCTGATCTTGTCAGGAATTGCCTAGGCGGCAACGAGCTCCACGACCTTCCAGATCGCGAGGACCCAGAGGCCGAGGCAGACAATACCGGCGATCGGAATAACGGCGGTGTAGATGCCGGTCCGGGGGGGATCCTGCTCGTTCTCCTCGTTTATCCCGATCGAGCCGTGATACGGGGTGGCCGGAACGCGCATGATCCCTCCCGAAGCCGGGTTACACAGAGTGCCTGTTACGAAATCCGCATCGATTTCGTCAGGTCCGCCACATTGCCTTTGTAACGACGGCGCAAAGGCTCAACTACCCCCCCAGCTTAGGGGGGTAATGCTTTTCAGTTCCCAAACGCGGGGAATTGCTTGCTCCGCCTCGCATTTACGCGGCCAGCCTGCGGCGCTCGGGAATGTGCGCCTCCCTCCGGTCGCTCTCGCGAAGCCTCGATTTCACCCGCGAAAGGATGGACCACGACACCGGGAACAGCCCGAGATAGACGGGCCGACCGAAGCGATGGGTGATTCCCAGGATGTCGACCTCGCAGCCGATGCGCCGGTACAGCCGGTACATGGTGGCGTCGAAATTGCCTAGGATCGATTCGATTCCCGATTGGAGCGCGATCTCGCCAAGCCCGGCGAACAATATGCCGGAGGCGAAGACCACCTCGTCGCGACCGCCGTGGTCGAGAATTTTTTCATCCAGGCAGAACCGGGTGCATTCCCAGATGCTCGGCGCGCTGAGCTGCGCCGCGTCGGGAAGCGTATCGGAGAAGAAGTCGGTGAGCAGGGTCGGACCCGTGGTCGGCAGGAGGCGCAGGCTGCCCTTGACCTTCGTCCGGTTCTCGTCGGTGTAGATCAGGTAAACCGGGCCGGCATCGTCATAGCGGTCGCGCTCCATCCCGTCCTTGACGACAACGTCCCATTTCAACCGGTCGTTGAAGACGCGGGCCCTCAGCCTGAACATCTCGTCGAGCAATTCCTTGTGCTCATGGGCGTTCATGTCCTCGACAACGACAAGCATTTTCAGGCGCTCCCACTCAGGATGGGCCGCTCAGGTCGGCTGACGGAGGATTTCCTTACTCAGACTACGACTTGAAAGGGGCCGCTTTCCGCAATCTCATAGGGCAGGCGGAAGGGCGCAAGCAGGATGAACGGATATCGTGAAGGGCCGGTAACCCGCCCCGCTCCAATTCGACTAAAGCACGAGAAGTCCTAGTTTGACCGCCTTGGTCACGGCTTGCGCCGAGGTCACGCAGTCGAGCTTGAAGCGGGCCGACTTGAGGTAGTCCCGCGCCGTGTGCGGGGAGATGCCGAGGATGATGGCGATATCGCCGGCGTCCTTTCCGAGCGCGGTCAATCTCAGGCACTCGAGCTCGCGATCGGTGAGGTGGGGATGATCCTCGCCGAAAACCTGGCTGATGACGCGCTGATGGATGCGATTCGCGATCGCGATCAAGGTGTCGAGGTGCTTCTCCTTGAATTCCTCCCACTCCTCTGCGGAGCGGGAAAACGAGACGGAGAACAGTCCGCGATGGCCCTGTTTGCTGCGTACCGGGATCGACAGGCCGCGGGGGCCGACGCCATGCGCGAGCGCGTCGAGAAGGAACGCGCCCTGCGCTTCGCTTTCGATCTTGAGCTCGCTCCAGTCGAAGGGCAGCGTCCGGGTGAACCCCTCCTTCAGAACCGGGTCGAGGTCGACATAGTTCATGGTGAGGTATTGCTTGATCCACGATGAGGGATAGGTGAGCCGGATGTAGGGATCGAGCGACGGACTGACGCCGAGCTTGGACGAGTGGTAGACGAGGTGATCGACGACGAGAAGATCACGGAGCTTCGTGATCGTCTCCTCGACATCGGGCGTTTCATCGATGATCGAGAACGCCTCAAGGAGCAGCGGGTCCCGCGGCTCGCCCATGGTCATATCGCAAAACCCCAACCGCGCCCTGCGGGGCTCATTCCGAGTGAGCACTTTCGCTAAGTCCGAATCCCCGGCAAGCCTTCCGTCACGCCCGTGGAATGGATCCGGAGCGCGCGAGCCTAACCATCGACGCAAGCCGGAAGCAATTCGAATTGTCGGCAACACAACGACATACGCGCGGCGATTGCAGAGTAGTAGCGAACGCTGCTACCTGACGGTGCAGAGCGGGGAGGCATCGGCGCCAGGCGACCCGGGATGCGCCTCTGGCTCGGGTCGGCAGCAGCCGCCATGACGCCACGACGTGCTCGCTCTAAGACCACGCGGGGCAGGAGCACACGGCGAATACCTCGTCCCAAGAGAGGGTGTCACCGCGACAGGCCGTGGCTCGACCAAGGGCGAAGACCCTCGCCGCTCCGCCAGAGTCCGGGTGAACGCGAAAATGTGCGGCTCCAGGAGCGCATGGTTTCACATTGATTGCAGTGACAATGAAAATCCTGCTAGGGTACTGGTGCTGGGCGGCACGTGCCGGTGACTGCGATCCCGATGCCGGACGGATCATCGGCAATGGGAGAGAGGTGGTGGAATCCACAGCCAAAGCCGCCACCGAACGGTCGGACCTCTCATCGAGACGGTCGACGGACTGTGACAATCATCACTTACGGCAACAACCAAATCAGCGATGCTCTCACTGGCCGACAGGCCGGTCGGGCGAGCAAGTAGGAGGAATACATGGCGAACTATGGTGCCGACGGCGACGATGCCGCAGTAGCCGGTCAACAGTACTTTTACGGTGGCCACGGACGAGACCTCATCTTCGGCAGCGCCGCCGGCGATGAGCAGTACGGCGGCGCGGGGAAC
>DASSPO010000243.1:0-2417 GCA_035699585.1 Bauldia sp.
TCTGGTAGAAGACCTGGAGGCTCTGACCGGCGACGAAGAGCACGCCGGATTTCTCGGTCAGGATCAGACCGAGCGCGGCGAGCGCGAACGGCACGGCGAAGCCGGGAATGTTGCCGATCCAGTTGACCAGGAAATCCATTCACGCGCCTCCCCGGACCCAGTGGACGCGGTGGCGGATGAAGAATTCCGACGCCGCCACCGAGATGACGATGATCGCCTGGATGAGCTGCACCATGGCGCCGGGGATCTGGTAGAAGACCTGGAGGCTCTGCCCGGCGACGAACAGGACGCCGACGAACACGGCGACGAGGATCGCGAGGAGCGGGTTGTTGCGGGCGAGGAAGGCGATGAGGATGCCGGAGAAGGTGTAGCCGAGGAAGAAGGACTGGGTCATGCGGCCCTCGATGCCGGCGCTCACCACGAAGCCGCCGATACCGGAGATCGCTCCGGAAAGCAGCGCCGAGGTGAGCGTCACGAAGGCGATCGGCACCCCGACCGCGGCCGCCATCTTCGGATTGGCGTCGACGAAGCGGGCATAGAACCCGAAGCGGCTGACATTGAGCAGCCACCAGATCGCGACCGCCAGGACAAGGGCGACGGGAAGCGCCCAGGTCACGTTCTGCCAGCCCAGGAGCGGCAGTCGTTCGACGGGATCGTAGACCTCGGAGCTGGGGAAGGCGCTCTTCGGATCCTTCCAGGCGCCGTAGAGCAGGTAGAGGAGGAAGTTGAAGGCGACGTAGTTGAGCAGGAGCGTCGAGATGATCTCGTTGATGCCGAGCCGAAGCTTGAGCAGCGCCGGGACGAGAATCCAGAGCATGCCCCCGAGCGCCGAGGCGCCCAGCATCAGCGGCAGGCGGGCCGGGTCGGGCCCGATGTTGTGGATGGCAACGAAGGTCGCGAAGATCGAGCCGAAGATCATCTGGCCTTCGATGCCGATGTTCCAGAACCGCACCCGGAAGGCGACCACCGCGGAGACACCCACGACGAGGAGCGGCGCGGCCTGGATGAGCACCGCCGTGATGCTCATCGAGCTGGAGAAGATCGAGACCACGAACTCCTCGTAGATGCCGCGGAGGCTCACGCCTGCCGCCATCAGCACGACCGCGGTGGCGATCGGCCCGACCACCAGCCCGCCGAGCAGCACCAGCGTCTGGCGGAGCGGCGAGACATGCTGGCGGATCTCGAGGTGGAGGCGTCCGAACCGGCTGCGGTGCGGCCGGTACGGCTCCGTGGTCGCCGGTGAATGGTGCGAGACGCCGACCATCAACCCGGTCTCTCGGAACGATCGCAATTCCCCACCACCCGCCCCCTGACGGGGGGAAGGGGAGCGGCATTCGCCGGCCGCATCGAGCCGGCGGCGACGCCCCGGCTCCAACGGTTCCTCGGCCGAGGTGGCAGGGAGTCTTGAGCCGCCCGGCAATGCACGGCGGGGCGCCGAGCCAGGGCCCGGCGCGATGGAGGAGCCTGACCACCTCTAACCATGGTGAACCAACGCCCGGCCCACCGCGTGGCGGTCGACGGGGGCCACGAACTCGGCGGCGATCCTGCCGCGGTTCATCACGCCGACCCGGTCGGCGAGGAGGAGGATCTCGTCGAGATCCTCGCTGATCAGAAGCACGCCGGCCCCGGCGTCGCGCGCCGAGCGGAGGCGCTCATGCACCGCCGCCGTCGCCCGCACGTCGAGGCCGCGGCTCGGGCTGTGGGCGAGCACGACGCGCGGACTCCCGGAAAATTCGCGCGCGATGACCAGCTTCTGCGCATTGCCTCCCGAGAGGAGCGCCGCCTTCTGCATCGGCGCGCGGACCCCCTGCACGTCGAAGGCCTCGACCGCCTCCCGCGTCGCCGCGCGGATCGCGCCCGTGTCGATCCGGATCGGCGTGCCGTATCTGCCGGCAAGGACGCCCGCGACCGCGAAGTTCTCGGCGACCGACAGCCCGCCGGCAAGACCCCATGTATGGCGGTCGGCGGGGATGAAGGCGAGGCCGCGCGCCCGGCGCTCCTGCGGTCCCTCCACCGTCACGTCGTCCGCGCCGGCAAGGTCGATTCGTCCCGACAGCGGCCGCAGGACGCCCATCAGGATTTCGGCAAGCTCGGTCTGGCCGTTGCCGCCGACCCCGGCGATTCCGTAGATCTCCCCGGCGCGCACCGAGAAGCTCGCGCCGTTGAGCGCCACGTGGCCGTCGGCGCGCGCCCCGGTGAGCTCGGCCACGGTCAGGATCGGCGCCCCGATCGCCTTGGACGGCGACGGCACCTCGGTCACGCTGCTTCCGACGATCATCTGCGTGAGCTCGGGCACTGAAACCGTTCGCGGGTCGGCGGTGGCGATGGTCCGTCCCCCGCGCATCACCGTCACCCGGTCGGCATGCGCGATCACTTCGCCGAGCTTGTGGGTGACGAGGACCACGGCGGTACCCTGC
>DASSPO010000244.1:0-12457 GCA_035699585.1 Bauldia sp.
AAGAAGTTGAGCTGCTGCGTGCGCCCCGGCGTGTGGCTCGTGCGGGCGAGCGTCGTGCGGCCGGTGAGCGCGTTGACGAGACTCGACTTGCCGACGTTGGAGCGGCCGGCGAAGGCGACCTCGGGGAGCGTCCCCGCCGGCCTCGTCATCTATTGGGCCTGGAACAACACCCTATCGATCATCCAGCAGTACGTGATCATGCGGCGCCAGGGTGTCGACGTCGACATCATCGGCAACATCAAGGACACCTTCCGCCGCACACCCGTTAAGCCGGAGGAAACCGCCGCCGCGGCTGTCGCGGCGCCGACCGCCAAGGTCAAGGAAGCGGCGGAGGCGGCTGTCGACGACGGCGATGCCGGGGCCGATGCCAACGGCGCCAAGAAGCCCGCGGCAAAGAAGGCGACGCCCAAGAAGTCTCCGCCGAAGCCGCGGAAGGCCGCCGGTCGGCCGCGCGACGCTCGCGCCTGAGGGTCGTGGACCCGGCGGCCGAAGACGAGCGGGGAGCTGCGGTCGAAGCCGGTCGGCTCGCCTTCGCGCGGCCCTGGCGTTTCGTCATGGGCGTCGCGACGATCGCCGGTCTTCCTCCCGCCGACGGCGTCGAAGTGGCCTTTGCCGGCCGTTCCAATGTCGGAAAATCCTCGCTCATCAACGCGCTTACCGGGCAAAAGACTCTGGCGCGGACCTCGAACACGCCAGGCAGGACGCGCGAACTCAACTTCTTCACCGCCGACCACGGCATCGTCATTGTCGATATGCCGGGCTACGGCTACGCCCGCGCCTCCAAACGCGACGTCAAGGACTGGACTCGGCTCGTATTCGATTTTCTCCGGGGCCGAGCCAATCTCCGCCGCGTCTATGTGCTCATTGACGCGCGCCACGGCATCAAGGCCAACGACAAGGAGGCGCTCGATGTCCTCGACAAGGCGGCGGTTTCCTACCAGGTCGTGCTGACCAAGTGCGACAAAGACAGTCCTGCCACGCTCGACGCGATGCTCGCCGAGACCCGCGCTGCGATCGCGAAACGTCCTGCGGCGCATCCCGTGGTGCTGGCCACGTCGGCGCAGACAGGCGCCGGAATCGACCTCCTCCGCGCCGAGATCGCAGCACTTGTTCCTCCGAAATCCTGACGCGCCTGAGCGCCAGTTGACATAGGTCAATGTCGCTCGCGGGGCTCCGTGCAAAACAAAGGCAGAAGTGCTGAGGGTTGCACGACTGCCATGAGCCCGCTCACCGCCCGACGTCAGCGCCTCATCCGATCCTGGTTCTGGTATCGCCGCAGGCGACCAGTGGAAACCGGCGCCGGTGCAGCCGACAATCCGCCCGAAATTGCGCGCCTCCGGACCGATGCGGTCAAGCCGGCGACCTGGCCGCCGGCACAATCCTGCTGGCCGCCATACCTGCCCTGAGGGATGGCATCCTGCCGGGCTGGTTTTGTACTTTTGCCTGTGATAAGGGACAAAAGTACTAACCCGCCCGAAAGAGAATTGGATGCCCAAGGAGCTGATCGTCGATCCGGCCACCACCCGCCGGCGCGAGGACATCGTATTTGCCCCGATCCCGGTTCATGCCTACGCGACGCCGTTCGAGGTTGAGCGGGCGAAGCACGGCGACGCGAAGCTCATCGGTGTCCTGCGCCATATGCTCATCGTCCGCGAATTCGAGACGATGCTCGGCGATTTCAAGGCGCGCGGCGCCTATGCGGGGATCGAGTTCGCCTACAAGGGGCCGGCCCATCTCTCGATCGGCCAGGAAGGCGCGGCCGTCGGCGCGGCACTATCGCTCTCGCCCGAGGACCACGTTTTCGGCAGCCACCGCAGTCACGGTGAATTCATCGCCAAGGGCCTTGCGGCGATCGACCGTCTCGACGAGCGGCGGCTCATGAACATCATGGAAATGGAGCAGGGCGGCCGACTGCTCTCCGCCGTCCATCGCTTCATCAGGCCGACGAACGAACGTTCCCTCGCCGAAAGTTTCCTGCTGTTCGGCTTCCTTTCCGAGATCTTCATGCGTTCGACGGGCTTCAACGGCGGCATGGGCGGCAGCATGCACGCTTTCTTTCTGCCCTTCGGCGCATACCCCAACAATGCCATCGTCGGCGCCTCGGCGGGAATCGCTGCCGGTGCCGCGCTTTACAAGAAGCTCCGGCGCGAAGGCGGCATCGCGGTCGCCTTCGCCGGCGATGGCGCCACGGGATGCGGGCCGGTCCACGAAGCGATGAACTTCTCCGCGATGGCCCAATACGACCGCCTGTGGCCCGATCCTTACAAGGGCGGGCTTCCGGTGCTGTTCTTCTTCACCAACAATTTCTACGCCATGGGCGGGCAGACCCGCGGCGAGACCATGGGCTGGGACCGGCTCTCCAGGATCGGGGCGGCGGTCAGTCCATCGAATCTCCATGCCGAGACGGTTGACGGAGCCAATCCGCTTGCCGTCGCCGATGCCGTCGCGCGCAAACGCGCGCTCCTCGTCGAGGGCAACGGCCCGGCCCTTCTCGACGTCGAGACCTACCGCATCTCCGGCCACTCAACGACCGACGCCAATGTCTATCGCACGCGCGAGGAGATGCAGGCGTGGGCCCCTTACGATCCCATCGCCGTCCATGCTGCGGCGCTCCGCGACGCCGGCCTCCTCGACGAAGGCCAGGAAGAGGCGATGCGGTCCGAGGTGAAGGAACTGATCCGCGGCGTTACCGCTGCCGCGGTGAATCCCGAGGCAGCGCCGCCGATCGACATCCCTGCGCGACCGACGCTCATCGGCGGGCTCATGTTTTCCCACGGCAGTCGCGACCTCGACGGTGCGGATGCCTCCGTGGCTGAGGCCGCGGCGGCGTCGGCCCATTTCCGCCAGTTGGGCAAGAAGAGCCGCGCCGCGTTCGGTCCCGACGGCGGCAAGCTCTCGCCGATGCGCGCGATCACCCTTCGCGACGCGCTGTTCGAGGCGATCCTCCACCACTTCATCCACGACCCGTTGCTGATCGCCTATGGCGAGGAGTGCCGGGAGTGGGGCGGTGCCTTCGGCGTCTACCGCGGCCTCGCCGATATCCTTCCCCACAATCGCCTGTTCAACGCGCCGATCTCCGAGGCCGCGATCGTCGCCACCGCGATCGGTTATGCAATCGAAGGCGGGCGCGCCTTGGTCGAGCTCATGTACACCGATTTCATCGGCCGCGCCGGCGACGAGATCTTCAACCAGCTCGCCAAGTGGCAGTCGATGTCGGCCGGGGCCCTGAAGCTGCCCGTCGTGCTCCGCTCCTCGATCGGCAGCAAGTACGGCGCCCAGCACTCGCAGGATTGGACCGGCCTCGTCGCCCACATTCCCGGCCTCAAGGTCGTCTACCCGGCGACGCCATATGACGCGAAGGGCCTGCTCGCATCGTCGCTCTCATCCGACGATCCGGTGGTGTTCTTCGAGAGCCAGCGGCTCTACGACTCGACCGAACAGTTCCGCGCCGACGGCGTTCCCAGCGACTACTACCGCGTCCCGATCGGCGTCCCCGACGTGAAGCGTGAGGGCAGCGACGTCACCATCCTCACCGTCGGGCCGTCGCTCTATGCGGCGGTCGCCGCCGCGGACGAGCTCAGCCGGGAGCGGGGCCTCTCGGCCGAGATCATCGACGCGCGTTCGCTGGTTCCGTTCGACTACGGCCCGGTGCTTGCCTCGGTGAAGAAGACCGGGCGCATTCTGCTCGTCTCGGAGGCGAGCGAGCGCGGATCGTTTCTCCAGACGCTCGCCGCCAACATCACGCGCTTCGCCTTCGGCGATCTCAAGGCGCCGCCGCGGGTGCTCGGTTCGCCCAACTGGATCGTGCCTGGGGCGGAGATGGAGTCGACCTATTTCCCCCAGGCCGCCGACATCGTCGACATCGTCCGCACCGAGCTCATCCCCGAATCGGGCTACAATCGCCGCGGCGTCCGCAACTGGGACGACATGGAGCTCGCGCGCCTCGGCCTCTGAACCGCTGGCGCCCCACGGGAGGGGGGATGGCGAAGCTGAGGCGGAGCGGCGGACAGGCGCCGG
The DNA here is from genome assembly GCA_035699585.1 of Bauldia sp. Classification (GTDB taxonomy): domain Bacteria; phylum Pseudomonadota; class Alphaproteobacteria; order Rhizobiales; family Kaistiaceae; genus Bauldia. The sequence goes on from DASSPO010000244.1 coordinate 4,018, forward strand.
TGTCGGAAGACGCCTCGCTCCGCGTTCGCGCCGCCTGGCTCTACTACAACCAGGGCCTCACCCAGAAGGACGTCTCCGACCGGCTCGGCGTGAGCCGCGGCACGATCATCCGCATCCTCGCCGAGGCGGTCGAGCGCGGCGACGTCCAGATCCTGATCAACGCCCGCGAGGCCGAGTGCGTCGATCTCGCGGTCAGGCTCGAGGCCGCGTTCGGTCTCGACGAGGCGGTGGTGGTGCCGGTCGCGGGCGGCGACGCCGCCAAGGCGGTCGGCCTCGCGCTCGGCCAGTTCCTGTCCGAGGCGGTGGCCGACGGCATGACCATCGGCGTCGGTTGGGGACGGACTCTGACCGCCTCCCTTGCCGGAATCACGCCTGTCCGCCGTGCGGGGGTTCGCGTTGTATCGCTGCTCGGCGGCGTGGTCGAAGCGCGGGTGAGCAATCCGCTCGAGTTCAGCTGGCGGATGGCCAGCCAGTTCGGCGCCGACTGCTACCTGATGGTCGCCCCGGCGATCGTCGATTCCCAGGCTACCCGGCGGCGCTTGATCGACAAGTGCGGGCTCGACCGGCTGTTCGAGATGGCGAAGGAGCTTGATCTTGCCGTTGTCAGCGCCGGCGACATCAATCCGCAAGCGACCTCGCTCGCCGCCGGCATGATCGAGCCGGGCGAGCTCCGCGAGCTGCTTTCGCTCGGCGCGGTTGCCGACGTGCTGTGCAATTTCCTGGACGCCGACGGACAGAGCGTCCCGCACGCCCTCAACCGCCGCGTCATGAGCGTCGATCTCGACACGATCCGCGGCGCCGGCCATGTTCTCATCGCTACCGGCGGGGCGCACCGTGCCACGGCCATTCGCGCCGCGATCAAGCGCATCGGCTGCAACACGCTGATCACCGACGAGGGCGCGGCGCGGGCGCTGCTCGGCGCGGGGTGACCCCTCGTCTCTGGGCGAGCGGCCGAAATACGACAAAGGCGCGGCGCTCGACAGCCGGGCGGATGGCTTGGATTTCCGCGGCGGGCTGACGGAGGACGTCGGCGCAAGGGCCATCGTGACGAGGTCTTCGCCGAGGGGTCCTACCCGTCGCCTGAGGCGAAGCCGGTTCACCCCCGCCTTGCCGCATCGAGATGCGCGCCGAAGCCGTCGCTCTCCATGAGCCGCCGGCAGCGGGCGAAACGGTCGCGGGCATAGGCCTCGAAGTCCTCGGCCGGGTTCTGGTTGGCGAGCTGGATCAGGCCCCACAGCGTCCACAGGAGATCGCACATCGCCTTGTAGATCACCATGCGGCCGCGGTCGAAGGCGCTTGCCTCGCGGCCGAAATAGGCGGTCAGCATCGCCTCCTCGGCCTCGGGCGAGAGGTTCGCCTCGACGGAAAGATCGCCGAGATCCCACATCGGGTCGTTCATGCCGGAATATTCCCAGTCGACGATCCACATCCGGTCGCCGGTGTCGAGGAAGTTCTCCGCAAGCGGATCGCAGTGGCACGGCTTCAGTGCCACGGGATGTGCCGCCAGCGCGGCGCGCACCACCTCGGCTTCCTTGAGGCCCTGGTGATAGCCGTCGGGAAAGGCGACGGTCTTCTTGGCGAGCACGGCAAGATAAGCGTCGATCATCGCGAACAGCTCGAAGCGGAAGTCGAAGACCGCGCCGCTTTCGTGCAGTTTCCGGAACGCCCGCCCCGCCCGCTCAGGCGCACCGGGCCGTGACGCGAAATTCGCCGGCGACATGGTCACCGCGTCCGAAATGAAGCGCGTCACCATCACCCCGGTCGCCGGATCGAAATGCACCACCTCGGGAGAGACGCCGGCCTTCGCGGTCGCCTCGGCGGCGACCATCTCGACCCGGCGGTTGATGTATTCCTCCGTCCCCTTGCCGGGCAGGCGGAGGCAGAGCATGTCCCTGCCGTTGCCGACCCGGTAGACGCGATTGGTCTGCCCGCCCAGGCGGTCGATGGCGATCGCGTCGGGCGAAGACCCGGGGAACAGCGACAGCCGGTCCACGAGCTGCCTGATGGCGACGGTGTCGTCATGCATGTTCATGTGCCGCCTCGCGCCTCCCCTTGCCTACGCCTTCAGCCGCTCGTTCTTCGGGTCGTAGAGCGAGCGCGGTCCCCGCGCCGCGTGCCATGTGTCGCCGAAGGCGATCACGTCGAACGCCGGCTCCGCGGCGAGCGCCGCCGGCACGTAGCCGAAGGCGATCGTCTTCCTGACCGTATGGCCGTAGCCGGCGCTCGTCACCGATCCCACTACCCTGCCGTCGTGAACGATCGTCTCGCCGCCGTGGAATGGCGCGAAGCCCTCGACCGTCAGCGTGATCAGCTTCCGCCGCGGCCCCTCGGCCTTGGCCTTCGCCAGCGCGTCGCGACCGATGAAGTCGCCCTTGTCGAGGCGCACGCAGAACCCGAGTCCCGCTTCATACGGATTGGTCTCCGGCGTGATGTCGGCCGACCAGTACAGATATCCCTTTTCCATCCGGCAGGAGTCGATCGCGCGGTACCCCGCGTTGCCGATGCCGTGCGGGCCGCCCGCCGCGACAATACGGTCATAGAGGTCGGCAGCGTATTCGACCGGCACATGCAGCTCCCAGCCGAGTTCGCCGACATAGCCGACGCGGGCGGCGCGAACGCGGGCGTGGCCGAGCTCGATCTCGCGGACCGTGAGATACGGGAATGCGGCGTTCGAGATGTCGTCGTCGGTCAGTCCCTGGAGCACGTCGCGCGCCCGCGGGCCGACGACGTTGATCACGGCATAGGCCGAGGTCACCTCGCGGAGCCGCACGCCGTCAGGCTTATGCCTTGCGATCCATCCCATGTCGCGGACGCCGAAGCCCGAACCGGTGACGCCGTAATAGAGGTCCGGTGCAAGCCGCATAAGGGTAACGTCCGCCTCGATGCCGCCGCGCGCATTACAGAGCTGAGTGTAGGTGCAGCTCCCCATATCGCGGTCGACGTCGTTGTCGGCGAGACGCTGAAGGAAGCCGGCGACGCCCGGTCCCGACAGCTCGAACTTGGCGAACGAGGTCTGGTCGATCACCGCCACCCGCTCGCGGATCGTCCGGTGCTCCTCGGCGACGGCGTCGAACCAGTTGGGCCTGGCTTCGAAACTGGGCCGGTCGACGCGCTCCGTGCCTGACGGCGCGAACCAGTTCGGCCGCTCCCACCCGAACTTCGATCCGAACACCGCACCGGCCGCATCGAGCCGTGTGTGGAGCGGGCTGGTCCTCTGGCCGCGCGCGGAGTGCATCTCCTCGTTGGGGAAGTGGATCTTGTAGTACGCGCCGTAGGCCTCGATCGCCCGCGCCTCAAGCCATGCGGCGATCGCCTGCGGCGGACCGAAGCGGCGGACGTCGAACTGCCAGAGGTCCATGCCCGGATCGCCGTCGACGATCCAGTTGGCCATCGCCTCCCCCGCGCCGCCCGAGGCGGCGATGCCCGCCGTGAAACCGCAGGCAACGTAGAGATTGTCGTATTCCGGCGCGAGACCCATGATCGGCTCGCCGTCCGCCGAAACCGGGATCGGCCCGTTGATCACGGTCTGAATGCCGATCTCGTTCAGAAGCGGCAGCCGCTCGGAAGCGGGCAGCGCGAACAGCTCCAGCCGGTCCATGTTCGGCGGAAAGAGTTCCCGCGCGAAACCGAAGGGCGGGCGGTTCCGCCAGCACCCCCTTGTCCCGTCTTCCCAGCCGCCGATGGCGAAGGCGCCGACGTCGGGCTTGAGGTAGAAGTTCTTGTCGGGATCGCGGAGCGTGGTGAGCGTCGGCGGGAAGGTGAGCGACTTCTCGGTGACGAAATACTGGTGCTCGACCACGCCGGCGGCGAGCGCCACCCCCGCCATCTCCGCGATGCGCTTGGCCCAGATGCCGGCGCAGTTGACGAGAACCTCGCAGCCGACGGTGCCGTGGTCGGTGACCACGCCGGTGATGCGACGGCGGTCGCGGACGAGGTTGGTGACCAGCATGCCTTCCTCGATGCGCACCCCCTTGGCCCGCGCTCCGGCGGCATAGGCCATGGTCAGACCATAGGGGTCGACATAGCCGTCGCTCGGGATATAGGCGGCGCCGATCACGCCTTCGGGCTCGATGAAGGGGAACAGGTCTGCGGCCTCGCGCGCGGAGAGGCTGTGGCACTCGAAGCCGAAGCTCTTCGCCAGCGTCATCGACCGCCGGATCTCCGACCAGCGCTCGGGCGAGGAGGCGAGCCGCAGCGAGCCGACCTTCCGCCAGTCGATCGCCTGCCCGGTTTGCTTCTCCAGCCGGTCGAAGACGGCGACCGAGTTCTGCATCAGCCGGGTAAGGTTGCGCTTGCCGCGAAGCTGCCCCACCAGCCCGGCCGCATGCCAGGTCGAGCCATGGGTCAGCCGCGCCTTCTCGATGACGAGGACGTCGCGCTCGCCCTTTTCGGCCAGCGCCCACGCCACCGCACAGCCGACGGCGCCGCCGCCGACGATGACGATCCTGGCATGGCGGTCGAAGGTCATCGCCACATGCTCCGCCGCCCAACCTCCCCCTTGAGGGGAGGTCGAAATGCCGAAGGCATTTCGGGAGGGAGTCTGCACCGTTCGAAGCTAGTGACCCCCTCCCTCCCCTCAAGGGGGAGGTTGGGCGTCGCGTGCTTTAATGGCGCCATCGCCCACGCGGTAATCACGCCTTCACCCGCGCATTCGTCGGATCGTAAAGCGGCCTGCTGTGGAGCGTCGCCGGCACCCGCACCGTCGCCACTTCCAGCTCGTAGCGGCCCGAGGTCAGGAAATCGTCGTCGACGCCGTCCTTGTTCCGCACGTAACCGAGACCGATGTTCTTTCCGACCGTGTAACCCCAGCCGCCGCTGGTCAGATACCCGACAACGGCGCCATCGCGGAGAATCGTCTCGCGGCCGGCGAGAAGGATGGACGGATCGTCGACCGTGAACGTCATGAGCCGCTTCTGGAGCCGGCTGTTTGCCGCCTGCTCCGCCGCGCCCCGGCCGAGGAAGGGGATGTCCGATTTCAGCTTCACCGCCCAGCCGAGCCCGGCCTGGAAGGGGTTGTCGTTGGGCGTGATGTCGGAGCCCCAGGCGCGGTAGCCTTTCTCCAACCGGAGCGACTCGAGCGCCCGGTATCCGGCAAGCCGAAGCCCATGTGGCGCGCCGGCCTCGATCAGCGCATCGAAGACGACGCCGGTCTCGCCGATCGGAATGTGCAGCTCCCAGCCGAGTTCGCCGACATAGGTGACGCGAAGGGCGCGCGACTTGACGCCGGCGATCCTGATCTCGCGCACATGGCCGAACGGGAACCCCACATTCGATACGTCGGCGTCGGTTGCCGCGGCGAGCACGTCGCGGGCGCGCGGCCCCATCAGCGACAGGGTGCCCCACTCCTCGGTCACATCGGCGAGCGTCGCGTCGAGACCGGCGGGGAGGTTCTGCCTGATCCAGGCAAGATCATGGGTACGGAAGCCGGTGCCGGTGACAATGTAGTAGCGGTCCTCGGCAAGCCGCGCCGCGGTCAGGTCGCACTCTATGCCGCCCCGCGAATTGAGCATCTGCGTGTAGGTGAGCCGGCCCGGGGCCCGCCTCACGTCATTGGCGGCGACCCACGACAGTGCCTCGGCCGCATCGCGCCCGACGAGCTCGTACTTGGCAAAGGAAGACTGGTCGAATAGCCCGACCGTCTCGCGCACTGCGGCGTGCTCCTCGCCGACCGCCGCGAACCAGTTGCCGCGGCCGAAGGAGTAGCGGTCGCGCGGCTCGTCCTCGGGTCGGGCGAACCAGTTGGCTCGTTCCCAGCCGAGTTTCGAGCCGAGCACGGCGCGCCGCGCCTTGAGCCGCTCGTAGAGCGGGGAGACGATGCGCGGACGGCCGCTTTCGTATTCCTCGAGCGGAAACGCCACCGTGTAGTGCTTGCCGTAGGCTTCGAGCGTCCGCTCCCGGGTCCATTGATGGTCGCGGTGCAAATCCGAGAATCGGCGGATGTCGACCACCCAGAGATCCATCGGCTGTTCGCCCTTCATCACCCACTCGGCGAGCACCCATCCCGCACCGCCGGCCGAGGCGATGCCGAAGGCGTTGAAGCCGGCGCCGACATAGAAGCCCCTGAGCTCGGGTGCCTCGCCGAGAATGAAGTTGCCGTCGGGCGTGAAGGATTCGGGGCCGTCGATCATCTGCTTGATTCCGGCCTTCTCCAGCGCCGGAACCCGCGCCATTGCGGCGGACAGATGCTGCTCGAAATGGTCCCAGTCGTCGTCGAGGAGCTGGAACTCGAAGCGCTGCGGCACGAGGTCAAGCCACGGCTTCGGGTCGGGCTCGTAGCCGCCGAAAGCCAGCCCGCCGACCTCCTCCTTGAAGTATGTGCGGCGGTCGGGATCGCGGATCGTCGCCATGCCCGGCGCGATGCCGTCGATCCTCTCGGTGACGACGTACTGGTGCTTCACCGCCTGAAGCGGCACGCTGACGCCGGCCAGCGCGCCGATCTGGCGCGACCACATACCGGCCGAAAGCACCACCTTGTCGCAGCGGATCGTGCCTTCCGTCGTCTCGACGCCGGCGACGCGGCCGTCCTCGATCACGAAGCCGGTGCAGCCGACACCCTCGTGGAGCTTCGCGCCGTGCATGCGCGCGCCCTTGGCGAGCGCCTGGGCGATGTCGGAGGGCCCGGCCTGCCCGTCGCTCGGCATGAAGGTCGCGCCCACCAGATCGTCGGTCTCGATCAGCGGCCACATCGCCTTCGCCTCGGCCGGCGAGAGGAGATGCATGTCGAGGCCGAAGCTCCGCGCCGTGGTCGCCTGGCGCTTGAACTCGGTCCAGCGCTCCTCATTGCAGGCTAGGCGCAGGCAGCCCGTCTCTCGCCATCCGGTGGCAAGGCCGGTCTCCGCTTCGAGCTTCTTGTAGAGCTCGACCGAGTAGCGGAGCACCTGGGTGATCGACGCCGACGAACGAAGCTGGCCGACGAGGCCCGCCGCGTGCCAGGTCGAGCCGCCGGTGAGCCTCCCTTGCTCGATCAGCACGACGTCCGCCTTGTGATCGCGGGCGAGGTGATACGCCGTGGAGCAGCCGATGATGCCGCCGCCGACCACCACGACCTCGGCGTGGGCGGGAATCGGGGTCATGCTGGGGTCGCTCTCCTCTCCCGACGGGAGCGGAAGGCCCGCCACGCGACAACGATCATCGTCGCACCGGGCCGAGAAGCCGCGCCCGCAACCGCTCCGCGCCGGCGGTGATCAGCCGGTCGGCGATGATGGCGATGAAGGCTATGGCGAGGCCGGCGACGATGCCGCGCCCGGTATCGGCCTTGGCAAGGGCGATATAGACCTCCTGGCCGAGGTCGCGGGTGCCGACCAGCGCGGTGATCACCAGCATCGAGATCGCGAGCATGATGGTCTGGTTGAGACCGAGCATCATCTCGGGAAGCGCCAGCTTGAGCTTGATCTTGGTGAGGATCTGGAAACGCGTGCAGCCCGAGACCACGCCGGCCTCGACGAGCTGCGGATCGACCGAGCGGAGACCGTGCGCGGTGTAGCGGATGACCGGCGCCACCGAGTAGGCCACGACGGCGACGATTGCGGTGAAGTCGCCGACGCGAAAGAGCATCACCACCGGCATCAGGTAGACGAAGCTCGGCAGCGTCTGGAGCGTGTCGATCACCGCCTGCACCACCCGCCAGACCCGCTCCCGGTTTGCCGCCCAGATCGCGATCGGCACGCCGATCAGGCAGGCAAAGACCACCGAGATGGCGCAGAGATAGACCGTGACGGTGGCCTTCTCCCACTGGCCGGTGGCGGCGATCATGGTCGACAGCGCCACGCAAATCGCGGCGAGCCGAAGTCCGCCAAGCGAGAACCCGGCCAGGCCCAGCCCGGCCACCACCCCGAGCCAGGGCAGTTCCCCGAGGAAGCGCTTGACGGGGATCAGGACGTTCAGAAGAAGCGCGTTCTTGAATGCGTCTAAGGCGTCGAAAAAATTGACGTTTATCCAGCGGACGATCCCCTCCCAGAACCCCCCGGTCGTCACCGTCCACTCGGCCGGATAGACCTGGATCGGAGCGTAGAAAAGCCCCAGAATCCCGGCTGTGACCACGATCACACAGGCGGCGGTTGTATTGGGGAACCTACGGTGGAACGGCTCCTCCTCCCGCCCCGCCGCGGCCCTTGCTCTCACCTCGCTGTTCTCGGCAAAGGCCTGGGAAAGTCGGTCGAGAGCAATGGCGAGGACCACGATTGCCACGCCCGATTCGATCCCGGCGCCGATGTCGAGCCGGCGAAGTGCCGCGAGCACCTCGAACCCCAGGCCCCCCGCCCCGATCATCGAGGCGATGATCACCATGTTGAGCGAGAGCATGATCACCTGGTTGACGCCGACCATCAGCCCGCGCCGGGCCGACGGCACCATCACCTTCCAGGTCATCTGCCGTCGCGTGCAGCCGATCATCCGGCCGAGGTCCTTGACCTCGTCGGGCACGCCCTGGAGCGCGAGGATG
>DASSPO010000245.1:0-2163 GCA_035699585.1 Bauldia sp.
GACATCGAGCATCAGTGCCTTGTGGAAAACGAGGAACTCTTCGAGGCCGTCCTTGCCGAGCTCGTCGATGACGGCGAGGCCTTCGTCGGCGCGATCGGCGCCGATCAGCGCCCAGGCGCGAAGGATGCTGCCGGTGATGCCGCCGAAGGTGTCGGTGCCGAGCTTTTCGAGCTCGGTGACGGCCGCGGAGTAGCGGCGCTCCTTGACCTGATCGGTCGCGATCAGAAGGCGGGCGAGCTCGTTTTCGGGATCGATCTGGAGGAGCCGGTTGGCAGTCGATGCGGCGGCAAGGATCTGGCCGTCGGCAGCCTGGGCGAAGAACGCGCGATCAGCCAGCAGCGGGTTGTCGGGATCGGCTTCCGATGCGGCGACGAAGAAGTTTGCGGCTTCGGCGGTGCGGAGATCGTTGAGCGCTTCCTGGCCCGCGAGGAAAGACCCGGTGGCGGTCGGACCGTTGCGGGAGGTGGTCGCGTCGGTGGCCGGCACGAGCGCCGCGGCGAGGACGAGAAGGGAGGCAGAAAGGAGGCGCGCGAAACGGGTCACGGGTTCAGGTTTCTCCGGGGGAACCGCCAGAATTGCGAGGAACATGGGCTATTTCGGGGCTGCGCCGCAAGGGTTCCCGGGTCACGGGCGGATCACATACCGCTGTAGTTTGGCCCCGATCCGCCCTCGGGCGGCACCCAGGTGACGTTCTGGGCCGGGTCCTTGATGTCGCAGGTCTTGCAGTGGACGCAGTTGGCGGGGTGGATGCGGAACACCGGGCCGTCCCCCGCACGAGCGACTTCATAGACGCCGGCGGGGCAGTAGAGCGGCGCCGGCTCGCCGTAGCGCGGGAGGTTGTCACGGATGGGAACCGCGGGATCCTTGAGGACGAGGTGAACCGGCTGATCCTCGTCATGCGCGAGATTTGCCAGAAAGACCGAAGACGGACGATCGAACGTCGTGGTGCCGTCGGGGCGGTCGTAGACTTTATGATGGACGATCGACTGGTCGCGGAGGGTCGCGTGGTCGGCGCGCCTGTGGCGGAGGGTGCCGAAGGGGGATCCGCCGAAGAGGGCATTGGACCAGAGGTCGAGACCGGCGAGGCCGACGCCGAGCAGGGTGCCGAAGCGGGACCAGAGCGGCTTTGTGTTGCGAACGGAGCGGAGCTCTTTCGCGGTGTCGGGATGGACGGCAAGATCGAGCTTGTCGTGCTGGCGGCCGGCGGCGATCGCGGCACCTACGGAGTCGGCGGCGGTGATGCCCGACAGGATCGCGTTGTGGATGGCTTTCAGCGCGGGGACGTTCATGTAGCCGGCGGCACAGCCGATGAGAGCGCCACCGGGGAAGGTCAGCTCGGGGATCGACTGGAGGCCGCCGGAGGTCATCGCGCGGGCGCCGTATGAGATGCGGCGCGCGCCGGTCAGGAGACGTGCGATAGCGGGGTGCTGCTTGAAGCGCTGGAATTCGGCGAAGGGGGAGAGCGTCGGGTTCTTGTAGTCGAGGTGGACGACGAGGCCGAGGTACACCTTGCGGTCGGCGGCGTGGTAGGCGAAGCCGCCCCCGCCGGTCGCGTCGTCGAGCGGAAAGCCGAGATAGTGGTCGATACGGCCAGGCTCATGAACTGAGTCCGAAACTTCCCATATCTCCTTGATCCCGAGTCCGTATTTCTGGGGGCTCGCGTTCGCGTCGAGGTTGAAGCTGCGGATGAGCGACTTCGCGAGCGAGCCGCGGGCGCCCTCCCCGATCAGCGTGTATTTCGCTTCGAGCGCGATACCGCGGGCGAAGGTCGATTTGGGTTTTCCGTCGCGGCCGACACCGAGATCGCCGGTGATGATGCCGCGCACTTCGCCCTCAGGTCCTGTGAGGACATCGACCGCGGCGGTCATCGGGAAAATGTCGACGCCGAGGGCGGCCGCCTGCTCGCCGAGCCAGCGGGTCAGCAGGCCGAGGCTGCCGATATAGTTGCCGTGGTTGTTCATCAGCGGCGGCATCATCATCGCCGGCAGCCGCATCTCGCCGGCCGGCCCGAGGTACAGGAACACGTCCTGGGTGACCTGCGTCTCGAGCGGCGCCCCCTTCTCCTTCCAGTCGGGAATGAGGCGGGTCAGGCCGACCGGGTCCATGACAGCGCCCGACAGGATGTGGGCACCGACCTCGGACCCCTTCTCGAGGACGACGACG
>DASSPO010000246.1:0-3042 GCA_035699585.1 Bauldia sp.
CCGAGGAAGTTCACGAAGGCGCCGAAATCGACGACCTTCACGACCTTGCCGGTATAGACCACGCCGACCTCGGGCTCCGCGACGATGCCCTTGATCCAGTTGATCGCCTTGTCCGCCGCCTCGCTATCGACCGCGGCCACCTTGATGGTGCCGTCGTCTTCGATGTCGATCTTGGCGCCAGTCTGCTCGGTGATCTCGCGGATCACCTTGCCGCCCGTGCCGATCACTTCGCGGATCTTTTCCTTCGGAATGGAGAAGGTGGTGATGCGCGGCGCGTTGGACGAGACGCCTTCGCGGGCGCCCTCGATCGCCTTGGCCATCTCACCCAGGATATGGATGCGGCCGCCTTGGGCCTGATCCAGGGCGATGCGCATGATCTCCTCGGTGATCGAGGTGATCTTGATGTCCATCTGCAGGGCGGTGATGCCCTTGTCGCTGCCGGCGACCTTGAAGTCCATGTCGCCGAGGTGATCCTCGTCGCCGAGGATGTCGGACAGCACGGCGAAGCGGTCGCCTTCCTTGATCAGGCCCATGGCGATGCCGGCCACGGGGCTGGCGAGCGGCACACCCGCATCCATCAGGGAGAGCGACGAGCCGCAGACGGTCGCCATGGAGGACGAGCCATTCGATTCGGTCACTTCCGACACCACGCGGATGGTGTAGGGGAAAGCTTCCTTGGCCGGCAGCATCGGATGGATGGCGCGCCAGGCGAGCTTGCCATGGCCGACTTCGCGGCGGCCAGGGCTGCCCATGCGGCCCGTCTCACCCACCGAGTAGGGCGGGAAGTTGTAGTGCAGCATAAAGTGCTCGCGGTAGTCGCCGTCGAGCGCGTCGATCACCTGCTCGTCCTGGCCGGTGCCCAACGTGGCAACGACCAGCGCCTGGGTTTCACCGCGGGTGAAGAGGGCCGAGCCGTGAGCGCGCGGCAACACGCCGACTTCCGACAGGATCCGGCGCACGGTCTTGCCGTCGCGGCCGTCGATGCGCTTGCCGGTATCGAGGATGGCGTTGCGCACGATGTCCTTCTCGAGCTCCTTGAACTGCTTCTTCACGAGCTCGGCGTCGAATTCCTCGGCGACCATCTTCTCGACCGCAGCGGATTTCACGCTGTCGATCTTGTTGCGGCGCGTCTGCTTGTCGACTTCGGCATAGGCGGCGCGCAGATCGGACTCCGACAGCTCGCGCAGGCGCTTTTCGGCGCGCTCGGTGGCTTCCGGCTTCGGCGGCAGAACGCGCGGCTCCTTCGCCGCCTTCTCCGCCAGCTCGATGATCGCGTCGATCACCGGCTGGAAGCCGCGATGGCCGAACATGACGGCGTCGAGCATCTGCTTCTCGGACAGCTCCTTGGCTTCCGACTCGACCATCAGCACGCCTTCCTGCGTGCCGGCGACGACGAGATCGAGGCTCGTGTCCGACATCTTGTCGAGGGGCGGGTTGAGCACGTATTCGCCGTTGATGAAGCCGACGCGGGCGGCGCCGATGGGGCCCATGAAGGGAATGCCCGACAGCGTCAACGCGGCCGAGGCGCCGACCATGGCGACGATATCCGGATCATTCTCCATGTCGTGGGAGATGACCGTGCAGATGACCTGCGTCTCGTTGCGGAACAACGGATGAAACAGCGGACGAATCGGGCGGTCGATCAGACGGGAGGAGAGCACCTCCTTCTCCGTCGGGCGCCCTTCGCGCTTGAAGAAGCCGCCCGGGATCTTGCCCGCGGCGAAGCTCTTCTCCTGGTAATTCACGGTAAGCGGGAAAAAGTCGATTCCCGGCTTGGGTTCTTTCGCCGCCACGGCGGTGCAGAGCACGACGGTTTCGCCGTAGGTGGCGAGCACGGCGCCATCGGCCTGACGGGCGATGTGGCCGGTTTCCAGGACGAGCTTGCGGCCGCCCCAGTTCACTTCTTTCCTGATGATGTCAAACATGAGTTCTTCCTTCCAACCTTCCACGACGTCCCGCCGCCCTCGACGGGACGCCTCGCGGGTCAGGCCCGCGGCATCACGGCTGCGCTAGCGGCGCAAGCCAAGACGCTTGATGATCTCGGCATAGCGCGGTTCGCTCTTGCGCTTGAGATAATCAAGCAGCCGACGACGCTTGCCGACCATCATGATCAGGCCGCGACGCGAATGATAATCGTGGGTGTGTGTTTTGAGATGTTCGGTCAGGTTGTTGATTCTCTCGCTGAGGATCGCGACCTGAACTTCCGGCGACCCGGTGTCGCCCTGTTGCGTAGCATACTCTCCGATGAGCGCGGTCTTGCGCTCGGCAGCAATCGACATCGGATTCTCCTTCGACTTAGAGGTTTAAAACGCGCACCGGCCGTAACAACGCCCCGTCCAAACGGACCAGCGCCACAGGCTTGCCGGCAGCGGTCGCATAGGCGACGGTGCCGTCGGAAAGCCGAGACGCGGGGCTACCGGTGCAGAGTGCTTGCAAGGGCTGTCCCATTTTCAAGCGGGCAGCCTCGGATTCGGTCAGGGCCAGGGCCGGGATGTCGTCCAGCGCGGTCTCGACCGGGAGCAGGCACTCCAGAAGCGCGGGACTATGCCCGAGGGTCTCCAGTTTATCCAGGGAAATCGCGGCTTCGACGCGGAACGGCCCGACCCGTGTGCGGCGCAAAGCCGAGATGTAACCGACCGTTCCCAAGACCCGCGCCAGATCGCGGCCGAGCGAGCGGACATAGAGGCCCTTGCCGCCCAGAACCTCGAAATCGGCGTGATCGGCGTCTGGAATATTTAATAAATTCAATGCATTGACGGTGACGGGGCGGGCTTTGAGCGCGACCGGCTGGGCTTGGCGGGCCAGCTTATAGGCGCGCTGGCCGGCGACCTTGATGGCGGAGAAGTCGGGCGGTACCTGGTCGATGGTGCCGATGAATTGCGGCAACACCCGGCGGATATCCGCCTCGGACGGCCGCCGGTCGGACGTTTCCGTGACCGCGCCCTCGGCGTCGTCGGTGGCCCGCGCCTCGCCCCAGCACACGGTGAAACGATAGGTCTTTTCGCCGGTCATGGCATAGGCGACGGTCTTGGTCGCCTCGCC
>DASSPO010000247.1:0-2964 GCA_035699585.1 Bauldia sp.
AGAATATCAGCGCATCCTCAAGGCCCTCGGCCGCGAGCCGAACCTCGTCGAGCTCGGCATTTTCTCGGTGATGTGGTCGGAGCATTGCTCGTACAAATCGTCGCGCGCGCACCTCAAGACTCTGCCCACGCAAGCGCCCTGGGTGATCCAGGGGCCCGGCGAGAATGCCGGCGTGATCGACATCGGCGACGGCGACGCGGCCATCTTCAAGATGGAGAGCCACAACCACCCGTCCTACATCGAGCCCTATCAGGGTGCCGCGACCGGCGTCGGCGGCATCTTGCGCGACGTCTTCACCATGGGCGCGCGGCCGGTCGCCAATTTGAACGCGCTGCGCTTCGGCTCGCCCGACCATCCCAAGACGCGTCACCTGGTCGCGGGCGTGGTCCACGGCATCGGCGGCTACGGCAATTGCGTCGGCGTCCCTACCGTCGGCGGCGAGGTCAATTTCGACCCGGCCTATGACGGCAACATCCTGGTCAACGCCATGACGGTGGGCGTCGCCAGGACCGACAAGATCTTCTACTCGGCCGCCGCCGGCGTCGGCAACCCGGTGGTCTATGTCGGCTCCAAGACCGGCCGCGACGGCATCCACGGCGCGACCATGGCCAGCGCCGACTTTTCCGAGGATTCGGAGGAGAAGCGCCCGACTGTCCAGGTCGGCGACCCGTTCACCGAGAAATTGCTGATCGAGGCCTGCCTCGAGCTGATGGCCTCGGACGCGATCGTCGCGATCCAGGACATGGGCGCCGCCGGCCTCACCTCCTCGAGCGTCGAGATGGCGTCGAAAGGCGGCGTCGGCATCCGCCTCGACATGAACCGCGTGCCCTGCCGCGAAGAGGGCATGACCCCCTACGAGATGATGCTCTCCGAAAGCCAGGAGCGCATGCTGATGGTCCTCAAGCCCGGCCGCGAGGCCGAGGCCGAGGCCATCTTCACGAAATGGGAGCTCGACTTCGCGGTGATCGGCGAGGTCACCGACACGGGCCGCATGGAGCTGGTGTGGAACGGCGAGACGGTCGCCGACATCCCCTTGGGCCCGCTCGCCGAGGAGGCGCCCTGCTACGAGCGGCCGTACCTGGACCGCGAGCAGTACAAGGCCTGGGCGCAGGTGAAGCCGCTGGGCGAGGTGCCGGAGAGCACCGACATCGCCGCCGACCTGTTGAAGCTGATGGCCTCCCCCAACCTCGCGTCGCGGCGATGGGTGTGGGAGCAGTATGACAGCCAAGTCGGCGGCGACACGGTCCAGCGCCCCGGCGGCGACGCGGCCGTGGTCCGCGTCCACGGGTCGAAGAAGGCGCTGGCGATCACCACCGACTGCACGCCGCGCTATTGCTACGCCGACCCCGTCGAGGGCGGTCGCCAAGCCGTCGCCGAAGCCTACCGCAACCTGTGCGCGGTGGGCGCGCGGCCGCTGGCGATCACCAACTGCCTCAACTTCGGCAACCCGCAGCGGCCCGAGATCATGGCCCAGCTGGTCGGCTGCATCGAGGGCTTGGCCGAGGCGTGCCGAGCGCTCGACTTCCCGGTCGTGAGCGGCAACGTAAGTCTCTACAACGAGACCAAGAACGAGGACGGCTCCAGCCTGGCCATCCTCCCCACTCCCGCGATCGGCGCTGTCGGCCTGCTCGACGATTGGGAGAAGTCGGCGACGATTGGGTTCAAGGCTGAGGGGCAAGCGATTCTCGTCGTCGGCGGATCGTGCGGCGAGGTCGCCCAGTCCCTGTGGCTGCGCGAGATCGCCGGGCGGACCGACGGTCTTCCCCCGCGCGTCTCGCTCGACAATGAAAAGCGTCACGGCGCCTTCGTCCGCCGCCTGATCGCGGCGAGTCTGGTGAACGCGGTCCACGATGTGTCCGACGGCGGGCTTGCGGTCGCGCTTGCCGAGATGGCGCTGGCTGGCGGTATCGGCTGTCGGCTCGACCCGTTCCCCGACGAATGGTCGCCGTCCGCGCTCGCGTTCGGCGAGGACCAGGGTCGTTACCTGCTAGTCTCGGCTGACCCGGAGGCCGTGCTCGCCGAGGCGGCCGGGGACGAGGAGCTGTTCGTCGCGAGGATCGGCACGACCGGCGCAACCGACCTCACGATCGGCGATGTGCGCGTCCCCCTCGCCGACCTCCGCGCCGCGCACGAGGGATTCTTCCCCAGGCTGATGGGCGCCGACGCGGCGCTGGCATGACCCGGTGAAGCAGGTCCCCTCCGTCCCCTACACGCAGCTTCCCGAGCTGACGGACGAGGAGCGTATCGCGCGCGCCCGGGCATTCCGCGAGGAGATGGCGACTCGGCGAAGCTGCCGGATGTTTTCGGACAGGCCGGTGCCGCGCGAGCTGATCGAGGAAGCGATCCTGGCCGCGGGCACGGCGCCTTCCGGCGCCAACCACCAGCCGTGGCACTTCGCGGTCATTTCCTCGCCCGAGCTGAAGCACCGGATCCGCCTCGCGGCCGAGGAAGAGGAGCGGGCCTTCTACGCGGGCAAGGCGGGACAGGAATGGCTCGAGGCGCTCGAGCCGCTCGGGACCGACGAGGACAAGTCCTACCTCGACGCGGCCCCCTGGCACATCGTCGTGTTCGGGCAGCGCCGCGGCGGCATCGAGCCCGGCGACAGGAAGACCAATTATTATGTCACCGAGAGCGTCGGCATCGCCTGCGGCCTGCTGCTTGCGGCGCTGCACAAGGCGGGGCTTGCGACCCTGACCCACACGCCGGCGCCGATGGGATTCCTGCGCGAGCTTTGCGGCCGGCCGACCGACGAGAAGCCGCTGATGATCGTTGTCGCCGGCCATCCTGCCGGCGATGCGGTCGTGCCGGTCCACGCGCTGAAGAAAAAGCCTCTCGAACAGCTCACGAGCTGGGCCTGATCTCTCCGCTCTTGCGAATGGTTCGCATTATCGGATATAGCGATCTCCATGATCGTCTGCGTCTGCAACCGCATCACCGAGTCCGAAGTGCGCGACCTGGCGCGCG
>DASSPO010000248.1:0-3168 GCA_035699585.1 Bauldia sp.
ATGGACGGGGGACTGACAACTACCGCCGCCCTCAGAGTCCTGGACTCGGGGCTGGCCGCCGGGAATGCCCGGCCCTTCAGCGCCATGCCGCCTCAGCACCCGCGGCCCATGCCCGAGCAGATCGTGTCGCGGCAGGCCGCGAGAGGTCGCCGCCTCAGCCCGCCGCCGACGGGTATGCGCGTCCACTGGCGCCGGGTGCTCGTGCTCGGCGGTGCCCTGGTCCTCGGCGCCGCCGCCGTCCTCCAGATGAGCCGGGTGCTCGAGATCGGCGGCATGACGCCGGTCGAGGTCGTGCTCCTTGTCTTGTTCAGCCTGAGCTTTTCATGGATCGGGCTCACGCTCGTCACCGCGATCGCCGGGCTGATCGTGCGGATCGCCCGGAAGCCGGAGCCTGACGCCGACGACGTCAGGGTCGAGGGAAAAACCGCCGTCGTGATGCCGGCCTACAACGAGCAGCCGGCGCGGATCTTCGCCGCGATCGAGGCGATGGCGCTGGAAACGGCACGGACCGGCTCGGGCGATCGGTTCGATTGGTTCATCCTCAGCGATACGACGGACCCCGAGATCGCGCTCAAGGAGGAAACCGCGTTCCTCGAGCTCCGCCGGCGGCTGTGCGGCATCGCCTCGGTGTATTACCGGCGGCGCCGCAGGAATGTCGCGCGGAAGCCAGGCAACATCGCCGACTTCTGCCGGCGTTGGGGCGGCGCTTATGACTACATGCTCGTCCTTGATGCCGACAGCGCCATGGAGGGCGCGACGATCGTCGAGCTCGCCCGCCGCATGGACCGCAATCCCCGCGCCGGCATCATCCAGACGGTGCCACGGCTGGTCGCCGGGCAGACGTTGCTTGCCCGCCTGCAGCAGTTCGCCGGCCGCGCCTATGGTCCCTCGCTCGCCGCCGGTCTTGCCTGGTGGACCGCCAGCGAAGGCAACTCTTGGGGGCACAACGCCATTCTTCGTATGGCGGCTTTCACCGAAGCCGCCGGACTGCCGAAGCTCGCCGGCAAGCCGCCGTTCGGCGGGCACATCCTGAGCCACGATTTCGTCGAGGCGGCCCTCATCCGTCGTGCCGGGTGGCAGGTCATCATCGCCGACGATCTCGCCGGATCCTATGAAGAAGGCCCGCCGACGATCGCCGATCTGGCGACGCGCGACCGGCGCTGGTGCCAGGGGAACCTCCAGCACGCGCGGCTGATCGCGGCGCCTGGCTTCCACTGGGTGAGCCGCTTCCATCTCTTCACCGGCATCATGTCCTATCTTGCCTCGCCGCTGTGGCTCGCGCTGATCCTCGCCGGCCTCGCCCTCGGCGCCCAGGCGCGCTTCACCGAGCCGGACTATTTCCCCGACGACTTCAACCTCTTCCCGGCCTGGCCGGTGATCGATTCCACCGAGGCGCTCTGGCTTCTCGGCCTCACCATGGGAGTCGTCTTCGCGGTGAAGCTGATCGGCTACATCGACCTCACCATCGACGCCCGGCGACACGGGGGACACGGTCTTCGCGGCGCGAGCATCCTACTTGAACTCGTGCTCTCGGCGCTGCTCGCGCCGGTCCTGATGGTTATCCAGACCGGTCTCGTCGTATCCATCCTTTCCGGCCGTGATCGCGGCTGGAGCACGCAGCGGCGCGAGGCAGGCAACGAGCGGATCGCTTCCCTTGTCCGCGACCATCGCGGTCACATGGCGAGCGGCGCCGCGCTCGGCATCGTTGCCTATCTGGTCGCACCGACCCTTATCCTGTGGCTTTCGCCCGCGATCCTCTGCCTGCTCTTGGCCGTCCCGGTTTCCGCGGCATGCGCCTCGACCAGGCTCGGCGAGTGGCTCAAGCATCGCGGTCTTCTGGTCATTCCGGAGGAAGTGGACATCCCGCGCTCGGTGCGCCGCTCCGCCGTGCTCCGCGCGGTCTACGCCCGGGTTATCGCCGGTGCGCCCGACCTCGATCGGCTCCTTGCCGACGCCGAGCTTCGCACCGACCACATTCGCCTGGTCGAACCGTCCGGCGAACGCCGGCGCGGCGAGGTCGATCCATTGGAGGCCATGGCGATTGCCAAGATCAGCGAGGCGCGCTCCATTTCCGAGGCCCTCTCGTGGCTCGGGCGGGAGGAGCGCGCCGCGGTGATCGGCGACCCGTATCTTCTCGAACGTCTGGCACGGCTCCCTGCGGCATGAACCGGCGGCGAGCCTGGTGATGCGCCGCCTGGAGCTGATCGACGGGCTCAGGGGCTATTTCCTCGTCTTCATGCTGACGACCCATTTGTTCGCCGGCGAGCATACGCTTGTCCGGCTGAACCACGCCGAGCTCGGCTTCGTCCAGGATGCTCAGGGTTTCGTCTTCCTGTCGGGGCTGCTCGTCGGGATCCTTTATGCCCGCCGCATGGAACGGCACGGATTCGCCGGTCCGGCCCGGCAACTCTGGCGCCGGGCGGTCGAGCTCTACCTTTGGACGCTCGGGCTCATGCTTGCGGTGCTCGCCCTCCGCGCCATCCTCCCGGAAGCGGGTCCGATTTGGGAGGAATGGCTCGGTCTTCTTCCGTCCGGGGAGATGCCGGTCGCGGTCGCTGCGGCGGCCATGCTCTATCAGCCGACCTTCTTCGACATTCTCCCGCAATATGTCCTCTACCTCGCGGTCGCGCCGCCGCTTCTCTGGCTCTGCGTCACGGGGCGGGCGGCGTTCGTCCTCGGCGGGTCGGCGATCGTCTGGCTGGCGGTCCAGCTCGGCAGCCACCTCGCCGTCGCCGACGCCATCAACGCCGTTCTTGGCGACTGGCAGGAGGGGCTGACCCTGCGGATCGCCTTCAACCCGCTCGGCTGGCAGCTCCTGTTCTTCGCCGCGCTGACCCTCGGCGCGCAGTGGACTCAGGGCCGGCTCGATGTCGCCCGCATCTTCGATCCGGCGCAGCCGGCGCCGGCCTTCCTCGCCGCAGTCGTCGTGGTTCTCTTCGGCTTCTGGCGACTTGGTTTCACCTTCGACCTCTTGCCCGAGGTGATGGTGCTTCGGTTCTGGATTTTCGAGAACCGCACCGAGTTCAGCCTTGTCTTCCTCGTCAACTTTGTCGCCCTCGGTTACCTCGTTGCCTGGGTTCTGATCGCCGGCAAGCGCGTGCCTTCCCCGTCCGTTCGTACCGCGGCGGCGATTCTCAACGGCATATTCACGCTCCCTTTCCTTCGCCT
>DASSPO010000249.1:0-12084 GCA_035699585.1 Bauldia sp.
ATGAGCAGCGGGAAGGAGAAGTAGGTGTTGTTGTAGTCCCACATGATCGGCGAGGAAACGCCCTCGATCTTCATCTCGAGGATCTCTTCCATCGTCTTGGGCGGGGTCGGGACGAGGGCCTTGTTGTAGATGAGGCCGACCGCCTCGACCGCGATCGGATAGCCCCAGGTCTTGCCGTCGAAGGTGACGGCATCCCAGGCGAAGGGATAGATGTTGTCCCTCACCGCCTGGGACGGCTCGACCGGCACGATCAGCCCGCCCGCGGCCCACTCGCCGAAACGGTCGTGCGCCCAGATGAATATGTCGGGTCCCTGCCCGGTCGCGGCCGCCTGCTGGAACTTGTCCGTCACCGCTTCCGGATGCTCGACGATCACCTTGACCCCGAGTTCCTCGGTGAACTTGTCGCCCAGCTTCTGGAGCCCGTTGTAGCCCTTGTCGCTGTTGATCCAGACGGTCAGCGTGTTCTCCTCGAAGGCGCTCGCGCCCGTGATCGCCGAGGCCAGAAACAGCGCACCGAAAGCCAGTCTCATCGGATAGTTCATCGGTCCTCCTCCAGTGATCTCTTTCCCGGCACCCGACAGCTCTGCCCGCGGGACGGAACCCGCTCTTGTTGGTCCCATGGATTTACATCACGCCGCCGTCGGCGCAAGCGCTCCGCCACGGCGTCGGCAGGCTGATTTTGGTTTCGTCTCCCGATGTATAGACTGCGGCGTGCCCTGCGGGACGGCTGGTTGAGGAAGGCATGAACGGCGGCGGAAAGGAAGCGGCGCTGACGCTCGTGAAGCTCAACAAGAGCTTCGGTGCGGTCCGCGTTCTCACCGATATCTCGCTGTCCATGGCCCAGGGCGATTTCCTTGTCCTCCTCGGTCCGTCGGGCTGCGGGAAGTCGACGCTGCTCCACTGCATCGCCGGACTCGAGACGCTCACCAGCGGCCGCATCCTGATCGACGGCCGGGACGTGACCGCCGTGCCGCCGAAGGACCGCGACATCGCCATGGTCTTCCAGTCCTACGCCCTCTATCCGACGATGACGGTGGGCGAGAACATCACCTTCGGCATGCGGGTGCGCGGGGAGCCGAAGTCGGTGCGCGACAAGCGCCTTGCCGCAGTTGCCGAGACGCTGCAGATCACCGGGCTCCTCGACCGCAAGCCGTCGCAGCTTTCCGGCGGCCAGCGTCAGCGGGTCGCCATGGGGCGGGCGCTGGTGCGCGAGCCGAAGCTCTTTCTGTTCGACGAGCCGCTTTCCAATCTCGACGCCAAGCTTCGCGTCGAGATGCGGGCCGAGATCCGCCGCCTCCACCACGAGGTGAAGACCTCGATCGTCTATGTCACGCACGATCAGGTCGAGGCGATGACGCTCGCGACCCGAATGGTCGTCCTCAAGGACGGCATCGTCCAGCAGATCGGGACCCCGGAGGAAGTCTACGACCGCCCCGCCAACACTTTCGTTGCCGGCTTCATCGGCTCGCCGCCGATGAGCCTCATTCCGGCGACGGTGGAGCATCATGACGGCCGCATGGTGCTGGTCTTTGAAACCGAGGGATCCGGCCGGCTGCCGATCGACCTCGGTGGCCTGCTCCGGGGCGGCACGCTGGGGGCGGCGCGCCGCGTCATCTTCGGCGTCCGTCCGGAGGCGGTCGGACTCGCAGGCGACAAACCCATGCCGCTCTCGACCGACCTGGTCGTCGCCTCGACCGAGAAGACCGGCTCGGATCTGTTCCTGATGTCGCGGCTGGGACAGGCGACCCTGATCGCGCGACTGCCGGGCGAGAGACGGGTTCGCGACGGCGAGCGCGTCCGCCTTTCCATCGACCCGGCCCGGGTCGCCTGTTTCGACGCGCAGGATGGCAGCCTTCTCTATCCGGCAATCGCGACCTAGGTCTCTCTTCGAGCCCAGCTCCGCGCCGCAGTCGGGAAGCGAGTCGGCGGGATCGGTGCAACTCGACGGAGAGTGGGAGAGTGGGTCGGCTTGCTCCTGATGGCGACCCGATAGTAGGATTTGATGCGCCGGGAAGTGGGAGTTGAAGAGATGTCAACACCCATCTTTTACGTTGATAAGTCCGCCATCCGGGACGGGCGACTCGACGAACTCAAGGCGGCCATGAGGACCTTGTCGATTTCATCGAGGCGCATGTTCCGCGTCTGCGAGCCTACGGCGTCTATCTCAACGCGGACGAGACCCAGATGACCGTCGTTCAGCTGCAGCCCGACTCGGCATCGCTCGAATTCCACATGGAGGCGGGAAAGCCGGCGTTCGCCAGGTTCAAGGACTTGATCCGCCTCACGTCGATGGAGGTCTATGGCGAGCCGACAGACACCCTGCGCAGGAAGCTGATCGACAAGGCTCGAATGTTGGGAGGAAGTGAAGAGATCGTGACCTTTCACGCTTGGCAGGCCGGTTTTAGCCGGGAGGAGGATGCGGCGACGGCCATATCGCCAAGAATCAACGTCGGTTGAGGCTACGGCTTCGGCGAGAGCCCGGGTTACGGGCCGCCAAGAAAAGGAGGAAACCATGAACGGAAAGAAGAAAACTCTGGTGATCGCTACGGTCCTCGGTCTGGTCGTTCCGTTTTCGGCTTTCGGCCAGGATGATGCGCTGCCGGCGGGCTTTACGACGCAGCCGCTCATCAAGACGGGGGTGACGCGTGACAACCAGCCGATCGTGTATCCAACCGGAACGCCGGAGATCGTCTCGGTGATCGGCACGCTTGAGAAGGATGGCCGGACCGCGCTTCATGAGCATCCCGTGCCCGTGTACGTCTTCGTGCTGGAAGGCGAGGTGGAGCTGAAGTCTGAGGGCGGCGAGCCTCAGCGCTACAAGGCGGGCGAAGCCTTCATCGAGGCTCAGAACCAGAAGCACCAAGCCTTCAACGTCGGAGATTCGCCGAGCAAGATCCTCGTCGTTTTCGTCGGCGAGGCCGGCAAGCCGACCACGATTGCCGCTCAGTAGCTGGAAGCGTCTCGGTAACGGGAACGACGTTCTGACTGAGCAGCCGGTATTCCCTCTGCGGCACGCCTTGCAGCAGTGAGGAAACCGGAGATCCCCGCCGGCACCGGCGCGCCGGGCCGATAGACTTGGACTTGGCCAACGGTGCCGGCGGCACAGCGATCGACCCGGCGGTCCTCACGGCATGGTTGGCTCAACCGGGTCGAGCGGAACCCGGATCACGAACTCCGTCCCCGGATTCCTTCGCTGGAGAATGAGTTCGGCGCCCGTCGGTTGCAGGAATGCACGCACCAGTCGCATGCCAAATCCACTCTCCACGTTGAAGTCGAAGTCGCTCGGCAGTCCGACCCCGTCATCGCGTACGGCAACCAGAGCCGCGGCCTCGGCCTCGGGATCGAGGCGAACGGTGATAAGGCCGGCGCCCCCACGGTAGGCGTGCTTGGCCGCATTCGTGATCAGTTCGCCGACAAGGATGGCGACAAGGACGGCGCGATCGGTTCCCATGCGAACCGTGCCGGATGCCTTGAAGTCGATCGTGCAGGGCGACACTACCGCGATCAAGTCGTGGCAGACGTCGGTGAGATAGGCCGAGAGATCGACGACCCGGACGTTGGAGTCGCGGTAGAGGCGTTCATGGGCACGAGCGACCGCGCTGACGCGCCCGGCGGCCGCCTGGAGGGCCTGGATCAGAGCCGGATCGCTCGCCGCCTGGGCCTGCAGACGAAACATGCTGCTCACCAGCTGCAGGCTGTTCTTGACCCGGTGGTTGATCTCCTTGATCAGCATTTCCTGCTGTTTCAAAGCCGCCCGCAAACGGTCTTCGTAGCGTTGGCGTTCAATCGCCATTCCGAGGATGTTCGCGGCACCTTGCAGGAAGGAGATGTCGTGAGCGGTGAACTCACCCTCGGAACGACTATCGACTTCCAGGACCCCATACGGCAGCCCGTCGCCCTGCAGGATGACGTTGATTGCCCGGCGGACTCCGTGCGCTCGCAGAAGCTCCGGGGTCCTGAAACGCTCCTCGTTCTCGAGGTGATTGGAGATGACCGGCTTGCCGGTGCGGAGCGCATATCCCGACGGCGAGTCGAGGTCGGCGCCAACGCTGGCAACGCCGACCGTCCCCGGATCCCAACCGACCCCGGCGCGCATCAGAAGCCGGTTTTCGGCGGGAATGTACTCGAGCACCTTGCTGAGCTCGGCTCTTAGACCCTCGGCCGCCATGCGCACCGCCGCATCGAGCAGTTCCTGCAAGGATGGTCCCTGAAGGGAAAGTACGCCGAGCTCGGCCAGGATCTCTTGTTGCCGAAGGCGCAGATCGAGCCCCGACCCGTTCTGCCCGGGCGCTGGATTGGGGGACGCTTCTATGTTGGGGATCGAAGGACTGCCTTCAGACTTGCTGAGTAGCGCCATGGGCTCTCCCGGGTCGAACCAGCTGCCACCCCGCCTGATGGCCTCGCGAGAAGAGCCATGAGCGATCGACCCAAATCACCGGGCCGGTACGGCCTCTCGACCTTGTGACAATTGGGTGCTTGCAGGTCGCCACGCTGATTTGTGTCGAGGAGGAAGGCAACGCGCCCCTAGCCAATGCCTTTGCTGTTGGACCGCTGTTGTCGCCGATGGTCGGATTATCGTTCGCGAGTAGCGCCAATGCAACTCCGCAGCTCGTGTCCGGGCCAAGTCCTTCAGGACGGCAAAGCCGGGCGTTTCGCTGGGGTCCAGACCGACGGCGGGACCCTCGGACCATGCGAATACAACCGGCGGCATTCCCCGTGGGGCATCGTGCGTGCCTAGATCCGCCGCTGCGGTTCGAAGACCACCTTTCCGGAATCGGGCCCGAGTGCCTGGGTCATTGCTGCCTCGGCCTCGGCGAGGCTGAAGCGGTGGGTGATGAGCTTCTGCCACGGGAAGCGGTCGAGCGTCGCCTCCATCAGCTTGATGCTGGTCGCGTAGGCGGCAAGGTCGTCGCCGGCGACGCCCATGATGCGGGCATTCTTCGCCAGGATGTCCTTGTGCGGGTTGACCGCGACCTCCCCGCCGTCGACGAAGGTCCCGACCTCGATCAGGAGGCCGCCTTCGCGGATCAGGTCGAGGCCTGTGCGGAAGCCCGCCGCGATGCCGGTGCAGTCGACGACGAGGTCGGCGCCTCGCCCATGGGTCATGCCGAGCACCGCCGCGCGGGTGTCTTCACGATCGGCGGAGCGGACGGTGTTGTCGGCGCCGAAGGCGCGCGCGAGGTCGAGCCGGTACTGCGACGGATCGACGGCGATCACTCGGCCGGCGCCGAGAAAGCGCGCCTTGATCAGGTGGCAGATGCCGATCGGGCCGACGCCGAGGATCACGACCGTGTCGGCGGCGCGGAACGGCTCCCAGTCCGAGGCCCAGCTCTTGGCCTTGTCGAGACAGCCGGTCACCGCCATGGGCTCGACCAGGACGCCGAGCTCCGGCGGGAGCGTGTCGGGGAAGCGGAAGAGGAGCGCCGTCCGGGCGACATAGAGATACTCGCTCCAGCCGCCGAACAGATGCGGGGCATCCTTGGCGCTGATGTTGTTGCCGTAGTCGAGCTTTTCGACGCAGGCGTAATAGGGATGGCCGTTCCGGCAGGCATGGCAGCGGCCGCAGGGCAGGTTCGCGGCCACCACCACGCGATCGCCCACGGCGAAGGGCACGCCATCCTGATCTAGGACCTCGCCCTCGATGCCGGCGATGACCCCGACGTTCTCGTGGCCCGGGATGACCGGCAGAGGCAGCGGTCGGCCGCCGTACTGGTAGATCTCGCCCTTGTAGGAGTGCTTGTCGGTGCCGCAGATGCCGCTGAACTCCATGCGCACCAGCGCCGTGCCGTCCTCGAGCTGGTGCGGGAAGGGGTAGCTCCGGAGCGCGATGCTCCGCGTGCCTTCGAGCGTGACCGCGTGGACTGTCTCAATCGTCATCGTGCCGTATCCCCGTCCTGTCCGGTTGCCCGCGGCCGGTCCGTGTCGGAGCCGGTGCAGGCCCATCCGACCCGAATTCGGCCTCGACCGCGCCCGCCATCGGGCACGAGGGCCTGCTCGCGACTGGTCTCCGTCGAGGTCGGGGCGCGCAAGCTCCGGCCCATACCTATATCGCGAACGCTGCGGACGGAAGGCCGCCGCGTCAGCCTGATCCACTCCGGACGACATGGGTGGCTCGCGGCCAAGGGTGCGTCACGCGCTGACGTTCACCCAGGCACCGTCCTGTTCGTTCGAGAGCGTCGCGGCTTCGATCAACGCCATCCCCCTCACCCCATCCTCCACGCTCGGCAGCGATGCGGTGAACCCTCGGTAGGGACGGCCGAGGCTGCGGGCCATGATCGCCTGCGCGAAGAGTTGGTACAGGTTCGCAAAGGCCATCAGGTATCCCTCCGGGTGACCTTCGCGAATCCGCGTGACCGCTTCGGCATCGGCGGCCATTCCTTCATATCCCCGCGCGTAGCGGATTGCCGGCTTCCCCATGGGCTTGTGCCAGAGGATCTCGCCTTCCTCCTGCCACCACACGAGACTGCCCGTTTCGCCGTAGATCTTGACGGAGAGACCGTGGTCATTGCCGGCAGCAACATAGCTGTACCAGAGCCTGCCCTGGGCGCCGCCGTCGAACTTCGCGGTGATATAGGCATTGTCATAGACATCGCGTCGCGGTGCGTAGGTCGCCATCAGTGCCGACACCGAAACCGCGTAGAGGCCCGTGATGTAGGACGTCATGTGATAGGTGTGTGATCCAGCCTCGCCGAGGAGGCCCGCCTTGCCTTCCTGGTCGGGGCGGAAACGCCAATGCCGCTTCGACGGGTCCTCGGGTTCGAGCGCCACGCCGGCGGTACCGATGCTGAATTCGCCCTCGATGAGGCGGACTTTGCCGATCGCGCCTTCCGCGACCAGGGCGCGCGCCTGGCGGACCATCGGATAGCCGGTGTAGCAGTGGCTGAGGCAAAAGATGCGCCCGCTTGATCTGACCGTCTCGGCGAGGTCCCTGGCTTCGGAGAGGTCGTGGGTGAGCGGCTTCTCGCTCATCACGTCGAAGCCCCGCTCCAGGAATGCCTTGGCGACCGGATGGTGGAGGCGTGGCGGGGTGGCAATCACCACCGCGTCGATACGGTCGGGGCGGGCCGCCTCCTTTTCCAGCATCTCGCGCCAGTCGGTGTAGATGCGGTCCGGGGCCAGCAGTTCCTGACGTCCCGAAATTTCGGCGATCCTGGGATCGACCGACATCGCTCCCGCCACCAGTTCGCAGAGGCCGTCGGTACGCATCGCGATCAGGTGGGTACGCCCGATCACCGAATCGGCGCCGCCTCCCACCATGCCGAGCCGCACGCGCCTGCCGAAGGCTTCAAGCAGAAACCGATCCATCTGCCGCACCGGTCTGGTTGATGTGTCGCACTGAACGATCCCTCAGGTTCGCTCGCCCGGAATTGACGGTGACACCGTGCGGAACCTGACCTCCTCGGTGCTGCCGTTCGACGCCGACCTGAGAATCGCATCGACGATCTCGGCGACCTTGTAGCCGTCCTCGAAGGTGGCGCCGATCGGTCCGATCGGCTCTCCGAGCGCTACCGCGGCAAGCATGTGCCGGGCCTGGAAGTAGAAGCAGTCGCGCCACCCGATGGCGAACGATCCCTGGATGCCGGCCGGGAGCCAAAAGTCGCTGTA
Source organism: Bauldia sp. (assembly GCA_035699585.1). GTDB lineage: Bacteria > Pseudomonadota > Alphaproteobacteria > Rhizobiales > Kaistiaceae > Bauldia. Next base: position 7,606 of record DASSPO010000249.1, read on the forward strand.
GGGATGTTCGGGCGCGACGACCGAGATGATGCGCCTGCCTTTGCGGGGTTCGGTGAGATAGAGTTCGCTCACCCGTTCCATTTCCCAACGGAGCGTCCCGAGAGTGCCGTCGACTTCGATGCGCCCGGTGAGCGGGTGCCCCTCGACGACGCGGGAGGCCTCGAAGACCGCCGTGACCCCGCCGTCGAGTTCGGCGCCCGCCACGAACCAGTCGTCGTTTACGTCGAATATGCGCTCCTTCGTGTCCTTGCTCCAGCTCCGCGACATGCCACTCACCCGCCGGACCTCGCCGACCAGAAAGCGCGCCTGGTCGATATGATGCGAACCGAGATCGCCGGCGGCGCCTCCACCGGCGAGGCCGGTGCTGTAGCGCCACGACAGGCTGCCATCGGGGTGCTGCATGTCGATCAGGAAGCTGCTGCGGAAATGACGGACGCGGCCGATCGCTCCGTCGCCGATCATCTGCCGGGCGAGCTGCAGCGCGGGGACGAATCGGTGGATGTAGGCGCACATGTGGCGGACACCGGCTTTCTCCGCTGCCTCCCAGATCGAAAAGGCCTCGTCCGCCGTGCGCGCCAGCGGCTTCTCGGAGAAGAGGTGCTTGCCGAGCCGAGCCGCGGCTATCGTCGGCTCGGCGTGCGCATCGTTCGGGCCCGAATTGATGAAGATTCGGACGTCGGAATCCTCGACCGCTTCGTGCCAGTCGGCGGTGATGCGTTGCCAGCCGTAGCGCTCCTGGACCTCGCTTGCGAGATCGAGGTTCGTGTCGGCGAGCGTGATCAATAGGCCGACCACCTGGGGCTTCGGCTTCGCCACCCCGACGGAGCCAAAGGTCAGGGAATGCATCTGGCCGATGAAGCCGGCACCGAGCATCCCGATCCCGATCGACGTCATCGCGTCCTCGCCGTCTCGCTGCCTCTTGATATCATTCCCTTCGAATGATCGCCCCGGCTTTTTGACGTGGTGAAGGGCTGAACGCAGGACCTGTGGTCGCCCGAAGGCGAGCTTGGCGCCGCTCAGTCTCGGGCGTCGCTACCGGTCACGGCGTGAGGAACTCGGCGGATCGGACCCATTCGGATGGCGCGCAACGCAGACCGGGCCGATTCATCGCTGCCGCCGATAGAGAGGCGACACTGCCGCCCGCGCGGCGGCTCTTCATTTTTTTCCCTTCGGGAACAGGAAGGTGAGCGTGGTCTGGAATCCCCACTTCGGACCGTTCTCGGGAGAGGCGAGATAGTAGGTGCCGCCGGCATAGAAGCTGAGCGGCTGGCGGCCGATGGTGAAGACCTTCGAGAAACCGGCGTTCATCGGCGCGGTCCATTGTTCGCCGATCCAGTCGTAGCTCGCCTGGATGTTTGCGGTCAGCGTGAGCCCCTTTCCCAACGCATAGGCGACGAAGGGCTGGACGAAGAACGCGTTGATGCCGCCTGGGTCGTCGGTGTTGTCGAACGACCAGATCTGGTTGGCGAGCGCGCCGGTGGTCCACGGACCCTTCTGAATCAATGCCACGGCGGTGGGACCTGCACCCCATTCGCTTGGCCCGAACAACGGGTCGGTGCTGGTCGGGTAGTTGAAGGCCGGGCCGACGCCCCAGATCAGGCCGCCGGCGGTCGGCGCTTTCGGCGAGAAGAAGAAGCTCTGGAGCGTGTTGCCCAAGCCCCATTCGCTCGCATCGAGCGGGGAAACGTCCTCCCGGCCCACGACGGGCACGATGGTACGGACGATCAGGTTCCAGTCGGGGGCGATGCTGATCGGGATCACCGGCTGGATGTTGAGCGTGTACCATTGCCCTTCGTCGTCGACGCCTCCGCCAAAGGCGGCGTTGAACTGGAACGGAACGCTGATCAGGTTGGCGATCGGGTTGGCGAGCTGCTTGGCGAGCTCGTCGCTGCTATCCTGCGCATGCACCGTCGCGGCCGCGAGCATTGCGACCGGTACGATCACCGCAAACGGTGCGATTCTCCGCATGACACCTCCTCCTTTGCCTGCCGCCGGCCTCGGGTTCAATGCTCTGGGGGGGTTCCAGTAGCTGCCGGTTTTTGAATCATGCGCTCGATCTCGGCGGCGAGTTCTTCCACGAGAACCCGATACTCGGACCGGCGCAAGGCCCCTTGATCGGTCGTCGACTGGTTCCAGCGATTGAGCGCGGCTTCCGCTTCGCGGAAGTCCTCGCAGAGCGAGCGAAATCCGCCGTCGGCCAATGCCAGCCGCCGGATCTCGAGGCTTCTTTCCGGGAAGCGCCGGATCGCCGCCGCCACCCCCTTGTCCATGGGCGCCCAGATCTCCGTGACCGACGACCTTCACGTCGCGGACACAGTAGGCCGGATACAGGGAGCCGCGGATGTAACGTACGGTAAGAATCGGCACGATTCCTCGCTTGGTGGCGATTTCGCACGGACACCGCGCTTATTCCGAGAGTGATGGGTGTCGGCGCGCAACCCATTGTGATATGTATCAGTGCGGGAAACGGTGGCGGGCCGTGGGGGGCGAGTGGCCGGAAACGGAGGACGGTCAGCGTGAGCCTGAGTCCCGGGAATGCCCCGCAGGACGTTGGCGGTCCCGAAGCCGTCGTGCCTTCAGCGGAAGCCATCGGTCAGGCTCTGGAGCGTGTCGTCGCGAGCCCGGACTTCGTGGCCTCCGACCGTGCACGCCGTTTCCTCCGCTACATCGTCGACGAAACGCTTGCCGGCCGTGCCGACCGGATCAAGGCCTTCTCCGTGGCGGTCGAGGTTTTCGGCCGCGACGAGACGTTCGACCCGCAGAACGATCCGGTGGTCCGCATCGAAGCGGGAAGGCTCCGCCGCGCTCTGGAGCACTTTTACCTGTTGTCGGGCCGGGACGACCCGGTCGTCATCGAGATCCCGAAGGGCCGCTACGTTCCGGTGTTCTTGCGGCGCCAGGCCGTCGCCGAACCCGAGCCGGAGACTCCCGCGCCGGCGCTGCCCGTGGCCGCACCGCCGAGGGAGGTGGCGTCGCCACCCGCGCGTCCGGGCCGCTGGCTTGCACTTGTCGCGGTGCTCCTCGTCGCGATCGCAGGCGCGGCTCTCATTTACGCCACCAGCATGGCGCCCGTCACCGTCGAGGCCGACGCACCGGTAACCGGGCCAAGCGTGGTCGTCCTCCCGTTCACCGATCTGGGCGAAGGCTCGGTTTCCGCTCTCTATTCGGCCGCCCTCACCGACGACATCGTCTCCGCTCTCGGTGGCTTCAAGGAAATCACCGTCCTCGGCGTCCAGACCTCGCGCTCGCTCGGGCCCGATCCCCATATCGGCAAGGTCGGTGAACAGCTTGGCGTCGAGTACGTGCTTGAGGGCAGCGTACGGGCCGACCTCGCGCGCGTTCGCGTCGCCGCCCGCCTGCTCAGCGCCACCAACGGCGCCGTCCTCTGGTCGCGCAGCTATGAGCATCCGCTGACCGCCGGCGAGCTGTTTGCCGTTCAGATGAAGACGGCGGGCGAGGTCGCTTCCGCGATCGCCCAGCCCTATGGCATCGTGTTTCAGGCCGAGGCCGCGGCTGAACCGAGCAGGCCGCCGGACGATCTCGACGCCTATCTCTGCACGTTGCGCTACTACGTATACCGGGCTTCTATCAGTCCGGGGGGCTATCGCGAGGTCAGGTCTTGCCTCGAGGGCGCCGTCGCCCGTTTTCCCGAGTACGCGACCGCATGGGCGCTTCTGGCCCATGTCTATGTCGACGAGGTTCGCACCGGCTTTGCCAAGAGCGACGAGCCGCCGGAAGCGAAGGCCCTTGCCGCGGCCCGCACCGCTGTCCGGCTCGATCCGGAGAATGTCCGTGCCCTTCAGGCGCTCGCCGTGGCGCTGTTCTTCAGCCATCACCTCGACGAGGCCTACCGGGTGGCCGACAGGGCGCTCGAGCTCAACCCGAACGACAGCGAGCTCCTGGGCCAGCTCGGGCAGTTGATGGGCCAGTCCGGGCGGACGACGGAGGGCCGCGCCCTGCTCGAGCGGGCGCTCGAACTCAATCCCGGCCATTCCGGCTTCTATCGCGGCGTCTTGGCCCTGATCGCCTACATGCAGCGCGATTATCACACCGCGCTGATCCAGATCGAGCAGGCGGATGTTCGGAAACTGCCCGTTTACCACGGTGTTGCGGCCATGATCTATGCGCAGAACGGCATGATCGAGCGCGGTAGATCCGAGCTTGAGACGTTTCAGGAGATGGCGCCGGACTTCCTGCCGAATCTCTGGGCCGAGCTCGACCGGCGCAACATCCCGTATGAATCGCAGCTTCTCATCGTCAATGGGCTCGAGAAGGTGGGCGCTGTGATCCCGCCGCGCCGGCAGGCGTTGAACTGAGAAGCGGGCCGGCCACATGATGCGCCGCCTGCGAAACGGCGGTTGCCAACATGTAGCCTACCCGAAGCTACAAGCCGCGGGCGTCTTCGGCTCGTAGGCTTCGCATCGCATTCGCATCGAACAGGGCCGCGCAGGGGCACACGCAGTCTGCGAAGCGCCGTGA
>DASSPO010000250.1:0-4237 GCA_035699585.1 Bauldia sp.
CGCCTCACCTTTCTCGCGGGCGCGGGCCTCGGACGGCTTTTCATAGTACCGCTGCCGCTTCAGTTCGCGGAAGATGCCCTCGCGCTGCATCTTCTTCTTGAGCACTTTCATTGCCTGGTCGACATTATTGTCGCGTACGAAAATTTGCACCAATGGCTCCTTTCCGCGAGCCGATGGCCCGCGCCGGATGAACGAATCCCCAAGGGCGAAGGTCGCGGTCGCCCTACGATCGCGCGCCTTTGACCACCTTTTGGGTGCTGCGTGGGCGAAAACTTAGTCGGTTCGGACTGGATTTGCCAGACATTCCTCCGAAATAGTTCAGGCAACGGGACGGGGATTTCGGTGGTGTGGAAACCGGACCAAGTCTTGGAACCGGCCGCTCGCGGCCCCATTATCTTCCACCCGGAGGTGACAGCCATGGCGCATGATCGCAAGCATCCACCACGAGATGACGAGGCCTCGCCGGGCCCAAAGCCTCGCAAGAAGAAGGACATCGGGAGCGGCGTGCCGACGCCGGTTCGCCCCGCGGGACCCGAGTCCATGCGCGATCCACCGAAGCGTTGGGACAAGGTCGACGAGGCCGTGGACGAGTCTTTTCCGGCAAGCGACCCGCCGGCCAACTATTGACGGTAGCGGGGCAGCAAAGCCTTAACCCTGCCGACCCCCCTTCCTGCGGCCGGCGGCGGCCTCGGTTAGAATTCGCGGCGCCACGTGAGGGAAGAGGAGGACACGTCCATGTTCACGCGCTACCGCTTTTCTTCGCTGCCGGTCCTCGCGCTGACCCTTGGCCTTGCTCTCCCAGCCGAGGCGGCCGAGGGCCCTCTCGGCATCGGCTTCGCTCAGGCCGAGGAAGGCACCTGGTGGTGCCAGGCTATGGCCGTTGGGGCCGCGCTCGATTGCGCCAGGCAGAAGTGCATGGCCGAGGCGGGCGGCCAGGAGTGTCATGCCACGCGCTGGTGCTATCCCGCCGGCTGGTCCGCGCTGATGGTCGTGTGGCTGCCCGAATTCCACTCCACTCATGTCCTTTGCGGCATGCCGACGCAGGAGGCGGCCACCGCGGCGATGAAGGCGATCTGCGACGCAGGGAAGGAATTCACCCAGTGCGACCTCGTCCTTCACGTCGACCCGGACGGCAACCAGAAGGACGTCCTCGAAACGAGTTGGCCCGGTCCGGCCGCGGCGGGCACCCCCGCGCCCTAGTCTCCCATCCTGTGACCGACTTCATTGTGCCGCCGGCTGCCAAGGGAATCCGCCCAAAAACCACCGTTATTGTGGCCTTGCCCTATGTTTGAACTCCGGCGAATATGCCGACCAACCGGCGTCGTCAGCGGACGAATGCCCCAACCCCCCTGAGGAGATTCGCATGTCCCTTAAGCTTCGTCGCTTCGCCCTTGGCGGAGTCGCACTCTGCGCCGTCTACGGAGCCGGACCGGCTTTTGCCGCCGATGCGACGCAGATTGCCGACGCTCTGGTGGCGGCGTTCACCGCGCAGGGCGATTCCCAGGCGAGCTACGACAGCGCCAGCGCCGCCGGCGACGATGTCTCCATCGTCAACCTCAAGGTGACCGGAGTGGAAGGGGAGTCGGTCACCGTCCCGACGGTGTTCATCACCAACGCCCAGCCGCGCGATCCGGGCGGATTTACCGCGAGCTCGATGAGCTTCGACAACGCCACGATGCTGAGCGAAGGCAATACCATCACCTGGGGCTCCGCATCGGCCACCGAAACCACCGTGCCCTCGCCGGACGAGATAAAGTCCAAGGCAAAGATTCGTCCGTTTGCCAGCATGGATATCGCCGACATGAAGATATCCGGCGGCGATCTTCCGGTGCCGCTCGAGATCGCGTCGATCGGCGTCGCGCTTGATCTTGACGAGGGCGGTCTCCCCCGCGACTTCGCGCTCAACGTCGCGTCGATCAACATCCCGCCGGAGTTGATCGCCACTGCTGAGGGCGACTTCCGCCAGCTGGTGGAGGGCCTCGGTTACGAGAGCTTCGTGGTGAACATCCTCATCGAGGGCGGCTATGAGACCGGCTCCGACCGGCTCACGCTAAGGAACTTCGCCATCGACGCGCCGGATGTCGGCAAGTTCTCGCTTGCCGGCACCATTTCCGGGGTCAAGGCGAGCGATCTCGCTGACGACCAGAGCCCCGACGCGCTCGCCAACGGCAAGCTCGAGAACCTTACCATTCGCTTCGACAATGCCGGCGTGGTTGAACGGGCCCTCGACATGCAGGCGAAGATGATGGGCGCGAGCCGTGAGGACGTCGTCGCTCAGCTCAACGGCGCTCTTCCCTTCATGCTCAATGCCATCAACAACCCCGCCTTCCAGGAAAAGGTCGCCAAGGCCGGCTCTGCCTTCCTCACCGATCCGAAGTCGCTGACCATCACCGTCAGTCCCGCCGAGCCGGTCGCCTTCCAGGAGATCATGGGTAACGTCATGTCGGCGCCGCAGACGCTGCCCGACATGCTGTCGATCGACGTCACCGCCAATAACTGACCGAAACCGGCGGCGGCTCGGCGAAACGGGAGGGCATTCGGCCGAGTCGCCCCGGCTCACGATCCGGAGTGACTCTGATGCGAATCCGCTGTTGGCTGGCGGTTGCAGCCTTCCTACCGCTTGCGCCCCAGACCTCCTTTGCCGAGGAGGCGGTCGAGGCCGCGATCCGCGACTGGATTTCGGCCATCGACGCCCTGCCCGATTGGTCGGCCACCTATGGCGGGCTGATCTATGATCCGACGAGCGACACCGCGCTGCTTACCGACCTCGCAGTGCGTGCCGAGCCGAACGCGCCGGCGGCCGGCATGGTGGTCACGCTCGCCACGCTTTCCGTCGCCGGATATGTCGAAGGGCCGGACGGCTTCAAGGTCCGGTCGGTCACAGCCGACGGCGGCCTGCTTGACGCCGGTCTCCTCAAGCTCCGGCTTTCCGACGTCGCGTTGAGCGACTTGTCGCTCCCGGCCACCATCGGCTTCACCTACGATGACCAGAAGCCGTTCACGTCGATCATGCTCGCCTACCGCGAGGCCCTGAAGATCGGTCTCCGCCAGGGCCACATCGGATCGCTCGAACTTGACCAGACCCATGAGGGCGTCAACAGCACGGTCGTCTACGAGAACTTTCGCGTCGACGATTTTGCCAACGGCAAGGTGGCGGGATTCTTTGCCGGTCCGATCCGGATGGAGTCGCCCACCCCCGACGGCCTCATCAAGATGACCATTGCCAGCGTCGAGAGCCGCGACACCGACCTCGGCGCTTTCGTCCACGTCTACGACCCCGGGTCCTACGTGAACGGCGTCGGCGACATGGTTTGGCGCGATGGCCTTGCCTATGCCGCCTACAACGACATCGTGATGGATGTGCCCGGCGCTAAGCTCGGCATCGGCAGCGTCATCCTGGAAGACTTCAAATTGCGTCAGCCGCCGGAGAGCTTCACCGGGTTCTTCGACGACATGATCATGCACCCGGACATGCCCGACGCGCTCGCCCAACGACTGGCGATGCGTGCCGTCCCGGCCATCCTTTCGGCCTTCTCCGTTGGCCGTTTCGCTGTTCTCAACACCACCGTCCAGGCGTTGGGCATCGACCATCTGGCGATCGGCGACTTCCACCTCAACGGCTTCTCGGTCGACGGGCTCAACGAGTTCGGTCTCGAAGGCGTCGAAGCCGTCGTTCAGGGGCAAGGCGCCGTTGAACTGGACCGGTTCGCCTTCGGTGGTATCACGTTCGGCGGCTATGACGCGCTGTCCAAAATTGTTGCCGCGGGCAGCGCCTCGCCGCCCGGCGACGTTACCGAGCTGCTGCCGAGGCTCGGCTTCGTCGAGCTGCTCGGCCTCGACCTCCAGACCCCCGATATCCCGCGTCTCACACTTGAGCGCATGCGGGCCGACATGAGCGACTATGTCGGCATCCTTCCGACCCGCGCAGCCCTCGACATCGCCGGGATATCGATCCCGGTCTCGGCGATCACCGAGCCCGAAGCCCGCGACATCTTTCGCCGCCTCGGATACGACCGCATCGTCACCGCCATGGGCTTCTCGATCAACTATGACGAGGTCGCCGAGCGTATGACCCTCGAGGACCTTCACTACAGTATCGCCGAGATGGGTTCGTTCGTGGTGAGCGGTACGCTCGCCGGCTTGCCGCTTTCCGCGTTCCAGGATGAGCACATTTTCGAAAGCGTCGCCCCGCAGCTCCGGCTCGAGAAGGCGCGTTTCACCTTCAAGGATGACTCGA
>DASSPO010000251.1:0-5101 GCA_035699585.1 Bauldia sp.
CTCTCCGCCGCCTATGGTTTCACGCATGTCTTCTCGGGTAGAGGCGCATTCATCCATGTCGGCGCCTTCATCGGCACCATCATGGCGGCCAATGTCTTCATGGTCATCATCCCCAACCAGAAGAAGATCACGGCTGCCCTGATCGCCGGCCAAGCACCCGATCCGGCGCTCGGCGCGCAGGGAAAGCAGCGATCGGTCCACAACAACTACCTGACGCTTCCGGTGCTCGTCATGATGGTGAGCGCCCACTATCCGATGCTCTTCAGCCATCCGCATTCGTGGCTGGTCGTGGCGCTGATCGTCGTGATCGGCGGCTCGGCCAGGCATTTCCTCAACCGCCACGACGCCGGCGACCCGCTTGCCCGGATCTGGTGGACGCTGCCGGTGATGGCGGTGGGGCTTGCCGCCGCGATCTGGCTTACCGCGCCGCGGCAGATCGACCTCGGCGGGTTGAGCGTCAGCGAGGGGCAGGTGCTGTCGATCATCGGCAGGCATTGCGCCATGTGCCATTCGCCGCGGCCGAGCCATGAGGGATTCGACGCGCCGCCCAAGGGCGTGGTTCTGCTTACCATCGACGATGTGATCAAGAACAAGGATCAGGTTCTCGCGCAGGCGGTCAACGGCGACGCCATGCCGCTCGGCAATGAGACGGAAATGAGCCAGCGCGAGCGCGCCGAGCTTGGCGCGTTTCTCATGGGGCGGTAGAGGAGGGGACGTTCGCGACCAGCGACGTCGGAGGCTGAACTGACTGAACCCAACGCGGGTCATTCCGGTGAAAGCTGGAATCCGTCACTGCCGGCGGAGTCCCCTTCGCTATCGTCCTCACCAGGCCGGTCGCGATCGATCCCGACTTTCGCCGGGACCATGACGCCAAGGGGATGGCCGTGACCGTTACCCCCGTCTCCCTCGCCGCCGTCAACGCCATGTCCGAGGCGGAGTTCATCGCCGCTTTTGGCGGCATCGCCGAGCATTCGTCCTGGGTTGCGGAGGAAGCGGCGAAACGACGGCCCTTCCCCTCGCGCGCCGCGATGATCGAAGCGTTCCAGGTGGCGATTGGCGAGGCTGGCGCTGATCGACAGCGCGCGCTTCTCGGCGCACACCCCGACCTCGCCGGCCGCGCGGCGATCGCCGGCGACCTCACGGACGATTCCCGGCGCGAGCAGGCCGGCGCCGGACTCGACCGGCTGACGCCCGAGGAGTTTGCTCGCTTCACGATGCTCAACACGGTCTATCGCGAACGCTTCGGCATTCCGTTCATCTTCGCGGTCCGCGGCGCCGACAAGCACCGGATCCTCGCGGCCTTCGAGGCGCGAATCGACAACGCCGCGGATGTCGAGTTCGCGACCGCCCTGGAGCAGGTCTGTCGCATCGTCGCCTTTCGCCTCGAGGACAGGATCCTCGAATGACTCCCGAAGAGACAAGGGCGGTCGGCGAACGCGCCGAGGCGATGCTTGAGGCGCTCGCGGCGATCAGCGCCGAGCCTGGCCGGATTACCCGCCTCTACCTCACCCCGGAGCATCGCCGCGCTGCGCATCTCGTCGCCGACTGGATGCGCGCGGCGGGTCTCGATGTGCGCATAGACGCTGCCGGCACCGTCCACGGTCTCCTGCCGGCGGGCAGGGAGGGGTCGTTGTCGGCGAAGCGGCTGCTCGTTGGCTCCCACATCGACACGGTGATCGATGCCGGCCGCTATGACGGCACGCTGGGCGTTGTCGCCGGGATCCTCGCGGTCGAAGAGCTCCGCCGGCGTCGGGTCGCTCTCCCCTTCGCCATCGAGGTTCTTGCCTTCGGCGACGAGGAGGGCGTCCGTTTCCCAACGACGCTGCTCGGCTCCTCGACCATCGCTGGCACGCTCCGCGACCCGGTGCTCGACCTTGCCGATTCCGACGGTGTGACGATCCGGGCCGCGCTTGCCGCCTTCGGCGGCGATCCCGACGCGCTTGAGGCCGAGGCGTATCGGCGCGAGGACGTCATCGGCTATCTCGAGGTCCATATCGAACAAGGGCCGGTGCTCGAACGCCTCGGACTTCCGCTTGGCGTCGTCACCGCGATCGCCGGGCAGTCGCGTTTTCGCATCGCGGTCAAGGGCGAGGCGGGCCACGCCGGCACGGTGCCGATGGACATTCGCCGTGACGCGCTCGCCGCGGCGGCGGAAATGGTGCTCGTGATCGAGACGGTGGGACGCGAGCCGAATCCGGCGTCACTGGTTGCGACCGTGGGCGAGTTCCGGGTGCTGCCGGGGGCGAGCAACGTCATTCCCGGCGAGGTCCGCTTCAGCCTCGACCTTCGCGCCGCCGACGATTCCGTCCGCGAGCGCGCCGCGCGGGACATCCGAAGCCGGATCGGGTCGATCGCTGCCCGCCGCATGGTTTCCGCCTCGGTGGAGCTCGTCCACGAGAAGCCGGTCGCGGTCTGTGCACCGCAAATGGTCGAATGGATCGCCGCTTCGGTCGAAATCGTGACGTGCCATCCGTGCCATCGGCTCATGTCAGGCGCGGGCCATGATGCCCAGGCCCTGAGCCAACTCGTTCCATTCGGCATGATCTTCGTCCGCTGCCGTAGCGGCATCAGCCACAATCCGGCCGAATACGCATCCCCGGAAGACATGGGCCAGGCTGTGGCTGCCCTGGTGCAGACTATTATAAGTATTGAAAAGACAAATACGGTCTGAAGTCCGTTGGAGAATCTACAGAATTACGCGGCCTGGGCGATTGCCTGATCCGCGTTAATCGCCGTATCCCGTGTTCCGGAGACGATAAGCTGCAGTACTTCCTGCTCGGAGGAGTGGCGGATGTAGCGATCGCCGACGTTCTCGCCGCGCTTCAGGACCATGACCCGGTCGCCTACCGCGAAGATATCCTGGAGTCGGTGCGAGATGATTACTTGAGCGACGTTGTGCTTCTTGAGTTCGAGCATCGTCTCGAGCAGGCGCTCGGTGGCCATGACCGAAAGATTTGCTGTCGGCTCGTCGAGAATGACTACCCGGGGTTCGAAGGAAATCGCTCGCGCGATCGCGACCGACTGCTGCCGGCCGCCGGAAAGGCTCTCGACGCGCTGATAGACTGAGTTGACATCGACCTTGAGTCGCTTCAGCACCACGTCGGCCTCGGTGTACATCTTCTTCCGATCGACGAAGAGCCAGCGCCGCGGCCAGCGCCCAAGGAAGATGTTCTGGCCGACATCCATGTTTCCGCACAGTGCAAAGTCCTGGTAGATCATCTCGATTCCGACTTCGCGGCTCTCGTGCGGATTGCGGAAATGGACCGGCTTGCCGGCGACGAAGATCTCGCCGGAATCGCGCTGATATGCGCCGGTGAGAATCTTCATCAGCGTTGACTTGCCCGCCGAGTTGTCGCCCACGAGGCCAAGAATCTCGCCGGGATAGAGGACGAGGTTGACGTCGGCGAGCGCCCGGACCGCGCCGAATGCCTTGTTGATGTGCCGCATCTCGACGAGGGGCGTGGGATGCTGCGGGGTATCAGGCATGTGCCGGCTCCCGTTCCGGTTTCGGCCGCGAAAGTATCATGCGAAGCGAACCGAAGATGTTGGCTTGGCGTACCCAGATATCGATCAGCACCGCGACGATCAGGATCACGCCGAGGAAGACATTGACCCAGTGCTGCGGCATGGTGAAGCCTTCGACATTGAGTTGAAGCAGGGCCCGGATGAGGGTGATTACTGCCGCGCCGGCGAGCGCCCCGATTACCGTCCCGTAGCCGCCGAAGATCGAGCCGCCGCCGATGATGACCGCGGCGATGCCGTCGAGTTCGCGGAACTGGCCGGCGACCGGGTTGAAGCTCCGGAAATAGGCGATGTTGATAAGCCCCGCCATGGTTGCGCAAAGCGCGCAGAAGACGAGGGCGATGAAGCGGATCCGGTTGGTGTTGATGCCGGCATAGGCGGCGGCGCGGCGGTTGCCTCCGGTGGCGTAGATGCGCTGTCCGTAAGGCATGTAGGCCAGCACGATGCCGGCGATCAGCGAAACGAGCAGCATCCACAAGGTCTGCACGCTGACCACCTCTGCCAGCGCGCCGATGAAGCCCGACGGATGCGGCAGGCCGAAATAAGCGAGGATGTCGCCCACCTTGCGGCCAAGCATGTTGTACGTCTCGTTCCAGCCGGTGAGCTGTTGGCCGGCGACGATCCAGGAGGCAACGCCGCGCGCCATGTAGAACATGCCGAGGGTGGCGATGAAGGCCGGAAGTCCGAATGCAATGGTGACCACGCCGTTGATGAAACCGGCAAGCAGACCGACGAGCAGGCCGATGACAATGGCAGTTCCCGGATCGAGCCCCAGCACCTTCAGCGAATAGGCCGCGGCGCTTCCGGCAAGGGCGAGGACCGCACCGACCGAAAGATCGATATCGCCGGCAGCGATGACATAGGTCAGGCCGACGGCAATCAACGCGACTTCGGTGTAATTGAGAAGCAGCGCGAAGGTGTTGGGGAGGTTCCACCAGTAATCCGGCCGCAGTGCTACGCCTGCGAGCCATAGCAACACGGTAAGGATGATCGCGAGCGCATCGCGGCGCGCGAGAAACCTGGTGAGCCCGCGCGCATTGAACGCCATGTCGCGCGCCAGAACGCCGCGCATCTGCGGCGCTTCGATGGATACGCCGCCGCTCTCCGGCGGCGGTGGGGGCGGCTTGCCGGTAAGCCGCGCCCAGAGACGTTGGGGAAGCTGTCGACGAATGATGTAGGGCTCGATCATCACGGCAATGATGAGCAGGAGGCCGATGAACGCGGGAACGGCGCCCGCGGGCAGCGTAAACACCGCCTGGACCTGGACTTCCTGACCGTCGATCACCACTACCCGGGTGACCGGCCAACCCTCGCGGAGCACGCGGTTGATGAGGAAGACGAGCAGCGTGCCGATATAGCTGCCGATGATCCGGCCGCGCCCGCCGGTGATCGCGGCACCGCCGATGATAACGGAAGCGATGACGATCAGTTCGGCGGTCAGACCGGTCTGCGGCGAGGCGCCTTTGTCCTGGGCCACCGCCATCAGGCCGGCGATCGTTGCGCACCACGAGGACAGCAGATAGGCCCGCGTTCGCACCCAACGGGTGGGAATGCCGGCGTAGATCGCTGCCTGTTCGTT
>DASSPO010000252.1:0-8115 GCA_035699585.1 Bauldia sp.
CACCGTTTCGTTCCTTGACTCGGGCACCGGTCCACGGCCTCAAAAGCCAGGGCTGCCCGAACGATACGCTTGCAAATCACGCCCTTGCCATCGCAAAAGAATCGTGCCGTAATGTTGAGAAAAGCTTTTCCAATACCTTCCCAACCTAACCCGGAACGAACCGCCAACCACCTGATATTGAAGGAGTTCTCAGTCGGAAAATGCACCTCTCACCGCCCGGGACGGCCTGGTGAGAATGCGTGCCGCCGTAAGGCTTCAAGCCACGGGGCCTAGCCTGCCAAACAGTCTCTAACGGGAGGAAACCATGAGACTTTCCAAGCGCCTGACGACATGGGCCGCCGGCATCGCCGCAACGGCCTTCTTTACCGCCGCCACCCCGGCCCTGAGCGAGGAGCTGGTGATGTGGGAGAGGAGTGGCGGCAATGCCGGCATGGTCGACCGCCTGGTCGAGATGTGGAACGAAAAGAATCCCGACCGCAAGATCAGTCTCACCTACATCCCGCACGCCGAGATGGTCGCAAAACTCGCCCAGGCCATCGCCTCCGGTGACGTCCCCGACCTGATGGGCCTCGACCTGATCTACGGCCCGCAGTTCGAAGCGGCCGGGCAGCTCGTCGACATCACCGACTACTTCAAGGACGACCCGACACTGAAGACCGCGAGCCCGGGTCACATGATGGTCGGGACCTACGAAGGCCGGCTCTACGGCGTGCCGCTCTACGCCGACGTCTCGGCGCTCTTCTACAACAAGGATTTGTTCGAGAAGGCCGGGCTCGATCCCAACAAGCCGCCGACCAGCCTTGCCGAGCTCCGCGAATATGCCGACAAGATCACGGCCCTCGGGGGCGACATCAAGGGCTACTTCCTTCCCGGATCCTGCGCGGGCTGCAACATCTTCACCGTCGGCCCCCTCCTCTGGGCGAGCGGCGTGTCGATCGAGCCGGACGAGACCGGCGAGCCGCTCGTCGGCGACAACTTGAAGCCCGTTCTTCAGTGGCTGCGCGACATGGCGCAGTCCGGCAACGTCCATGAGGATGCCCGCGGCGAGAACGGCGAGACCTTCGCCAAGCGTTTCGGCGCCGGCAACATCGGCATGATGGGCACCGGCAACTTCAACATCGTCCTCGCCCGCGAGCAGAACCCCGATATCAAGTTCGGTATTTCGCTGCTCCCGGGCATTGAGCCGAATACCTACGCCTCCTTCATCGGCGGCGACCTTGTCGTGATCCCGAAGGGATCGAAGCGGGTCGAGGATGCGGTGGATTTCATGAAGTTCCTGCTCTCGGATGAGGTCCAGGTCGAGGGCTATGCGAAGATGCTCAATCTCACCACGCGCTCGGACATGACCGACAACCCGTATTTCAACGCCGAACCGCTGGTCCAGGATGTCGCCAAGGCGCTCTCGGTCGGCCGCACTCCCTATACGGTCAAGTTCTTCGAGCTGATCAACTCGCCCCAGGGTCCCTGGCTTCAGATGCTCCAGCGCGTCTACTACACTGACGAGGATCTCGACACGATCATCGCCGACGCCAAGGCGCAGATGAAGGCGATCGCGGCCGAGTAGCCGGTCAAAGAGCAAACCGGCCGCGGCGCGACCATCGCCGCGGCCGACCCACGGGAACGGGTTCGGCGGAAAGGGAATATGACTTCAGTTCGCGTCCCACTGGGGCCCGTGCCGCGCGACGCCTTGCGCCGTCCGACCTTCCCGCGCCGGGGACCGATGCATGTATAGCGGCCGGAACGGGCGTCTGCTCGGTCTCCTCTACGTGGCGCCCGCCCTCCTCTTCGTGCTCGCCTTCACAGCCTGGCCTCTCGTCCAGATGCTGTGGATGTCGCTGCACAACTGGTCGATTCTCGAACCGCCGAAGTGGGTGGGTTTCGGCAATTTCATCAAGGCGTGGAATGACCGGCAGGTCTGGGTATCGCTCGGCTTCACGCTGCGATACACGCTCTACATCACGCCGATCCTGATGGTGCTGGGCTACCTCATTGCTCTCCTCGTCGCCGACAACACTCCGATCCGCAAATTTACCCGCGCCGTCGTCTTCGTGCCGGTGGTGATCGGACTCAGCGTCTCGAGCCTGCTCTGGTACTGGCTGTTCAGCTACCATCACGGGCTGATCAACAAGGGGCTGATCGACCTCGGCATCGTCGACAAGCCGGTGGTGTGGTTCGGCGAGGACGCCGAACGCGCCCTCTGGGCCGTCATCGTCTCGATCGTCTGGAAGGTGGTCGGCTTCGGCATGCTGCTTTTCGTCGCCGCCATCCAGGCCATCCCGCAGGACATCAATGAGGCGGCGATGGCTGACGGCGCAACCTATTGGCAGCGGATCCGGCACATCACCCTGCCGCTCACGGCACGAACGGTGCTGCTCGTCACCCTGTTCAGCATCATCGGCTCGCTGCTCGCCTTCGACCAGTTCTTCCTGATGACCGCCGGCCAGCCGTTCAACCAGACAGCATCGTCCGTCTTCTGGCTCTACCTCAATTCCTTCCCCTATCTGAAGCTTGGCTACGGGGCGGCGCTCTCCCTGATTCTGGCAACCATCGTGCTCGCCTTCACGGTGGTGCAGATGTTCCTTTCCCGCCGGACCCACGCGTGAGGCAGCAACCGTGAGCGCCGAATTCACCCTCAACGAGCGCGCCTCCGGCGGCCTTGGCCGGCTGGTGGTCGGCTCTCTCGCCGGGCGCACCAAGTATCTGGTCGGCGCGGTCTGCGTCGCGATCTGCGCCGTCATGCTGGCGCCGCTCCTGCTCACCGTGCTCGCGTCGTTCAAGACCACGGTGGAGGCTGCCGCGGTGCCCCCCACCTGGGTACCGCACGCCCTCAGCCTCGACAGCTACGAGAAGCTCTGGACCTATCAGGACGGGCTCCTGGTCTATCTCTTCAACAGCGCGGCGACGGCAGTGCTCACCATCGTCTTCTGCCTCGTCCTGACCATCCCGGCGGGCTACGCGCTGGCGAGGTTCCCGCTGCCGGCGCGGGAGTTGATCTTCGTCGTCCTTCTCCTTGCACTGATCATTCCGTACCAGGCGCTGATCAACCCGCTCTTCTTCATGTTCGCCGAGCTCAGGCTGACCAACACGCTGTTCGGCCTCGCCATCATCCACACCGCGGTCCAGATCCCGTTCAGCGTTTACATCATGCGCAACAGTTTCGAAGCGGTGCCGCGCGAGCTGGAGGAAGCCGCGGTGATCGACGGCTGCTCGAGCTGGCAGGTGCTCACCCGCATCTACCTGCCGGCGATCCGCCCGGCGATCGTCACGGTCTCGCTCTTCGCCTTCGTCACGTCGTGGAACGAGTTCCTTGCCGCGCTGGTGATCATGAACCGCGGCGCGACATTCACGCTGCCGCTGGTCCTCGCCGCGGCGCGACAGGAGACCAGCATCGGCGGCACCGACTGGGGAATCCTGCAGGCGGGGGTCACGATCGCGATCATCCCTTGCATCCTGTTCTACCTGCTCCTCCAGAAATACTACGTGTCCGGATTCCTGAGCGGAGCCGTGAAATGAGGAGCCCGACCAATGGCTGAGCAGGCGGGTGCCGGCGTGCCGGTCCCGGACGCGGAAACGCGGCGGTCGCACCAGGGCCGGCCGACCATCCGCGACGTGGCGCGCTTGGCGCGCGTGAGCGTCGGCACCGTGTCGAAGGCCCTCAACAACAACGGCAGCCTCCGCCAGGAAACGCGGGACCGGGTCATTGCCATCGCTCGCGAGGTGGGTTTTCGCCCCAACGATCTCGCCCAAAGCCTCCACCGCGGCCAGACCTTCACCGTCGGGCTGATCTCCACGGATTCCTTCGGCCGGTTCACGATCCCGATCATGGAGGGGCTGGAGGAGTGCCTCAGCGACAGCCGGATTGCGGTGTTCATGTGCAACGCCACCGACGATCCCGAGCGCGAGGCCCAGCACGTCGAGTCCCTGGTCGCCAAGCGCGTCGACGGGATCGTGGTCACCGCCAGGCGGGCGGACCGGCGGGCAAGGCTCAAGGTGCCGGCGCCCGGGCTTCCCGTCCTCTACGTGTTCTCCCAAAGCGACGACCCGGATGCCTGCTGCCTCGTCCCCGACGACGAGGGAGGCGCCGTGCTTGCCGTCGAACACCTGGCGCGCCTTCGCCGCAAGCGGATCGCCCACGTCACCGGGCCGGAGCGATTCGAGGCGGTCAGGCTCCGTCGGGACGGCTACCGCAAGACGCTGGAACGCCATGGCCTGTCGGAGCCGGAGGGATTCTACCTCCCCGGCGTATGGTCCGAGGGTTGGGGGCGCGAAGCGGTGGCACAGCTCTTCCGTGGCCGATCCCACGCCCCCGATGCGATCTTCTGCGGCAACGACCAGATCGCGCGCGGCGTCTGTGACGCGCTCCGCGAACGGGGCGTGCTGGTTCCCGACGCGGTGTCGGTCGTCGGTTTCGACAACTGGGAGATCATCGCCGAGGCGACGCGGCCGCCGCTCACAACGGTCGACATGAACCTCCGCGAGCTTGGCCGCGCCGCCGGCAGCCACCTCATCCGGCTGATCGCCGGCGAGCCCCTCCACGGCGTCCGCCGCCTTCCCTGCAGCCTCGTCGTCC
The DNA here is from genome assembly GCA_035699585.1 of Bauldia sp. GTDB lineage: Bacteria > Pseudomonadota > Alphaproteobacteria > Rhizobiales > Kaistiaceae > Bauldia. The sequence goes on from DASSPO010000252.1 coordinate 4,571, forward strand.
GCGATTCCTGCGGCGCGCGGCCCGGGCGGGTGATGGACTGACCGCGATTGTCCAACCAGGGATCACAGAGACGATGACAGGACTGAAGCCCGTCGACTTCACCAGGGTCAGCATGGATGGCGCGTTCTGGCGCGAGCGCCTCGACACGGTGCTGCGTGCCACCATTCCGAGCCAGCATGCCCGGCTCGAGGAGCACGGCATCCTCGAATCGCTCAAGCTGCCGAAGCCCGTGCCCCCGCTCCGCATCCCGGTCGGGAGCCACGGCATGTCCACCCAGGTGTTCTGGGATTCTGACGTCGGCAAGTGGATCGAGGCGGCGAGCTACGCGCTCCGGCATCGCCGCGACGCCGACATCGAGGCGAAGATCGATGCCATCGTCGACGATCTCGAGAAGGCGCAGGCGCCGGACGGCTACCTCAACTGCTGGTACCTCGGGCGCGAACCGGACAAACGGTGGACCAATCTCCGCGATCGTCACGAACTCTACTGCGCCGGGCACATGCTCGAGGGCGCCATCGCCTACTACCAGGCGACCGGGCGGCGGAAGTTCCTCGACATCATGCTGCGCTACATCGACCACATCGCCACCGTATTCGGCCCGGGACCGGATCAGAAGCGCGGCTATTGCGGGCACCAGGAGATCGAGCTGGCGCTGGTCAAACTCTACCGCCTTCTCGGCGAGAGGAAGCACCTCGACCTCGCCCTCTATTTCATCAACGAGCGCGGCCGCCAGCCGCACTACTTCGACATCGAAGCGGTGGCGCGCGGCGACGACCCCAAGAAGTACTGGTTCAAGACCTACGAATACAGCCAATCGCACAAGCCGGTCCGCGAACAGGACAAGGCCGTCGGCCATGCCGTCCGGGCGATGTACATGTACACCGCCATGGCCGACCTTGCGGCCGAGACCGGCGATGCGGGGCTCAAGCGCGCCTGCGAGGTTCTGTGGAAGGATGTGACCTCGAAGCGCATGTACGTGACCGGAGGGCTCGGGCCGTCCGCCTCGAACGAGGGGTTCACCGAGGATTACGACCTCGAGAACGACACGGCCTATGCCGAGACCTGCGCCTCGGTCGCGCTCATCTTCTGGGCGCAGCGCATGCTCAACCTCGACTGCGACGGGAAATACGCCGACGTGATGGAGCTGGCGCTGTTCAATGGGGCGCTTTCGGGCCTTTCGCGCGACGGCACCCACTACTTCTATGAAAACCGGCTCGAGTCGAACGGTGCCGATACACGGTGGGCCTGGCACCACTGCCCATGCTGCACGATGAACGTCTCGCGCCTCGTCGCCTCGGTGGGCGGCTACTTCTATTCGACCGGCGAGGACACGATCGCGGTCCATCTCTACGGCGGCAGCACCGCGCGGCTCGACGTCGGCGCCCGGCCGGTCACGATCAGGCAGGAGGCCCACTACCCCTGGTCGGGCAAGATCCGGCTGACGGTCGAGCCCGAGGCGCCGACGACCTTCGCCCTCAAGCTTCGCATCCCCGGCTGGGCCACGGGCGAGACCCTGCGGCTCAACGGCGAGACCATCGACAGCGCGCGGCGAATCAACGGCTATGTCGAAATCCGCCGGGAATGGAAGGCGGGCGATGCCGTCGAACTCGACCTCCCCATGCCCGCCCGGCGGATATATGCGCATCCGGACGTGCGCGCCGACGTCGGCCGGGTGGCGATAAAGCGCGGGCCTCTCGTCTACTGCGCCGAGCAGGCCGACAACGGAAACCGGCCGGTGAAGCGCCTCCGCCTCCCCCGCGGGGCTAGGCTCGAGACGGCGGCGCGGACCGATCTGTTCGACGGCATCATCACCGTGGTTGCCGATGCCGAGGTCGCCGAAACCGGCGACTGGGACGGCGCGCTCTATCGCACCGAGCCGCCCAAGACCGGTGATGCGAAACTCACCGCAATCCCGTATTATCTCTGGTGCAATCGCGGTCCCGGGCAGATGCTGGTATGGATACCGGAAGGCTAGCTGGGAAGGCGCGAGGCCGCGCAGGGAAGAGGAGAGACCGAGTTGGTGGACGTCGAACTGAGGGGCGTGAAGAAGAACTATGGTCCGGTCGAGGCCATCAAGAACCTCGATCTCACCGTTGAGAAAGGCGAGTTTTGCGCGCTGCTCGGCCCATCCGGATGCGGGAAGTCGACGCTGCTGCGGATGATCGCCGGGCTCGAGGCGGTGACGGCCGGGACAATCCTCATCGGCGGGGTTGACGTGACGCACGTCCCGCCGGCGAAGCGCCGGATCGCGATGGTGTTCCAGTCCTATGCCCTCTACCCGCACATGACGGTTCGCCAGAACATCTCCTTCTCGCTGCGGGTGGCCAAGGCGCCCAAGGATCTGATCGAGCGCCGCACGCTCGAGGTTGCGCGCATGCTGCAGCTCGAGCAGCTCCTCGACCGGAAGCCGGCGCAGCTTTCCGGCGGCCAGCGCCAGCGTGTGGCGATCGGCCGGGCGCTGGTGCGCGAACCCGAGGTCTTCCTGTTCGACGAGCCGCTGTCCAACCTTGACGCCATGCTCCGCGTCCAGATGCGGGTCGAGATCGCGAAGCTCCACAAGGATCTCTCGGCGACGATGATCTATGTCACCCACGATCAGGTCGAGGCGATGACGCTCGCCGACAAGATCGTGGTTCTCGACCACGGCGTGATCTCGCAGATCGGCGCGCCGATGGAACTCTACCTCCAGCCCGAGAACAAGTTCGTCGCCTCCTTCATCGGCTCCCCGACGATGAACTTCGTTCCGGCCGAGCTCAAGCAGGCCGACGGATCGACGGCCGAGCTCGACCTCAAGGGCGGCGGGCACGTGCGGGTGCAGACCCGGAAAGGCCCCGCCAGGAAGAACGGCGGCCTCGAGCTGGGGATCAGGCCCGAACATATCGGTCTCGGCGACGCGGGGGCGGCCAACGCCAACCTTCCCGGCACGATCCAGATCATCGAGCATCTCGGCAATGCGACGATCATGTATGTCGACACCCCGGCCGGTCAGATCGTCGTCCAGGACGAGGGCGATGTCGACGCCAAGGCCGGCGAGAACGTCGGCGTGATCTTCGACCCGGCCAAGTGCCACATCTTCGCGTCGAACGGCATGGTGGTGTAGGTCGGTCGGCCGTCCCTCTGCGGTCGGTCCGGATCGCCGACAGGCGCCCGGACCGAGAACCGCGTTCGGTCGCGAGGCCGGTGATCGGGACACGATCCCCTCCCGGCCACCCCCATGAGCATCGCGATCCGGTATTGGCACGTCACTGATCGAGAACGCTCCGGCCGTGATGGGTGCCCGCTTTCGCCGTTCTGACGCGAGGGGTTCGGCATTGGCGGCGGGCAAGGCACACTTCCTCCTTCCCGCGCCGCCGGTCGCGGCCGGGTGATGACCCCGCTCCACGTACTTCTCCCCTTCGTCTCAGGCGAAGGGGGTGGCGGGCGCCGGGAAGGCACCGCTCACGTTTACGTTTTCTCAGGCACCGTCGCCGGCGCCCGCCGCGGCGTCTTTCAACCTCGACCTCCGCGCTTCCGGTACGGGGTGGCGGCGTGGGGCACGGGGCACT
>DASSPO010000253.1:0-4479 GCA_035699585.1 Bauldia sp.
ATCGGCCGCCGCGTCATCGTGCTCGGCGGCGGCAACACCGCGATGGACTGTTGCCGGACCTCCCGCCGGCTCGGCGGCGAGGATGTGAAGGTGATCGTCCGTTCGGGATTCGAGGAGATGAAGGCCTCGCCGTGGGAGAAAGAGGACGCGATGCACGAGGGCATTCCGATCCTCAACTACCTCGTCCCCAAGGAATTCACGCATCGCAACGGCCGGCTCACCGGCGTGGTCTTCGAGAAGGTCGCGGCGCACTATGACGACAAGGGCCGGCGCCGTCTCGAGCCGACCGGAGAGCCCGATCAGCACTTCGAATGCGACGACGTTCTGGTGGCGATCGGCCAGGAGAACGCCTTCCCGTGGATCGAGCGCGACATCGGGGTGGCGTTCGACAAGTGGGACATGCCGGTGGTCGACCCCGTCACCCTCCAGTCCACGCACCCGAAGGTCTTCTTTGGCGGGGACTCGGCGTTCGGGCCGAAGAACATCATCTGGGCGGTAGCGCACGGCCACGAGGCGGCGATCTCGATCGACCGCCTTGCCTCCGGCGGCAACGTCAACGACCGCCCCCCGCCGCATGTGACGCTCATCAGCCAGAAGATGGGCATCCACGAGTGGAGCTACGACAACGACATATCTCTCGACAAGCGTCGCCGGGTTCCGCTCCGCGACCAGAAGCAGGCGCTGTCGGACATCAAGGCCGAGGTGGAGCTCGGGTTCGACCGTCTGCTCGGCTACGAGGAGACCCAGCGCTGCCTGAACTGCGACGTTCAGACGGTCTTCACCGACACCCTCTGCATCGAATGCGATGCCTGCGTCGATATCTGCCCGACCGATTGCATCACCTTCACCGAAAACGGGCCTGAGGACGAGCTTCGGCGCCGGCTCAACGCCCCTGCCCTCAACCTCACCCAGGACATCCTGGTCTCGCCGCCGCTCCGCACGGGGCGCATCATGGCCAAGGACGAGGACGTCTGCCTCCATTGCGGGCTTTGTGCCGAGCGTTGTCCGACAGGCGCGTGGGACATGCGGAAATTCCTGCTCGAGACGGCACAGGCAGGGGGAGCCGCCGGACGCTACCGATGAACGCCATGTCTTCGCGGAACGTCCGCGTCAACGACTTCGTCGTCAAGTTCGCCAACGTCAACGGCTCGGGCTCGGCCAGCGCCAACCGCCTGTTCGCGCGCTCTATCCTGCGCATGGGGGTGCCGGTCGCGTCGCGGAACATCTTCCCCTCGAACATCCAGGGCCTGCCGACCTGGTACGAGGTACGCCTCTCGGAGGCCGGACATCTCGGGCGTCGCGGCGGGGTCGACCTCATGGTCGCGATGAATCCGCAGACCTGGGACAAGGACGTCGCCGAGATCGAGCCGGGCGGGTATCTCTTCTATGACTCGACCAGGCCGCTGCCGCCGTCGAAGTTCCGCGACGACATCACCGTGCTCGGCCTGCCGCTCACCGCGATCTGCAACGCGCGCTACACCGATGCGCGGCAGCGCCAGCTCTTCAAGAACATCATCTACGTGGGGGCGCTCGCCGAGATCCTCGGCATTGACCCGGCCGAGGTCGAGAGGCTGATCGGCGAGCAGTTCAAGGGCAAGGACAAGCTGATCGCGCCCAACATCGAAGCGCTCAACATGGGCCGCGATCATGCGCGCGCCGCATTCGGCCCGATCGACCTCAGGGTCCGTCGTGCCGACGCGGTGGGCGACCGCATCTTCATCGAAGGAAACGACGCGGCCGGGCTGGGATGCGTCTACGGCGGGGCGACCGTGGCGGCCTGGTACCCGATCACGCCGTCGACATCGCTCGCCGAGGCCTTCGGCAAGCATTGCGCCCGCTACCGGGTCGACCCGGTGACCGGCAAGAACCGCTACGCGATCGTCCAGGCCGAGGACGAACTTGCGTCGATCGGCATGGTGATCGGCGCGGCATGGAACGGGGCGCGCGCCTTCACCGCGACGGCCGGTCCGGGTATATCGCTGATGCAGGAGTTCCTTGGGCTCGCCTATTTCGCCGAGATCCCGGCGGTGATCTTCGACGTTCAGCGCGGCGGCCCCTCGACCGGCATGCCGACGCGGACCCAGCAGTCGGACGTCCTCTCCGCCGCCTATGCCTCGCACGGCGACACAAAGCATGTGCTCCTCTTTCCCGCCGACCCGAACGAATGCTTCACCTTTGCCGCGGAAGCCTTTGATCTTGCCGACCGATTGCAGACGCCGGTCTTCGTCATGCTCGATCTCGACATCGGCATGAACGAGTGGCTCTGCGACCCGCTCAAGTGGGAGGAGGGCCGCCGTTACGATCGCGGCAAGGTGCTGACCGCCGAGGAACTCGAGGCGGGCCGTGAGTTCGGCCGCTATCTCGACGTCGACGGAGACGGCATCACCTACCGCACCTACCCGGGCACTCACCCGACGCGCGGCGCCTTCTTCACCCGCGGCACATCGAAGAACCGCTACGCCCGGTACTCCGAGGAAGGCCCGGACTACGTCGAGAACATGCAGCGGCTCCTGCGCAAGTTCGAGACGGCGCGGCGGCTGTGCCCGGCGCCGATCCGGGACGATACGGCCGAGGGCTCGCGGATCGGCGTCCTCTACTACGGTTCGACGACGCCGGCGATGCACGAGGCGATGGAGGCGATCACCGCCTCGGGCCATCCGCTCGACATGATGCGGCTCCGCGCCTTCCCCTTCCACGAAAGCGTCGCCGACTTCATCGACGATCACGACTTCGTCTTCCTGGTCGAGCAGAACCGCGACGCACAGATGCGCACGCTCATCGTCAACGAGCTCGGCGTCGATCCTGCCCGCCTCGTTCCGATCCTCCACTACGACGGCACACCCGTCACCGCCCGCTTCATCGCCCGCGCCATCGGCGAGCACCTCGCGGCACTCAAGGTGACGCCGCTCCGGAAGCACGCGTCATGACCTACATCGCCAAGCCGAAGCTCCATCACCCCAACCTGCCGAAAAACAAGCTGGGCTTCACCCGCCGCGACTACGAGGGGCCGGTCTCGACGCTCTGCGCCGGTTGCGGCCACGACTCGATCTCGGCGGCAATCGTGCAGGCCTGCTTCGAGCTTGATCTCCCACCGCACAAGGTGGCGAAGCTCTCCGGCATCGGCTGCTCGTCGAAGACGCCGACCTACTTCCTCGGCCAGAGCCACGGCTTCAACAGCGTACACGGGCGCATGCCCTCGGTCGCGACGGGGGCGAACCTCGCCAACCGCGATCTCATCTATCTCGGCGTATCCGGCGACGGCGACTCCGCCTCGATCGGCCTCGGCCAGTTCGCCCACTGCCTCCGGCGCGGGGTGAAAATGGTCTATGTCGTCGAGAACAACGGCGTGTACGGGCTCACCAAGGGCCAGTTCTCGGCGACCGCGGATGCCGGCTCGACCTCGAAGCGCGGGGTCGGCAACGCCGACCAGCCGATCGACCTTGTGTCGATGGCTCTCCTTCTCGGCGCGACCTTCGTCGCCAGGGGATTCTCCGGCGACAAGCGCCAGCTCGTGCCGCTGATCAAGGCGGCGATACGCCACCGCGGCGCCGCCTTCCTCGACGTCATTTCCCCCTGCGTCGCTTTCAACAACCACCCCGGCTCGACCAAGAGCTTCGACTATGTGCGCGAGCACAACGAGGCGGTGAACGCCATCGACTGGATCGAAGGCCGGGACGAGATCGCCGCCGACTATGCGCCCGGCACGGTCGCCGACGTGACCCAGCACGACGGCTCGGTCATCCGGCTCCGCAAGCTCGCTGAGGACTACGACCCGACCGACAAGCTCGCGGCCATGGCCCACATCGCCGAGCGCCAGGCGGCGGGCGAAGTGGTGACCGGCCTCCTTTACATCAACGACGCTGCCGGCGATCTCCATGACCGCATGAAGACGGTCGACACGCCCCTCAATCGGCTCGGCGAGGCCGAGCTATGCCCCGGGGCGGGACCGCTTGCGGCGATCAACGCGGCGCTGCGCTGACGACCGGGTTGCATTTCCCGATGCGTCGGGCGATGTGAGCGCGGCATGCTCATCGTCACCGGCGGAGCCGGTTTCATCGGGTCGAATCTGGTCAAGGCGCTCAACGCCCGCGGCCGCGACGACATCCTCGTCGTCGACGATCTGACCGACGGGCGGAAGTTCGCGAATCTCGCCGGCGCGCGGATCGCCGACTATCTCGACCGCGGCGAATTCCGCCAGGTGATCGCCGCGGGCGCCGACTTCGGGCCGGTCGAGACCGTCTTCCACCAGGGCGCCTGCACCGACACCACCGAGTGGAACGGGCAGACCATGCTCGACACGAACTTCGCCTACTCGAAGGCTCTGTTTGTTTGGTGCCAGAAGCGCGGCGTGCCGCTGATCTATGCCTCGTCCGGCGCGGTCTACGGCGCGGGCAGCGATTTCCGCGAGGAGGCCGGGGATCTCCGCCCGCTCAACGTCTACGGCTGGTCGAAGCTCCTCTTCGATCAGTGGCTGGCGCG
>DASSPO010000254.1:0-6956 GCA_035699585.1 Bauldia sp.
ACACTGTGCTGTGGATCACGGGCCCGGCCGCGCTGCCCTATCTCGAGGACGGCCCGATTTCGTCGTCGGAGGATTGGCAGAAGATGGTCGATGCCTTCGGCGGCAACTTCGGCATCTTTGCCGTCTGGTTCAACTGACGAAAAACAAAGCCCGCCGGGGGGCTACTCCCGGCGGGCTCGTGGCCGCTTGTCGTTGAAGCCGACTACTGTGCAGGCTGGGGCGCGGCCGGATCCATTGCCGGATCAGCCATCGGCTCGGCCGGAGGCGGCTGGTCAGCCAGGCGCTCGGCCTCGAGGTCGGCGAGCGTCTTGAACTCGGGCGCCGCCTCGAGCTGCTCCTGGGTCGCATCGAAGTAGAGCGACACGTCGCCGTCCTCGTCGGTGCGCGGCTCGATCGAGTCGAAGTCGATCGCCACGTCCTTCTCGCCGATCCCGAGGAAGCCGCCGACGCCGACAATCACGGCCTTGACCGTACCGTCCTTGTCGATCAGGAGGTCGTTGATGTCGCCGAGATTCTCGTCGTTGGCGTTGTAGAGGCTCTGGCCGATCCAGTTCGTCGCGAGCTGCTCCTCGGTCGCCTGCTCACCGACATAGATCTCGCCATCATCGGTCGCGGCAACGTCAGGCGTTTCGGCCTGTTCGTCGGTCGCCATCGTATCGGCGTCGGTCTCAGGCGCCACGGTCTCGGTGTCGGTCAGGTTCTGATCGGGGGCGACTTCAGGAGCGGTCGCATCTGGTGCAACCTCCTCGGTCGCGGCCGGCGGCTCGGCGGTCATGCCCGCGTCGGGCGCCATTTCCTGGGTCGCAGCCGGCGGCTCGGTCGTGGCCGGCGCGGTGTCGCTCTGGGCGAGCGCCGGCCCGGCCGCAAGAAGCGCCGCCAGCGCGGTCGTCGTCAGAAGAGTCTTCATTGTCGCTATCTCCACGTTGAATAGGGGCACTGCCTCGGGAGGAGTGAATCAAGCCCGTGACCCTGAGCCGAAAACGCGAGATGCCGGTCCGGGTTCCCTTTGCCGCAGTCTTGCCTCAATTGCGGAGTGGCGCCGTCGCTGCCGCCAGCCAGCGGCGCTCTGCCTCGTCGAGAAGCCGGTCGAGCGCCGGCGCGAGACGCGCGTGGTAGATGTCCACCCACTCAATCTCCGCGGGCGTCATCAGCGACGTGTCGATGAGGCGGCGATCGATCGGGGCGAGGGTCAGCGTCTCGAAGCCAAGCATCATCCGATCCCCACCCGGGACCGGCTCGGGCGGTTTCACCACGACCAGGTTCTCGATGCGGATGCCATACGCCCCGGGCTTGTAGTAGCCGGGCTCGTTCGACAGGATCATGCCCGGCTCCAGCGGGACCGTGCCGAGCTTCGATATGCGCGCCGGTCCTTCGTGCACCGAGAGGAAGGAGCCCACGCCATGGCCTGTACCGTGATCGTAGTCGAGTCCAGCCTGCCATAGCGCGACGCGCGCCAGCGTATCGAGCTGGGCTCCGGTTGTGCCGACGGGAAAGCGGGCCGTGGCGATGGCGATATGGCCCTTGAGCACGCGCGTGAAACGGTCGCGCATCTCCGCCGTCGGCCGACCGATCGCTATCGTGCGGGTGATGTCGGTGGTGCCGTCGCGGTACTGGCCGCCGGAATCGACGAGGTAGAGCGTGCCGTCCACAAGGCGACGATTGGTTTGTGGCGTGACGCGATAGTGGACAATGGCGCCGTTGGGGCCGGCGCCCGAGATGGTGGCGAAGGAGAGGTCGACCAGCTCCGAACCGTCGCGCCGCGCGGTATCGGCGCGAAGCTCGGCGAGCTTCGCCTCGGCGGCCAGTTCGTCGATGTCCTCGTTCCTGGCCGCGCGGTCGAGCCAGGAGAGGAACCGCACCATCGCCGCGCCGTCCCGGACGTGAGCGCGGCGCGCGCCGGCGAGCTCGGTGTCGTTCTTCCTGGCCTTCGGCAGCTCCGCGGGATCCACGCCCTCAACAATGATTCCGCCCGGGGCGCGGATTGCGGCGGCCACCGCCGCCGGTGTGCCCTTGGGATCGATGAGAACCCTCGCCCCTTGCCGGCCGAGCTCCGCGAGCGCGGCATGAAACTCCGCCGGCTCGCGGAGCTCGGCGACATCGGCAAGCGTCGCCCGGACGCGGTTGGAGAGCTTCCTGCCATCGATGAAGAGCGACGGCTTGCCGCCGACCGGGAGCACGGCATAGGCGAGCGCGACCGGATTGTGGGCAATGTCGGCGCCGCGGAGGTTGAAGGTCCAGGCAATCGAGTCGGCCTGGGTAAGCACGGCCGCGTCTGCCCTGGCATCCCCGATCGCGGCCTGCAGTCTGGCGATCTTGGCGCGCGCCTCCTCGCCGGCAAGCTCGGTGGGATGAACCGTGACCATGCCGAGCGGGGGCGGAGGCCGGTCGGACCAGATGTGGTCGATCGGGTTGCCGGAGACCGCCACCAGCTCGGCTTCGGCGGCGCGGCAGACGTCTTCCAGACGCTTGACCTCGTCGGCGGTCAGCAGCCACGGGTCATAGCCGATGCGATCTCCCGGCTTCACCCGCGACTTGAGCCACTTCGCCGGCGGCGTCTCGATCAGGTGCTCGAGGGCGAAGGACTTCGGGTCCACCTGGTCCCGGGCCTGGATGGTGTACCGTCCGTCAACGAACAGGGCCGCCTCCGCCGGGAGCACGACCGCGGCGCCGGCAGATCCGGTGAAGCCCGTGAGCCAGGCGAGACGTTCGGCGGACGGCGGGAGATACTCGCTCTGGTACTCGTCGGTGTGGGGGACGATGAATCCGGTGAGGCCCTGACGCTGCAACTCGCCGCGAAGGCGCTTCAATCGGTCGCGGGTGGCGTTCTCCGTCCGGCGGGTGGCATGCGGCGCCAAGGCTGTAGCTCCCTGAGGTTTTGCCGCCGTCAAACACGGCAGAGACTGCATATAGAGCCGGCGTCATGCCGTCCATTTGTGCATTGCACTATGATGACAGATGCACTGCAAAAAATTCAAGGCTGGCATGCTCTTAGCAGCGTTCTTCTGATGCCGACTTAAGCGTATGTCGCCGGGACGAGGGAGGCTAGGGCGATCGAATCGGAAAGGATCGACCATGGCTGCATCGAGGGTATTCGGTGACGACGGAAGCCGCACGGCACCGGCCAAGGGCGTGGTGCGCTATGTGCTCGCCCGCGCCAATGCGGGCCGGGAGACGTCGCCGCGGCAGGCGGCCCGCGCCCTGATGCTTGGGGTCGACGACGCGACGCTGGCGACGTTCGGTTACGATCGCATGGCGGTCGACCATGCCGGCCGGAGCGGCTTCCCGCTATAGACGGCGGCGCCCCTGACGCGCGGGGCGGGGACGCCCGAGATGCCCCTTCCGCGCAACCGCGCCTGAACCTCCCGCACTTCGCCAAGCGGACGGGGGCGCTTAGTCAACTTCCGCGGCGAGGACGGGGCGGAGCGGGTGCGCGCGGCGCTACGATCCGAACAACCTTTTCCGGCTCAACCAGAACATCCGCCCGCGTCGGGGCGGTCAGGCAGGCCGGAGAGTAAGGGTGAGTATCGCCCAGTCGTCGCGGGTTTCGGTGCGCTCGAGCCGGAGGCCGGCGGTGCGATAGGCGGAGACGACGCGCGCGCATTGCGACGCGGTCAACCCGGACAGGATGACGGTTCCGCCCGGCGCCAGGCGCCGGCGGATCGACGGCGCGAGCGCCACCAGCGGGCCGGCGAGGATGTTGGCGACGATCAGATCGTAGGGGCCGCAATCAGCGAACACGCGCCGGGCAATCCCGGCGGCGGTCATCACTCGCACCTCCGACCCGGCCCCGTTGAGCCGGACATTGGCCGAGGCGACCCGCGCCGCCACCGGGTCGATGTCGCTCGCGAGCACCGGGACATGGGCGAGCTTGGCAATGGCGATGGCGAGAACGCCCGACCCGGTGCCGATGTCGAGTGCATTGCGGATCGGCCGGGAGCGGATCGTCCGCTCGATGGCGAGGAGGCAGCCCGCGGTAGTGCCGTGGTGGCCGGTGCCGAAGGCCTCGCCGGCCTCGATCTCGATTCCGATGTCGTTCGGCCGGCGCTTGTCGCGGTCGTGGCCGCCGTGGACGAGGAAGCGCCCGGCACGGACCGGCTTCAGGCCTTCGAGCGACTTCGCCACCCAGTCGGCATCGGGGAGGGGCGCGAAGGCGAAGGCCGGGGCTTCGGGACCGAGGGCGGCGCGGGCGGTCGCCGCGAGGCGTGCGGCGAATTCGGCGTCGGGGGCGCCCGCGAGATAAAGGGTCATGCGCCAGCGGCCCGGCATCTCCTCCACGGCGTCGACGGCAAGCCCGCCGAAGACCGGGTCGTCCTCGAGAACGGAGGCGAGGCGCAGCGCGTCCGCTTCCGTGACGGCGATGCTTGCGGTGTGGGTCACTGCGACGGTCGCGGGACGATCGGGCCTCAATGCCGCTCGACGAAGGAGTCGAGCACGCGCTTCGAGCCGGCCTTGTCGAAGTCGATGGTGAGCTTGTTGCCGTCGATGCCGGTGATCCGGCCATAGCCGAATTTCTGGTGGAAGACGCGCTCGCCGGTCCGGTAGCCCGAGCCGCCGCCGACCACGCTTTTCGCCACCAGCTCGCCCTCGATGTAACGCTGACTCGACTTCGGCCCCGAGAAGTTGCCGTAGCCGCCCATGGTCGACCCGGATGCGCCGGCGCGGTTCTTCTGGGCGCGCTGCCAGCCGGGGGTCGAGTAGGTGTTCTCGAACGGGTCGCGCGCGTCGAAGCGGCTCGCGCCGTAGGCGTTCATGCCGTAGCCGCCGTAGGTCGAGGTCTCCTCGGTCACGTCGACATGGGCCTCGGGCAGCTCATCGAGGAAGCGCGAGGGGATCGAGGTCTGCCACAGGCCGTGCATGCGCCGGTTCGACGCGAAGCGGATATAGGCACGCTTCCGCGCCCGGGTGATGCCGACATAGGCGAGGCGGCGCTCCTCCTCGAGGCCGGCGCGGCCGTTCTCGTCGAGCGTCCGCTGCGAGGGGAACAGGCCCTCCTCCCAGCCGGGGAGGAACACCGTGTCGAATTCCAGGCCCTTGGCGGAGTGGAGCGTCATGATGCTGACCGCGTCGGCGGCGGCCTCGCCGTCGGCATCCATCACCAGGGAGACATGCTCGAGGAAGCCGATCATCGAATCGAACTCCTCCATCGAGCGGACCAGCTCCTTGAGGTTCTCGAGGCGGCCCGGCGCGTCGGCCGAGCGGTCGGCCTGCCACATCTCGGTATAGCCGGACTCCTCGAGGATGATCTCGGCAAGCTCGGTGTGGCGGAGGTGATCGAGCTGTCCGCGCCAGCGGGTGAAGGAGGCAAGCAGGTCGCGGAGCGCGGTCCTGGTGCGCGCGGCAAGCTCGTCGGTCTCGATCAGATCCTCCGCGGCGTCGATCAGCGGCACGCGCCGCGCCCGCGCCCGGTCGTGGAGGAGCTTCACCGTCGCCTCGCCGATGCCGCGGCGCGGCGTGTTGACGATGCGCTCGAAGGCGAGGTCGTCGGCGGGCTGGGCGACGACGCGGAAATAGGCGAGCGCGTCCCTGATCTCCTGCCGCTCGTAGAAGCGCGGGCCGCCGATGACGCGATAGTTCAAACCGAGGGTGACGAAGCGATCCTCGAAGGCGCGCATCTGGAAGGAGGCGCGGACCAGGATGGCGATCTCGTTGAGCGCGTGGCCCTGGCGCTGTAGCTGCTCGATCTCCTCGCCGACGGCGCGGGCTTCCTCTTCCGAATCCCATGACGAGGCGACGAACACCTTCGGCGCGTCGTGGTCGGTGCGGTCGGTGAAGAGGGTCTTGCCGAGCCGGCTCTCGTTGTGGGCGATGAGATGGGAGGCGGCGCCGAGAATATGCGAGGTGGAGCGGTAGTTCCGTTCGAGCCGGATGACCCTGGCGCCGGGGAAATCCTTCTCGAAGCGGAGGATGTTGTCGACCTCGGCGCCCCGCCAGCCGTAGATCGACTGGTCGTCGTCGCCGACGCAGCAGATGTTCTTCCGGCCTTGGGCGAGCAGCCGCAGCCAGAGATACTGCGCGACGTTGGTGTCCTGGTACTCGTCGACCAGCATGTAGCGGAAGCGCTTGTGGTAGTCGGCCAGCACGTCCGGGTGCTCGCGGAGGATCTTGAGCGGCTCGAGGATGAGATCGCCGAAGTCGGCGGCGTTGAGCGTCTTCAACCGCTCCTGATAGGCGGCGTAGAGCTTCCGTCCGCGGCCGTCGGCGAAGGCGTGGGAGTCGGATTCGGGCACGTCCTTCGGGGCAAGGCCGCGGTTCTTCCAGGTGTCGATCCAGCCGCCGAGCTGGCGCGCCGGCCAGCGCTTCTCGTCGATGCCCTCGGCCGAGATGATCTGCTTCATGAGGCGGATCTGGTCGTCGGTGTCGAGGATGGTGAAGCCCGACTTGAGGCCGGCAAGCTCCGCATGGCGGCGGAGCTGCTTGGCGCCGATCGAGTGGAAGGTGCCGAGCCACTGCATCCCTTCGAGCACGCCGCCGATCAGGTCGCCGACGCGGTTTTTCATCTCCCGCGCCGCCTTGTTGGTGAAGGTGACGGCGAGGATCTCGTAGGGCCGGGCCCGGCCGGTGGCGAGGATATGGGCGATCCGGGTGGTGAGCACCCGGGTCTTGCCGGTGCCGGCGCCGGCGAGCACCAGCACCGGCCCCTCCAGGGTCTCGACCGCGAGCCGCTGCTCGGGGTTGAGCTTGTCGAGGTAGCTCTGGGCGCTTTGGCCGATCCCGAGCGCGCGCGCGGCAATGCCGCCCGGCTTCGGGGCGGGCGGCTCGTCGCCTGGAATTTGGGCACGGGACAGGGGATGTCCGGACATACGGGGGCTACAGGTCCACGAATCTCAGGGGAACACTATAGCAACAGATGGGGTGGGGATACGGCGAGGGGGAGGGGAGGCGTTAGTGTTGGGCCCCTGAAATATGTCTCGATCCTCATAACCAATCTGTGATTGCTTCAACTAGAGTCCACCAAC
>DASSPO010000255.1:0-6203 GCA_035699585.1 Bauldia sp.
CGATGGTACTATGTCTCAAGACCTGGGAGAGTAGGTCGCTGCCAGGCCTGCAAAAGACAGCATTCCCTCATCACAACGCCAAATCCCCCGCTCCAGCGGGACAAACCGGTCCAACACGTCGCGAACTCGCCGAGCCCAAACCACCAACAACGGCTCGACTGTCCCGACAAGCACCCTGACGCGGGGTGGAGCAGCCCGGTAGCTCGTCAGGCTCATAACCTGAAGGTCACAGGTTCAAATCCTGTCCCCGCAACCAAAAACGCATAGTGAATTTAGAAAGCCCGGCTTCGGCCGGGCTTTCGTATATTTGCGGAATAGCTCGCCACCCGTTCGCCACCGTGCGGGGGATTGAATGTAGAAGGATTGCGTGGGGGCCCACAGCGGCCGGCATTTGTCGCGCTCGTCGACCCGGGACGGGACTGCAGCCCAATTGTCTTTCCGGCGTGTTGACCTTGGACGACGCCTTTAAGCCCGCTTAAAACGCAGTCCATGCCGGACCAAGGTCGGCCGACCTTGCCACAAGGGCGTGTGACACTCTTGATGCCAGGCGGCGCTCAGGAACGTTTCGATGATGGATGCCCGGTTTCATCCGGTGACTCTCTCTACGGCACGATGTTCCGGTTCAGGCGTAACAGGTTCTCCGGGTCGTAGCGGCGCTTGACACGCCTCAGCCGCTCCCATGTCCTGGGCGGATAGGCCGCGTGGATGCGCTCGGCCGGATCGGTAAGCAGGAAGTTGACGTAGACCCTGTCCACATCCTGTCGCAGCGCGGCAATTCCGTCCTCCGCCCATCCGTCGTGCAAGGCCTGATCGCGCGGATCGGTGTAGATCGCGATGAATGAAAGCATGACACGGCTGGCGCGATGGGCGAACGCCGTAGCGTCGGAGCGCACGCGCCCCATCGCCCCGCCCAGCACGCGGATCTCTCCCAGCCGCATCGGGGCGTCCGACCGCTCGACCCGACTGATGATCTCGGCGGCCTCGTCCGCTCCGAGCCGGTCCATCAGCCGTGAGCGGACCGAAAATGCCGGCTTTGGGCCGCCTCCCTCGGGCATGTACAGATCGCTGTATTGCCCCGGTCTGACGAGATCTGCCAGGGGAGTGGCAAGCTCCCGGAAAGGCGCGAGTGCCCTTTCGGCGGCCGCGGGCTCCCCGGCGAAAGCCATCATGCAGAAGAACACGGTCTGGCCGTGGATTTCAGGCGGGAGGAACGGCGCGGGCGGCGCCGGCATTATGGATGCTATGGCTGACAGTTCCTCGGGAGCGGCGTCCGCCAGCGCCACGAAGCGGCTCACCACCTCCGGCGTGGCCGGAAGCACGAGCGGACCGCCCGTGAAAGCCGGCAGCGGATGCAGCCGGTACTTCCACCGCGTCACGACTCCGAAGTTCCCGCCGCCGCCGCGCAGGGCCCAAAACAGGTCCCTGTGGTGGTTCTCGTCGACGAGCAGGACGTCACCGCGCGCGGTCACCACCTCCGCGGCGAGCGCCGAGTCGATGGTCAGTCCGTGCTTGCGAACAAGATAGCCGATGCCCCCGCCGACGGTAAGGCCGCCGATACCCACCGACGCGGTATCGCCGAATCCGATGATGAGGCCGTGCTTCTCGACCGCGCGGGTCACTTCGCCGGCGGTGAGGCCGGTACCCACCCATGCCACTCGCCGGCTCGTGTCTATCTCCAGGGCGTTCAGTTCGCGCAGATCGATGACGATCCCCTTGTCGGTGCTGCTGTGACCGCTGTGGCCGCCACTGCGCACGGCGACATCCAGTCCATTGGTGCTGGCGAAGTGGAGGACAGTCGCGATGTCCGCGGCATTGGCAACCCGGACCACCGCCTTCGGCCGCCGGTCGTAGTTTGCCGGCACGACCGCGCGGAGGGCGTCATATTCGGCATCTCCGGGAGCGATGACGCGGCCTCTGAGCAACGAAGCCAGCAATCCGATCCGGTCGTCGACGGGGAAATGCTTGTCTTCAGAAGAAGCGAAGTCGTGTCGACCGTCGAACCTGGCATTTGCCGGTGATGCGGGGTGGAGATCTTCGTATGAAGAGCCGACATGGCCATTGCTGTTTTCGAGCAGATTCACGGTTCCGATCCTCACTCAATTCGTCGGCCCTTGGGAGCGCGACGACATACGCCTGATCGGCCATGTCTTCCTGCTAAGAGTTCCTGCAGGGAACGCTAAATATTTGCTAAGCGGATCACCTCGCGCCGCCGGCTCCGACCTCCTCCAGAAGCAAGGGGCCAGGGACGACGAGCCGGAACCGGCCGCGGCCGCACTTCTCGATCCGGATCGCGCTTCGCTCACCAAGCCGTCTCTGCAACAGCACGAGCCTTGCCTCGAGGTTCTCGGCGTATTCCGGCAGGCGCAGCGCGGGGTCAAGCCTGAGCTCGCGGTTGGTAAACTCCACGCGCCCAGTGTGGGTCTGCTCGCAGACGAGCTTCCAGAAGATCGCCCCAGCAACCCCTTTAATGAGGTAATCGTGGTCGAGAAAAACGCTGTCGTCGACCTGGTAGTGGCGGACGACGATAGGACGCTCCGTCGCGCGCAGGGGGGCGGGCGAGGTTTGTTCTCGCGACACCCATGAGTCGTCCTGCTGGACGGCCACTATGAGGTCACCAAGCCGGCCGGCTATCAGGGCCAGCCCATCCTCGTCGTCATAACGGAAGCGCATCGGTTCCGAACTCTCGGCGAACAGCACCCCCAAGGTCCTGCCTGCCGAAACGATGGGCAGGGCTATTTGGCTTTCCGGCGACGTGAGCCCCGGATAGGGGATCTCGGTAGCCATTCCATCGGCAATGCCGTGGTGCTGCGCCTGTTCACGGATTGTTGCCCCGTAGCTGTATTCCGATGTCATGTGGCCAATGCGGATCGGCACGCCCTCACGGGCGGCAACGCCCACGACGCCTTCGCCCAATGCGATCTCCGATCCGACCCCCGATCTGGCGTAGCCGGTAGAGGCGACCGTGAAGAGACGCTGCGCCGTGTTGTCCAGCATCAGAATCATGGCCTGCTCGATATCGAAGTGCCTTCGAAGACAATCGAGTGCCTTGTCGCAGAGTTCTCCGAGGTCGGAAGTTGCGGTCAGGTCGGCGAAGCTGCGGCGGACGGCGGACAGCAGGTTCCGGGTCGGAAGCTGCTGCACTACCGCACCGGGCATGGCGGCGATCGAGCGGACAAGGCAAATGTCCGCGCCCTGCAGCCGGAAGACCCCTTGCATGCCGGTATGTGAGGCGATGCCGGCCAGTTTCGCCTTCATGCTCTCGAAGACCGGGCCGGACGTCTGAGTCTCCTCATAGTCGAGATCGAGGCGGTAGTCGATGAGGTCGGCGGGGCTGAAGACGGACACTGCGGCCGCACGGGTGGCGAGCAGGTTCTGCCGCGTCTTGTTGAAGAACTGATAGCTCAGTGCAACCCGGCCAGGATCGACATAGTGAACTTGCGAGATCATTGACACGTTAGGGACACCATTGGCATCGCAGGTGGCAAGGACCGCGGGAACGACGCCCTCGAAGCAGTCGCGGATCGTTTCGAGCGCCGGGGTGGTCACGGGTGTAGCGGGCTTCCTGCGCCTGGGCCGGGCGTCTGCACGAAGGCACGCTCCGGAACGAACTCAATCACAGTCAATCCGTCCGGCTCGAAAGCGCAATACTGCGCAGCGAATGCTTCCCAATAGCCGTCCTCGATAAGATTTGCCCTGAGGGCCGCAGTCTGGCGCGCGGCCGCCGCGCCGTCCTGAGGATCCGTTGCAGCGGTGCGCGCGAACGAGGCTTTAAGCTGGATCGAGCGATGATCGGAGGGCCTAGTGAAAGTAGCCGCCAAGCCTCCGCCTCGGGCAATCGCGCTCAACAAGTCGGGGTTGGAGCCCGTCCGGACCACGAGACGCACATTGCCGGCTTCGTCGATCCTGCATGCGAGCCCACGACCGACCACCGGCCGACGGTTCCCGTCGCAACTGGCGAGGACCATGCTGACCCCGCTCTGCAAGAACTGGACGAGGTCGTCGGTCAGCACGCCATTGGCGAGAGTGGGGCCAGCGTAGACGCGGCGCGCTGAGAGTTCATCGGATGGGTTTGACGGCGGATGTGAGGCCGGCATTTGCGACAGTAGTCACCGTGGTCGTCGGGTCTCCCTGTAATCCAAACTTAGCGGCCTCCTGTCGGACGAGCAATCGAGGCAAGCTCCGCCTCGATGGCCGCCCAGCCGCTCGACGGGGGCGCGCTCGAAGGCCCGGCCAAGTGCCGGGCCTTCTATCCATGGCCGTGATTCGGCCGCGCCGCTGGTCCATCAGGCAGGCGCGGATCGAGAAGCGCCGACTTCGATGCCCACCCGCGGTCAGGCCAAACCCCAGGGGGCGGGCATCGGTCGATCTACTGCAGCCGGCTCGATCGCTCGGGAGAAGTGCGCCGAAACGATCACGCCGCTGTCCTGGCGGGTTGGTCGCGGAGAAGAATCATTCCCTGGTTGAGGACCGGATGGAGGCCCTCGGGGCTGCGGGGCCGGGAGAAGTAGTAGCCCTGGACTTCCGTGCAGCCGCAGGCGCTGACCATGGCCAGCTGCTCCTCGCTTTCCACGCCTTCCGCGATTGGGACCATGCCGAGCTCGTGCGCGAGTCCGATAGCCGCCCGCACGATCGCTTCGCTACCTGGGTCCGCAACGATCCGGGCGATGAAAACCTGAGCGATCTTGAGCCGGTATACCGGGAAGCGGCGAAGGTAGCCGAGCGACGAATAGCCGGTGCCGAAATCGTCGATGGCGAACTTGATCCCCTTGCCCCGCAGCCGCGAAAGCACGGCTTCGTTTTCGCGCGACACCATCATGAACCCGCTTTCGGTGATCTCGATCTCAAGCTTCTCGGGAGGAAGTCCCGTTTCGGAGAGCGTCGCAAGAACCAGCCGTTCGACTTCGGCCGCCCTCTTGAGGGACACGGCCGACATGTTCAGGCCGATCGTGTCTGGGGCGATGCCCTCGTCGACCCACGCCTTGCCTTGGCGGCAGACTTCGCGCAGCACCCAGCCGTCAATCCCGGCGATGAGACCGGTCTGCTCGGCGACCGGGATGAACTCGCCCGGCGCCAACACCCCGCGCACCGGGTGCCTCCAGCGAACCAGAGCTTCGACTCCGACGATGCGGCCGGTTTCAAGGTCCACCTGTGGCTGGTACTCGAGGAAGAGTTCGTCGGCATCGATGGCCCTGCGCAGCTCGGCGCTCATGGTCACGCGGGCGCGCACTTCGCTGTCCATCGCCTCGGTGAAGAACCTGTAGCTTCCCCGCCCCTCGGACTTGGCCCGGTAGAGAGCGATATCGGCGTTCGACAGCAACAGCTCGGGGTCGCTTTCGCCCGTTTCCCTGACCGCAATGCCGATGCTTGCTCCGCTCTTGATGTCGCTTTCGGCGATCCGATAGGGCTCGTTGAGGGCGGCGATGACCTTGGCGGCGAGATCCGCAACCTGGTCGGGATCGCGCACTCCCTCGATCAGAAGCGCAAATTCGTCACCGCCGAAGCGGGCCACGAGGTCGCTCTTGCGCACGCATCGGCAAAGCCGCTCGGCGACAGCGCGCAGCAACTCGTCTCCAACCGGATGGCCCAAGGTATCGTTCACATCCTTGAAGTGATCGAGATCGAGATAGAGCACGGCGAAGCTCTTTTCGCCCCGCTCGGCGCGGGCAATGGCCTGATGCACGCCTTCAATGAAGGCCTTGCGGTTGGCGAGTCCGGTCAATCCGTCGTGGCGCGCGCTGTGACGGATCTGCTCCTCCGCCTGGCGGCGCATTCTGCTGATGACGGCGATCCCTATCTTGTCGGCGAGCTGACAGGCGAAGCTGATCTCGTCCTCGGTCCAATGATGGGGTTTGCCGACATGCTCGAAACACAAAAGGCCGAAATTGCGCTCCGAGGCTCGGATGCCGACGTCCAGCATCGACGTGATTCCGAGCGGCTTGATGTAGGATGAGACGTACCCGGCGGTCCGTGGATCGGTGAGGGGATCGTCGGCATTCACGTAACGAGACGACTTGACGATCTTCAACTCCGGCCCGAACTCCTTGCCGCTCAGCACCGTGCCGGCTGAGTGGCGATCCGGCGTCGCTTCATAAAGGTCGATGCACGACAGCTCGGTTTCGTCGTCGTTGAACAGCCAGACATTCACCCGCTCGCAGCCGGCGGTCTTGGCGGCAAGCTCTGTGACCTGGCGCGCGAGCGCCTCG
>DASSPO010000256.1:0-14738 GCA_035699585.1 Bauldia sp.
GTCGACGGCGCGGGTCGGTCCGAAGGCCTTGATCAGGCCCGCGGTCTCGATGGCGGGGGTGGACGTTTCGTGCATCGTCGTCGAAGGCCCTATTGCCGCGCGCGACCGGCATGGATCGCGGGATATGATGACACGGCGCGCGACGGCGCGTCCGGCTGGACAAGCGCTGCAACCGGCGATGGTGTTCTAGCCGGAGTCGCCCGCCGCCGCCACCCACCCGTCACGCCTCTGTGATGGCGGTCACAGCCCCGCCACTCGAAAGACGCTACAGGCCGCGCTCCCGCGCGCTGGCGCGGAGGGAGCATGTCGGGAGGAACCGGCGGTGACGACTGCGGCGAATGACGACGGACGGACCATGCGCGAGAAGATGCTCGCCGGCGAAATCCATCTTGCCCCCGATCCCGAACTGATCGCCATCGGCAACCGCGCCCGGGCCCTCGTCCGCACGCTCAACGACACGCCGCGCGAAGCCGCCGCCGAGCGGGCCGCGATCCTCAAGTCGCTTTTCGGCCGCTTCGGCCGGAGCTGGATCGAATCGCCCTTCTCGGTCGACTACGGCGTTCACGTCGAGATCGGCGACTTCTCCTATGCCAACATGAACTGCATCTTCCTCGACAGCGCCCCGATCGTGATCGGCGACCGCGTGCTGCTCGGCCCGGGCGTGCAGCTCATCACCGCCACCCACCCGGTCGAACCGCGGGCGCGCACCATCGACTACGCCGCCGATCCGGCATTCCCGTTCCGCGCCGTCAGCTATGCCCGGCCGATCGCGATCGGCAACGACGTCTGGATCGGCGCGGGTGCGATCGTGCTTCCCGGCGTCACCATCGGGGCCGGAACGACGATCGGCGCCGGCAGCGTGGTGACGCGGTCGGTGCCGGCGAACGTGGTCGCGGTCGGCAATCCGGCGCGGGTCATCCGGCGGCTCGACGGCACGAGCCATGAGCCGGCCGAGCGGCTCGCCCTCGTCGGCTGAGGTCCGACGGCTCACGCCGCCGGGCCGGCCTTCGGCCAGTACGTGCCGAAAGCCCAGACATTGCCTTCGGGATCGCGGACGATGAACTCCCGGCTGCCATAGCTGCGGTCGGTCGGCTCTTCCTCGATGGTGACGCCGGCCTGCCTGGCCTTGGCGAAAAGCGCGTCGGGATTGTCCACCGCGACGTAGGTCGACTTGGCGCCGGGCACGACGGCGCTCCCGACCATCGCGCCGTAGGCGTCGTCGGCGATCGTCCCGAGCATGATCATCGACGAGCCGAAACCGAGCTCGGCGTGCTGCACGACGCCGTTGTCGTCCTTGTAGTTGGCATGGACGGCGAAGCCGAAGATGTCGGTGAGCCACGCGATCATCCTGCCGGCGTCCCGGTAGCGGTAGGTCGGGAAGATGCGGGGGGCTTCGTTGGGGCTCGGCATGGGGCTCTCCTGTCGTGGCCGATGAAGCCTGGATCATGCCGGCGGTCGCCGCGGACGGATTGAAGAAATGTTACCTCGGCGCGCGCCACGCGCCCGGCGTTGCCCCGGCGAACTCGGCGAATTCCCGGACGAGATGGGCCTGGTCGGCATAGCCGCAGGCCGCCGCGACCTCGGCCCAGCCGCCGGCCTCGCCGGAAGCCGCCATCGCCTGGGCGCGGTTGAAGCGGGCGATGCGCGCGATCGTCTTCGGGCTCATGCCGACCTCCTCGCGGAAGCGGGCGGCGAGATGCTTGCGGCTCCAGTCGAGCCGCTCGGCGATCGCCGCGACCCGCACGGCGCCGCCAGTGGCGACGATGCGGTCATAGGCCCAGGCGGTAGCCGGGGCCGGCGCCGGGCTTTCGGCGAGGCGCCGGGAGACGGCGTCAACGGCCAGCACGAAGCGCCGCGACCAGCTCCGTGCTTCGCCGAGCCGCTCGCGAAGATCGCGGAGCGTCGGGTCCTCGAGGTCGTCGAGGGGAACCATCCGCCCGGTCAGTTCATGCATCGGCCGGTCGAAGTAGCGGTGCGCGCCGAGCGGCGTGAAGTCGATCTGCAGGCAATGCGACGCACCGCTGGACCTTATCCGCACCGGGCCATCGGTCAGCCCGGCGGTGAAGCTGCCATAGCGATCGTCGGCCTCCGGCTCGCGGCCGAGGGCGATCTCGAACGGCTCGCCGAAGCTGAGGATCACCGGCACGATCAGCGACGCGGTCTCGGTCATGCGGATCGGGCGGCGGAGCGTCTCGCGATAGCCGGTGATCCGCGCGACGAGGCCGGTCAACGCGGGCGGAACGGGGTGGCGGAGGAGAACATGGCCCTCCCCGCTTTCGTCCCTCGCCTCGACGTCGTCGCATGACGCTGCGGTCATCGGCCTCGCACCATTCGAATGGCGTCAGTCTACACGAACGCGTGCTGGTTCGAACCCGTCACGCCACGGGCGCCTCGCCCGGCGCGTAGAGGCGGGCGTTGTCGCCCGTCGGCGGGATCGGCGTGATGGAGCCGTCGTCGAGGGCCTTGCCGCCCCTACCCGTCGAGTTCCGCGTAGTGGCGGAAGATCCCGTGCTCATTGAACGGGATGCGCCGTGGGCTCGCGAGATAGGCGCCGATGCGCGGCCGATGCATCACCCGGTCGTGGAGAGCGATGACGTTGGGGAAGTTCTTCTCGACCCGCGCCATCGCCTTGGGGAATGCGTAGCGCAGCCCCTCGACGACCTGGAACAGCGACAGGTCGGCATAGGTGAGCCTGCCCCCGACGAGATGTTTGGGTCCTTTCGGGTTGCGCGTGAGAACCGTCTCGAACCAGCCGAGGTACTTCTCGATGCGCTCGCTCCGGAACCACGCCGCCCGGCGCTTGGCTTCGGGCTTCTGGTCCTCGTAGTAGAAGGCCCCGCCGATCGGGTGATGCACGTCATGGGCCTCGACCACGAGGTCGGCGATGGTGAGCTGGATCTGGTTGACCCATATGCGCCCGGCCTCGGTCTTCGGCGAGAGGCCGTGCCGCTCGCCGAGATAGAGGAGGATGTTGGCGCTCTGGCCGATGACCCGCCTGCCGTGAACCAGAAACGGCGGCGCGAACGACGGCGTCTCGTTCTTTCTGTCCTCCCACATCTTCATCAGCGCGTCGGTGCCCTTCACCCGCGCCACGTCGATATAGTCGGCGCCGGCTTCCTCAAGCGCGAGGCGGATGAACTCGCCGCGACCCTGGATTTCCGCCCAATAGTAGAGTTCGTAAGCCAAAGCGCCCTCCCCCGTTCTCGCATCGCTGCGACCGACTCTACGGCCGAAACGGCGCGGTGAGAACTTGCCGCTTCCCTCGCGAGTTCGGTTGCCAAGGTCCGCCGGTCCGCGATAGCCAGCGGTCTGACAACGCACCGGAGCTGACACGATGGCGGCACCCCAGTACGAGATTCTCGCCCTCCGCTACGCGCACCTTGCCGAACGCACGCAGCGCGACGTGCTGGTGTTCCCCGAAGACCATGCCGCGCCGATGCCGCTCGACTTCTTCGTCTGGGCGATCCGCGGCGAGGGACGGGTGATCGTCCTCGACACCGGCTTCGACGCGGAGAGCGCAGCGCGGCGCGGCCGGCAGTGGCTCCGCTCGCCGATCGAGGCCCTGCGCCGCGCCGGGATCGATCCCGGCACGGTCGAGGACGTCGTGCTCAGCCACATGCACTGGGACCATGCCGGGCATTGGACCGATTTCCCGCGCGCCCGCTTCCACCTCCAGGACGCCGAGATGGCATGGTGCACCGGCCGCTGCATGTGCCATCACGCGTTCAACTTCGTCTTCGACGTCGAGCATGTCGTCGCCGCCGTGCGCCACGTCTTCGGCGGCCGCGTCGTCTTCCACGACGGGACCGCCGAGATCGCCCCCGGCATCACGCTTCACCTCGTCGGCGGTCACTCCGGCGGGATGCAGGTGATGCGCGTGCCGACCGCGCGCGGCGCCGTGGTGCTTGCGAGCGACGCCGCGCACTTCTGGTACAACATCCGGAAGCGGAGCCCGTTCTGGATCGTGCCCGACCTCAGGAAGATGGTCGAAGGCTGGGAGCTCTGCGAACGGCTCGCCGACGGGCCGGATCACATCATCCCGGGCCACGACCCCGAGGTGACGCGGCGTTTCCCGCCGCTCCCCGACGACCCGGACACGGTCCAGCTCCACCTCGCGCCGCGGGCGTGAGCGGCGGCCCGGCGGGTCCGGCTACGGACCCTGCTGCGACCCTTCCTCCGCCGTCATCACCACGAAGTCGCCGTCGCTGCGGGTCTCGGGCGTGAGCCGGTCCTCGGTGACGATCAGGATCATGCCCGGGGCGAGGCGCTCGGCGATCGCCGCGGCGACGTTCTCCGGGCCCTTGATGCGGTCCATCACGTCGCCGACCAGCGCGCCCCCGCCAGGACCCTCGCCCTCGCCGTAGCCGATCGCCTCCCACGAGAGGCCGTCGCCGCCGGTCTCGGCCCCGTTCAGCACGAAGACCTCGGTCGGGAACGGCGTCCCGGGGTCGCTGATCGTCACCGGCCCCTCGGCGACGATCGCCCCGTTCTCGAGCACGATGGCGTGGTTGTCCTGGCGCGAGACCAGCACCGAGGTCACCGGCCGCGGTTCGGGCTCGCCGTCCTGGTAGGCGCGCGCGCGCGTCGCGAATCCCCCGCCGAGCTCGGCGCTCGTGAAGCGCCGTCCGGCGATGCCCATGCTCACCACCGGGTTGGGGTCGCTGAAGCGGTTGGCGATCACCACCGGCGTGCCGAGCTTGGTCACGCCATAAAGCAGCTCGGCGAACTGGAGCGGCAGGCGGACGCAGCCGTGCGAGGCGGGGTAGCCGGGGAGCGCCCCGGCGTGGAGGGCGATGCCGGACCAGGTGAGCCGCTGCATGAAGGGCATCTCCGAGCCGTAGATGCTCGAGACGTGCTCCTCGCGCTTCTGGAGGATGGTGAAGACCCCGATCGGGGTCGAGTGACCGGGCTTGCCGGTCGAGACGGTGGAGACGCCGATCCGCTTGCCCTTGCGGTGGACGTGCAGGAGCTGCTCCTTGATCGACACGATGATCGAGACCGGTCCGCGCGGCTGCAGTTCCGGCTGCCAGGTGAACTGCCCCGGCTTGAGTTTCCGCGCCTCCTCGGCCAGGTCGGCGAGCGCGGGCCGGGCGAGAATTGCGCCGGCGGCGGCGCCGGCGATCCCGGCAAGAGCGGCGCGGCGGGTCGGGAAGAGCGGGCGGTCGGTCATGGGGTCCTTTCGGGTTCTGGCGTTTCGGCTATGATCCGGCAAGGGGCTGGATGCACGGCGTCTCCGCCGAAATCAAGGCAGGGCAGGGCTTTGCGGCCCCCGGGGGAATGCCATATATCGGGCCGAGTTCAGCCATGAAAGGTCCGCATTCGGCTGTTCTGGTCGGATCGGAGCACCAGTTTCGGGGATCGTTTCGTTGCAGAAGAACCGCACCCAGCGGAAGTTGCCGGCCGGATCGCCTCCGGTCGTCACCTATTCGCGCCGCCATGACGAGGAGCTCGCCGCCTACGAGGACGGGCGGGCCGAGCCGCGCTTCGACGACGATACGGTCGAGTGGGAAGCCGTCGAAGTGCCGCCCGAGCCGCCGCTCCATGCCCGCCGCCGCGCCCGTCCACTGGTGGACGAGGTGCGCACGCCCGTCGACGAGGCCGTCCTCGAGGACTTCGCCGACAAGAAGGCCAGGGCCAAGCGCTCGACGCCGCTCCGGCTGGTCGCGGTCGCCGCGGTGGCGCTGGTCGCCATTGGCCTCGCGCTCCTCGCCTATACCTTCTCGTCCTCGACCGCCGTCACGGTGAACGCACCCGCCCTCAACGAGGGCGGCGCCGAGCCCGGCACGGTTCCGGCCGAGGAGACCGCGAGCACCACCGCCGTCCGCGAGATACCGCTCACCGGCGACGCGGTCGGCGATGCGGCGCCGGCGGGCCCGGCCGCGGTGTCGACGGCGCCGGTTGTGCCGCCCGAGCCGCGCGCCCGCCCGGAACCGCCGCCTTCGGCCACCGCCGCGGTCGAGCCGGATTTCGATCAGGCCGCCCCGTCCCCGCCGGACGTCGCGCCCGAGCCGCAGTCGCAGGCCGCGACCGCCGACCCGACGCCGGATGACGCCTTCATCTCGCTGATCGAACGCACGCTCGCCGAAAACCGCGGCTCGTCGGCCCCGCCGCCGGCGCTCTCCCCCGCCGCCGAGCCCGGCCTCCTTGCCCCGCAGGCCCAGCCGGACCTGCCGGTCCCGCCGGAGGACATCCCGTTGGTCGACGGCCAAGGCCAGCCGGTCACCCTTCCCAACGACTTCCTGCTCCTCGATACCGAATAGCCGAGGCGCCCCTTCGGTCTCCTCCCCGCTTGCCGCGGCGGGCGGCGGTGCTATGGTCCGCGTCCTTCCCTACCCTTCCCCAAGGACCATTGCCCATGCCGCTTTCGATCTACGACGTGTCGGTGCCGGTCTATGCGAAGCTGCTCGGCGGCCTCAAGGGACAGCTCGACAAGGCCGCGGCCTACGCCAAGGAGCACGACTTCGAGGAAGCCGCGCTCCTCGACGCGAGGCTCTTTCCCGACATGTGGCCCTTCAAGCGCCAGGTCCAGGCCACCACCAACCACGCCTTCCGCGGCACGGCGCGGCTTGCCGGCCTGACCATCCCGCAGATCACCGAGGCCGCTTCGAGCTTCGCCGACCTTCACGGCCGGATCGACGAGACGGTGGCCTTCATCGAAGGGGTCGACCGCGCGGCGGTCGAGGCCGGCGAGACGCGCCAGATCACCTTCCCGATGGCAGGCGAAGAGCGGACGATGGCCGGCCTTCAGTACTTCCGGTTCTTCACGCTGCCCAACTTCTATTTCCACCTCACCACGGCCTACAACATCCTCCGCCACAACGGCGTGCCGATCGAGAAGACCGACTTCACCGGCCCGATCTGAGACGGCGATTTCCGGAGCGGCTTGCGTCGCGGCGGCCGGGAGGGCAATAGCAACGGCTTGCGCCAGTCCGGCCGGAGGTTCCGGCCGACCCCGCCGGAGAGACCGCCGATGCCCGCCTACCGTTCCCGCACCACCACCCACGGCCGCAACATGGCCGGCGCCCGCGGCCTGTGGCGCGCCACCGGCATGAAGGACGAGGACTTCGGCAAGCCGATCATCGCCGTGGTCAATTCCTTCACCCAGTTCGTCCCCGGCCACGTCCACCTCAAGGACCTGGGCCAGCTGGTCGCCCGCGAGATCGAGGCGGCCGGCGGCGTCGCCAAGGAGTTCAACACCATCGCCGTCGACGACGGCATCGCCATGGGTCACGACGGCATGCTCTATTCGCTGCCGTCGCGCGAGCTGATCGCCGACTCGGTCGAGTACATGGTGAACGCCCATTGCGCCGACGCCATGGTCTGCATCTCGAATTGCGACAAGATCACCCCCGGCATGCTGATGGCGGCGCTCCGTCTCAACATCCCCGCCGTGTTCGTCTCCGGCGGCCCGATGGAGGCCGGCAAGGTCGTGCTCAAGGGCAAGGAAGTGGCCCTCGACCTGGTCGACGCGATGGTCGCCGCCGCCGACGACAAGGTGTCCGAGGAGGACATCAGGGTGATCGAGCGCTCGGCCTGCCCGACCTGCGGCTCGTGCTCGGGGATGTTCACGGCGAACTCGATGAACTGCCTCACCGAGGCGCTCGGCCTGTCGCTTCCGGGCAACGGCTCGACGCTTGCCACCCATGCCGACCGCCGCCGTCTCTTCGTCGAGGCCGGGCACCTCATCGTCGACCTTGCCCGCCGCTATTACGAACAGGACGACCCGAGCGTGCTCCCGCGCTCGATCGCGAGCTTCCCCGCCTTCGAGAACGCCATGACGCTCGACATCGCCATGGGCGGCTCGACCAACACCGTGCTTCACCTCCTCGCCGCCGCGCACGAGGCCAACGTCGACTTCACCATGGCCGACATCGACCGCCTGTCGCGCCGGGTGCCGGTGCTGTGCAAGGTCGCGCCCTCGAAGTCGGACGTGCACATGGAGGACGTGCACCGCGCCGGCGGCATCATGGCGATCCTCGGCGAGCTCGAGCGCGGCGGACTGATCGACACCTCGGTGCCGACGGTGCATTCCGAGACCCTGGGCCACGCCCTCGGCCAATGGGACGTGCGCCGCACCGACAGCCCGCGCGTCCGCGATTTCTTCCGCGCCGCCCCCGGCGGGGTGCCGACGCAAACCGCCTTCAGCCAGGAGCGCCGCTACGCGAGCCTCGACCTCGACCGGGAGAAGGGCGTGATCCGCTCCGTCGAGCATGCCTTCTCGAAGGATGGCGGCCTCGCCGTGCTCTACGGCAACCTCGCCGAGGCCGGCGCGATCGTGAAGACCGCCGGCGTCGATCCCTCGATCCTCGTCTTTTCCGGCCCGGCGGTCGTCTTCGAGAGCCAGGATGCGGCCGTGGGCGGCATTCTCTCCGGCAAGGTCAAGGCCGGCGACGTGGTGGTGATCCGCTACGAGGGACCGCGCGGCGGACCGGGCATGCAGGAGATGCTCTACCCGACGAGCTACCTCAAGTCGAAGGGCCTCGGGAAGGCCTGCGCGCTCATCACCGACGGCCGCTTCTCCGGCGGAACCTCGGGCCTCTCCATCGGCCACGTCTCGCCCGAGGCGGCCGAGGGAGGGCTGATCGGGCTGGTCGAGGATGGCGACCGGGTGGAGATCGACATCCCCAACCGAAAGCTCCACCTCGCCGTCGACGACGCCGAGCTCGCCCGCCGCCGCGAGGCGATGGCTGCGCGCGGGGACCGCGCCTGGAAACCGCTCGAGAAGCGCAGCCGCAAGGTCACCACCGCGCTCCGCGCCTATGCGGCGATGGCGACCAGCGCCGCCCGGGGCGCCGTCCGCCACGTGCCGGAGTGAGGCGGCGAGCGGCGGGCGGCGGTCCGCCCGCCGGATCGGGGCCGGTGCGCTAGGTCGTAGCGCCTTTCACCCAGGTCGGCGTCGCCGTGCGCAGCTCGGGAGGCGCGGCAAGAAGCGCCGCGGTTTCCCGCTGGTAGTCGGCGAACCAGGGCTGCTTCACGAAGTCGCGGCCGAGCGAAGGATCGGCGGAAAGTTGAAACACGATGACCGTATCGGGATCGTTGTCGTCGTAGCAGTAGAAGCAGTTCAGCGCGCCGCTGTTTCCGGCGATATAGTCGCGAGCGTACTTCTCCCACACGCGCCTGACCTCGTCGCGCTTGCCGGGCTTTGCTCTGTGCCTGACGAGAATTGCACTCTTGCTCATCGCGTTCTCCTCGAATTGTGCGGCCTCGCGGTCGCTGTTGGCGGGCTCGGAGCCCATGAGCCCAATGACGTCCGAGGGGAGGCATTTGTGACGGATCGGGAAATGAATCTTCTGCCCGGCGATGGTGCGATCGCCTCGGTGAAGATCGACCGGCGCCGACCGGGCCACGTGTCCGGGCCCCTCCCCCGGGACCAGGGTGGCGCCGGTCGACGTCGCACCGACCTGCGCCGGGCGGCCTCCGTCGCAGGACGTGACTCTAGCCCCGCCGCGCCGCCTCGATTTTGGCGACGTCGATCTTCGTCATGTCCATCATCGCATCGAACGCGCGCTTCGCTTCATCGCCGCCGGCCGCCAGCGCATCGGTCAGGACGCGCGGTATGATCTGCCAGGAGACGCCCCACTTGTCCTTGCACCAGCCGCACGCGCTCTCCTGTCCGCCATTGCCGACGATGGCGTTCCAGTAGCGGTCGGTCTCCTCCTGATCGTCGGTCGCGATCTGGAACGAGAAGGCCTCGTTGAGCTTGAAATGCGGGCCCCCGTTGAGGCCCATGCAGGAAACCCCGGCGACGGTGAATTCAACGGTGAGCACGTCGCCCTTCTTGCCCGACGGATAGTCGCTGGGGGCGCGAAAGATGGCGCCCACGGCGCTGTCGGGAAAAGTCTCGGCGTAGAAGCGGGCGGCGGCCTCGGCGTCCCTGTCGTACCAGAGGCAGATCGTGTTCTTGGCCATGTCCATGTTTCCTTTCGCTGACCATAGTCACCAACAAAGCTGCGCTCCGGATCGGCCCGCAAGTTCCGCGCGCTTCAGGAACGCCATTCGGGCGGTTCGGTTGACCCGCCCTCGCAGGCATCGACGAACGGCCGCACCGGAAATCGACGAACCGTCAGGAAGGACCAACCGAACGACCCGCACGGGCACCGGCCGCGGGGTGTCCGTTAGGCTCGGGGTCTCCGCTGCTTGTTGATCCCTCTCGTGGTCCTCCCCGATCGGCGGCCTGCCGCGCCCTCCCGCGAGCCGCGGGCCCGGCGGCACCTGCTATAGTCCCTGGTCCCGAATCATGCCGGTTCCCCGATGAGCACGCTTCTTCTTGCCAGGGGCGAGGACGCGGTCCCGCCCGAGGCCGCCGCGGCGGTGTCGGAGGTCGCCACGACCCTGACCGACCCGGTGGTCGAGCTCGCGATCGCCACCCTCATCCTCGTCCCCGTCATCGTCATTCACGGCTGGTCTCTCGGCCGGGTGTCGAAGATCTTCTCGTCCCACTTCGCCCTCTACACGCCGCACACCGCGCGCTGGCGGGTCACGGTGCTGGTCGGGCTGACGATCACGGCCCTGGTCGTCATCCACCTCGTCGAGACGCTGCTCTGGACGGTGCCCCTCATCTCCCTCGGCATCCTCGATAATTTCCGCGACGCCTACTACTACGTGCTCGAGGCCTATACGACCCTCGGCGAGGGCACCCTCTACCTCCCCAATGAGTGGCGGCTGGTCGGGCCGGTGATCGCGATCTCCGGCCTGTTCACCTTCGGCTGGACCGCCTCGGTGCTGGTCTATGTGATGAACCAGACCGGCAAGCTCCATGCCGAGCGGAGCAAGGCGGCCGCCCGCGGCGCGGCCCCGGCGACCGGGGAGGAGCGATGACCGCCTGATGCCGCGCCGACCGGCGCCGCCCTCGCCGTCACTCGACGATGCCGGTCACCCCTCACGCCCGGCGGCCGGAACCGGACTCAGCAGAACCAGTCGCCGTGCTGACCGGACCCGTCGAGGATCAGGGTCGCCCCGTTGTCGAAGCTGTACTTGACGCCGTGGCGCCCGTAGGCCGCAGCGACGGAGGCGGCATCGGCAAGGTCGGTGACGGCGATGCCGCCGATGGTGATGCCGACGAGCGCGATCGAGTCCTCTTTCTTGTTGAAATCGAGGATGATGTCGCGGTCCGAATGGCCGGTGAAGACGAAGCGGTCGGCGCCGCGCCCGCCCGCGAGCTTGTCGAGACCTGCGCCGCCGAACAGCGTGTCGTCGCCCTTGCCGCCGTCGATCCTGTCGCCGCCGTCGTCGCCCGCGAGCGCGTCCCTGCCGCCGTCGCCGTCGAGGCGGTCGGCGCCGTCGCCTCCCGAGACGCGGTCGTGGCCGCGGCCGGCCAGCACGGAATCGTCGCCGTCGAGGGCCGAGATCACGTCGGCACGGATCGAGCCCTTGAGCGTGTTGTCCTTGTTGCTGCCGAAGAGCGGCGAGGACTTCGGATCGGCGACCACGCCGACGGTGGTTGCAACCGACACGCTGCCGCCGCTGAGCCCGCGCTCATCATGGACCGTGACCGTCAGGTGGCGGAGCGCCGCGCTCGGGCTGTCGTTCCGGCTCTCGTAGGTGAGCGAGCGGAGAATGTCCTGGTATTCCTCGGCCGTGCCCTTGCCGGCGAGCGTCAGCACGCCGCTCTTCCTGTCGTAGGCGACCTTGATGCCGCAGCCCTTGGGCAGCTCGACGTCGAGCACGTCGCCCTTCTCGAAGCCGCCGGCGATCGCCACCCGGGCGCCGGCGAGCTTGGTCGAATCGGCGTCGGCAACAGCGAGGTCGAGCGCGACCTTCACCGGCGAGCCGCCCTCGCGAAACGTCAGCGGATGGTCGACGGAGGTGCCGTCGTCGTAATAGGTCACCACGCGCGGCCGGTTGGCGGCCGTCGCGTCAAGTGCGTTCGAGAGCGCGATCAGCGTCTCCCCGCCGTCCATGCAGTCGCCGTCGCCGTTCAGGTCGGTGAGCCGGACGACGTTGCGGAGGCCCGGCGTGCCGCCATTGGTGGTGATGACGATGTCGCCGTTCGGGCCGGCGGCGATCGAGAAGCCGACCGAGGCATCGAAGCCCTCCGGCATGTGGTCCCAGTTCCACACCTCCCGCGCCTCGCCCGGATCGTCGATGGTCTTGCTGCCGTTCAAATCGGTTAGGCGGAAGACGCGCGGCGGATCGCCGGCATTGCCGATCCAGGTATAGGTGAGGATACTGTCGCCCTGCGCGGCGTTGGCGATGTCGATCGGCGCACCGTAGCTTGCGGCGTCAGAGATGAAGACGGTGCCTTCGCCGGGATCGATTCTGCCATTGCCGTTGAGATCCTCGAGCCGATAGACCGTGTCGGGCGTGCCGCCATTGGTGTCTGTGACGTAGGCGACGTTGCCGATGAAGGAGACGTCGAAGGCCGATGACGCCGCGTTCAGCGTCTTGAGATCGACCCAGACGCTCGCCTCGCCCGTGTCGTTGGCGTCGCCGTCGCCGTTAAGGTCGGCGAGGCGATAGACCGCGTCGGCCGGCTGCGAGGCGACGCCGGCATTGACCACGTAGATCGCGCCGTCGGCGCCCTCGGCGATGCCGTTCGGCGTCGGCAGTGTCAGGCCGGCGGCATTGGCCGCGGCGGAGAACCAGACATTGGCCTCGCCGGCGTCATTGGCGTCTCCGTCGCCGTTCAAATCGCGGAGGCGGTAGATCGTGTCGGTGTCGCCGTCGCCGGCGAAGACGAAGCGGTTCGAGGCCTGGAAGATGTCGAAGATGTTGCCGGCCGGCGCGGCGAGGCCGCTCGCGTTGGCCGCGTCGAAGAACACGCCGTGCTCGCCCGTGTCGGCGGCGTCGCCGTCGCCGTTGAGATCGATCAGCCGGTAGACGCCCTCATAGGCATCGGCAGAGTTGCCCTGGTCGCCAAAGAGCACCTGCCCGAGCCATGGATAGGCGGGCGTGAGCGAGACGACCGGCGCCGTGGTCGAGGCCGGCAGCGACTTTCCGGTGACCGGAACGATTGCGACCTGGGCGTCCCAATCCCGGTCGCCGTGATGGCCGCGGCCATCGTGGCGATAATGATCCCTGCCGCCGTTGTGAGCGTCAAACCCGGCGTCCTTCCATCGTCCCATTCCCGACCTCCGTTTGTGAGCAACCACAGGCGCCGAACGATGTGGCGCCAGGAAGGGCGGAAGATTTCAGGAAGTGCGCAAGTAGAGTCAAGCAATTTGTTCTAAAACTATAGTAATTAAAAGATACAATCAAGTCTATCTGGCGATCTACTCTTTAAATAGACTATTTCCATTTTGACGCGGCTGGAACCGCAGACACCCCTCCGTCAGGCCGGGCAGGGCGACGCGAAAGTCCCGGCCATCCCCGTCTTTCTCTTGGACGAAGCGCGTGGAGTAGCGAGGATCGCGAGATTGTCGCCGCAGTAGAGCGTTCATTGCATATCACTTCGATAGCGGTAGCTTCTCAAAGACAGCGGACCTGCATCGTTTTTCGCGCGGCCGATCAAACCTGGCGCCCTCCCCTCGCAGGGCGGGGGAGATGGCGGGACTACTGCGGCGGCTTCCGCTTCCTCACGCGGAGTGGGGGCCTGTGAATATCGCGGAGAAAACCGCGCCGCCGCTACCCGCCCCGCTTCTGCCCTATATTCGGGCGAAGAGCAGCGCCCCCCGAATCACCGGTCCTTGATGCGCTTTCCGCCCGACCTTCTCGAAGAGATCAAGGCGCGGCTGCCCGCCTCCTCGGTGATCGGCCGGCGGGTGAAGCTGAGGAAGCAGGGCCGCGAGTTCGCCGGCCTCTCGCCCTTCAACCAGGAGAAGACACCCTCCTTCTTCGTCAATGACCAGAAGGGCGCCTGGTTCGATTTCTCCGCCGGCAAGAACGGCGACATCTTCACCTTCCTGATCGAGACCGAGGGCCTCACCTTCCCCGAGGCGGTGGAGCGTCTCGCCCGCGAGGCCGGCGTCGAGATGCCGAGGAACGACCCGCGCGCCGAGGAGCGCGAGAAAAAGCGGGCGGACCTTCACGACGTGCTGGAGCTCGCCGCCCGCTTCTTCGAGGAGTCGCTTCAGTCGCGCGCCGGCGCCGCCGCGCGCGGCTATCTCCAGTCCCGCGCGATTGCGCCCGACCTCCTGCGCCGGTTCCGCATCGGCTACGCGCCGGGCGAGCGGAGCGCGCTCAAGACCCACCTTGCCGGCAAGGGCATTGCCCAGGAGCAGATGATCGAGGCGGGCCTGCTCGTCTCGGGCGACGACGTGCCGGTCTCCTTCGACCGCTTCCGCGACCGCATCATCTTCCCGATTGCCGATTTCCGCGGCAGGATCGTCGGCTTCGGCGGCCGCGCGCTCTCCGCCGACGTGCCGGCCAAGTACCTCAACTCGCCCGAGACCGAGCTCTTTCACAAGGGCGGCCTCCTCTATAACGGGGCCGAGGCGCGGAAGGCGGCCCGCGACGCCGGGACGGTGATCGTGGTCGAGGGCTATGTCGATGCGATCCAGATGGTCGGCGCCGGTTTTGGCCACACCGTCGCGCCGCTCGGCACGGCGCTGACCGAGCGCCAGCTCGCCATCCTCTGGCGGATGGCGGACGAGCCGATCCTCTGCTTCGACGGCGACCGCGCGGGGCAGAAGGCGGCGTATCGTGCCGCCGACCTCGCGCTGCCCTTCCTCCAGCCCGGCAAGAGCCTCCGCTTCGCCCTCCTCCCCGAAGGGCAGGACCCCGACGACCTCATCCGCTCGGGCGGCCGGGACGCGATGGCGGGCGTGCTCGCCGCCGCCCGCCCGCTCATCGACATGCTC
>DASSPO010000257.1:0-10646 GCA_035699585.1 Bauldia sp.
GAACTCGACGAAAGCTTCTGGCGGAATGCGCGTGTCGTGATGCCGGCTCACGGGCCAAAGACCTCCGTTCATCTCAGGGTCGATCCCGACGTCTTCCGCTGGTTCAAGCTTCAGGGGAAGGGGCACCTCACGCGCATGAACGCCGTGCTCCGCGCCTATTACGAGGCGAACCGGAAGAAGGCGTCGTGAGGCAGTTCCACACGTGACCGAACGCGTCTACGGAATCAATCTCCCAACCCACCGAGTCGCCATCACGTGGCCGGCCAGTCGCCTGCGCGATGGGTGCGACGGGCCACGCAGGGTCGCGCAATGAACGCTCCGCTACGCATCACCCCTGACCTCGTCGCCGCCCATGGACTGAAGCCGGACGAGTACCAACGCGCCGTCGACCTCATCGGCCGCGAGCCGACGTTGACCGAGCTGGGCATCTTCTCGGCGATGTGGAACGAGCACTGCTCGTACAAGTCGTCGAAGAAGTGGCTCAGGACGCTGCCCACGACCGGCCCGCGCGTGATCCAAGGCCCCGGCGAGAATGCCGGCGTGGTCGACATCGGCGACGGGCTGGCGGTAGTCTTCAAGATGGAGAGCCACAATCACCCGTCGTTCATCGAGCCCTACCAGGGCGCCGCGACCGGCGTGGGCGGCATCCTGCGCGATGTGTTCACCATGGGAGCGCGGCCCGTCGCGGCGCTGAACGCACTCCGCTTCGGCGACCCGGAGCACCCCAAGACCCGCCATCTTGTCTCCGGCGTCGTTTCCGGCATCGGCCACTATGGCAACGCCTTCGGCGTGCCGACGGTGGGCGGCGAGGTCAATTTCCATCGCGGCTACAACGGCAACATCCTGGTCAATGCCTTTGCCGCCGGCATCGCCAGGACCGACGCGATCTTCTACTCGAAAGCCTCGGGCGTCGGGCTGCCGGTCGTCTATCTCGGCTCCAAGACCGGGCGGGACGGCATCCACGGCGCGTCGATGGCCTCCGCCGAGTTCGACGAGGATTCGGCCGAGAAGCGGCCGACCGTGCAGGTCGGCGATCCCTTTGCCGAGAAGCTGCTGCTGGAGGCCTGCCTCGAGCTGATGGCGAGCGGGGCGGTGGTTGCGATCCAGGACATGGGCGCCGCCGGTCTCACTTGCTCGGCGGTCGAAATGGGCGCCAAGGGCGACCTCGGCATCGAACTCGACCTCGATCACGTCCCCTGCCGCGAAGCCGGCATGACGGCCTACGAGATGATGCTGTCGGAGAGCCAGGAGCGGATGTTGATGGTGCTCCGTCCGGAGAAGCGGGCGGAAGCCGAGGCGATCTTCCGGAAGTGGAGGCTCGACTTTGCCGCGATCGGCCGCACCACCGACGATCTCCGCTTCCGCATCCTGCACAAGGGCAAGGTCGAAGCCGACTTGCCGATCAAGGAGCTCGGCGATCAGGCCCCGGAATATGACCGGCCCTACCGGCTCCGGAACGGACCGCCGCCGCTTTCCGATCCGATTCCTCAGCCCGTTGACTTCAACGCGGCCCTTCTCAGGATCATCGGCGCGCCGGACATGAGCTCGCGCCGCTGGGTCTGGGAGCAGTACGACCACCTGATCGGCGGCGATACCATGCAGCGGCCCGGCGGGGATGCGGCCGTGGTGCGGGTCGAGGGGAGCCGGAAGGGCCTCGCCTTCTCCCTCGATGTGACCCCGCGCTACTGCGCCGCCGACCCCTACGAGGGGGGCAAGCAGGCGGTCGCCGAATGCTGGCGGAACCTGACGGCGGTCGGTGCCGAACCGCTGGCCGTCACCGACAACCTGAACTTCGGCAATCCCGAGCGTCCGGAGATCATGGGAGAGCTGGTTGGCGCCCTGCGCGGCATCTCCGAGGCGTGCCGCGCCCTCGACTTCCCGGTCGTGTCGGGAAACGTGTCGCTCTACAACGAGACCAACGGCGAGGCGATACCGCCGACCCCGGCGATCGGCGGCGTCGGTCTCCTTGCCGACGTCGGGCAGATGGCGACGGTCGCGTTCAAGGCCGCGGACGAGGCGATTCTGCTCGCCGGTGCGCCGCCGTCATGGGGAACCCATCTCGGGCAGTCGATCTATCTGCGCGAGATCCTCGGGCGCGAGGATGGCCCGCCGCCGCCGGTGAATCTCGAGCATGAGAGACGCGCGGGCGATTTTGTCCGCAAACTCATCCGCGATGGTCTCGCCACCGCGGTTCACGACTGCTCGGACGGTGGGCTGGCCGTGACCCTTGCCGAGATGGCGATGGCGTCGGGGATCGGGGCGACGGTAAACCAGCTCCTTGCCCACCCTCCCCTCGCCGTCTTCTTCGGCGAAGACCAGGGGCGCTACGTGGTGACCGTGCGTCGGAACGACGTGGAAACGGTCCTGGAGCAGGCCCGGACGGCCGGGGTTTTCGCACCGTGGATCGGCTCGACGGGCGGGTCCGATTTGAAACTCGGAGAGGTGGTTTCCATATCTGTTGCAAAGCTCAAGGAAGCCCACGAGAATTGGTTCCCGGCCTTCATGTCAGGCGAGCTTTGAGGCGGCCCGAAATGGCAATGAATGCAAGGGAGATCGAGGAGCTGATCAAGGCGGCGCTCCCGGACGCCAAAGTCGTGATTCGCGACCTTGCCGGCGACGGCGACCACTATGCGGCCGAGGTCGTCTCCGAGTCCTTCCGCGGAAAGAACCGCGTGCAACAGCACCAGATGGTCTATAAGGCCCTCAAGGGTAACATGGGCGGAGCTCTCCACGCACTTGCACTCCAAACCAGTGTCCCGGAGTAGTTGCGCTGCGAATCGATGCGTTCGATCGAGTCCAAGAAAACGCGAGCTTGACCCGCTTGTTACGGAACCGGCTCGAGCTGAGAGCGGAATGAAAGGCACAGTGAGATGAGTGATATCCAGGCCTGGATCGACAACGAGGTGAAGTCGAACGACGTCCTCCTGTTCATGAAGGGGACGCCGACTTTCCCCCAGTGCGGTTTCTCCGGGCAGGTGGTGCAGATCCTCGACTACCTCGGGGTCGAGTACAAAGGTATCAACGTCCTTGAGAACATGGATATCCGCCAGGGAATCAAGGAATACTCGAACTGGCCGACCATCCCTCAGCTTTACGTGAAGGGTGAGTTCGTCGGTGGTTGCGACATCATCCGCGAGATGTTCCAGGCGGGTGAGCTTCAGTCGTTCCTTGCCGAACGCGGCGTGCCGGTGGCGCAGGCGGCCTAGCCGCGCTTCGCGCCCGCCCTCGATTTTCCACACCGAGATGTGATCGGTCGGCAAGGCCGACCGCGGAACGATTCTTTGTCCCCGGGGTTGGGCATCCAAGCGGAGGTGGGCAACCTGCGCGCGAACTCGTGAAGGTTCGCGGCAACGCGAGGAGAAACCCCGATGTTGAGATACGCAAAATCGGCGATCGGCGGCGTCGCGGTCGCCACCATGATCGCCGCTGGATCGGTGATCGCCGCGCCCCCGGCCAACGCCGAGCCGGGCGTCTACGGCGGCGAGGTGATCAAGGTCGGTGGCTGGAAAAGCGGCAAGTACTGGAATCGTAATTGGAACCGCGGGAACTGGAACAACGGCAACTGGAATAACGGCAACTGGTGGGTGGGGCCCGCCATCGGCTTCGGTGCCGGGGTTCTGCTCGGCTCGGCCCTGAGCCAGCCCCGTTACTACTACGCCCCGCCGCCGGTCCGCTACTATGGGGATCGGGACGCCTACTGCCACGCCAAATATCGGTCGTACAACTCCTACACCGGAACCTATACCGGCTACGACGGCCGGCAGCACTACTGCCGGATACCTTGACGTCAGAGAGAATCGGAAAGGGCCGCGGGCGACGAATCCCCGCGGCCCGTTCTTGAGCCTCTCGCCGCTACATCAGCTTTGCGGCACGTAGACGTAGGCCTGACCCTTGCGCTCGGCATAGCCGAGTCCCGGGTAGGTCCAGTGATAACCCAGCATCAGCGCCTTATCGGTGGCCGCCCGGTCGAGTAGCGACCGGCGGCTTGCGATCGCCTGCTCGTGGGTCGCGTCGTACATGAACTTCCATTCAGGATGCGGGAAGTACACGCCCGGGTGCGGAATCGCGTCGGCCACGATGATAAGCCCGTCGCCGCCCGCCACCTCGAACGAGACGTGGCCGGGCGTGTGGCCGCGAGTGTCGATGATACCGACACCGGTGACGATCTCTTCGCCCGGCTTCACCATCGTGACGACCTCCTTCACCGCCGTGTAGTGGCGCTGCGTCTCGGTCGCCATCTGATGCATCTGCTCGGGGAGCTTGGTGAGGATGTCGGGCGCCATCCAGAAGTCCCATTCCTCGCCAGCCGAGTAGTAGGCCGCATTGGGGAAGCGGAGCTTGCCCTCGTTGCTGAGCGTTCCCCAGATGTGATCGGGATGGCCGTGGCTGAAGACCACCTTGGTCACGCTCTCGGGCGCGATGCCCACGGCGCGCAATGCTTCATCCGACTTGCCCCCGGTCGGGGCCATGTTGGGCCCGGTGCCCACGTCGAAGAGAATCAGTTCGTCCCCCTTCCGGAGAAGGGTAAGGTTGACGGCCGGGTTGGTGGTTTCGCCGGTGAGGCCCGCCGCTTCCAGGACGGCTTTCTTCTCCTCCTCCGGCGTATCGAAGGCGTGAAGGTTGACGGGCAGTGTCAGGTAGCCGTCGCTGATGACGATGACCTCGAAGTCGCCGTGCATGAAGCGATGCGGCGCCTCGGCGGCGAACAAGCCGCGCGGCAGCGCCGCGGATGCTGCGAGGCCGGCGGCGCCGGCAAGGAAACTACGGCGACTGACTGGCGCAAGGCGCGACGAGATGTTCATTCCACCCTCCTTAGAATTCGACCCCAACCGCAATGCGGGGCAACATAGCTTTCGCCAACACACTTTCTACGGGCGCTATTCGGGCATCACGCAAATGTGTGCCTGATGCCGCCGCC
This sequence comes from Bauldia sp., assembly GCA_035699585.1. GTDB lineage: Bacteria > Pseudomonadota > Alphaproteobacteria > Rhizobiales > Kaistiaceae > Bauldia. The sequence goes on from DASSPO010000257.1 coordinate 4,919, forward strand.
TTGGAGCGGAAACGACGGCGAGGTCGATCGGCGACCGACCAAAAGGACAGGGCCGCCCGAAGGCGGCCCCCTGAAAGTGCGTGACGACGGCGCCGACGGTCAGCGCGAATAAAACTCGACCACGAGGTGCGGATCCATGTGCACCGGGTAGGGCACGTCGGCGAGGCCCGGACGGCGCGTGTAGGTCGCGGTCATCTTGTTGTGGTCGACGTCGAGATAGTCGGGCACGTCGCGCTCGGCGAGCTGGGTGGCTTCCAGCACCAGCGCCAGCTGCTTCGAGGAATCCTTGAGCGAGATCACGTCGCCCGGCTTGCAGCGGTAGCTCGGAATGGTGACGCGGTTGCCGTTGACCCGCACATGGCCGTGGTTGACGAACTGGCGGGCGGCAAAGACCGTCGGCACGAACTTGGCGCGGTAGACGATCGCATCGAGCCGGCTCTCGAGCAGTGCCACGAGGTGCTCGGAGGTGTCGCCGGTGCGACGGATGGCCTCGTAATAGATGTTCTTGAACTGCTTCTCGGAAATGTTTCCGTAGTAGCCCTTGAGCTTCTGCTTGGCGCGAAGCTGGACGCCGAAGTCCGAAAGCTTGCCCTTGCGGCGCTGGCCATGCTGGCCGGGGCCGTATTCGCGCCGGTTGACCGGGCTCTTCGGCCGGCCCCAGATGTTCTGTCCGTTACGCCGATCGATCTTGTACTTCGCGGGTGCACGCTTGGTCATTCGCTGTTCCCTACGCTGTTCTAAGGGATGAGCGCCCTCCTCTGCCGCCCGTCTCCGGGCCGCCGACAGGGAGAAGAAGGCAAGCACCTCCGTCTCCCGCGGGTCGCATGGAAATGCCGGCCGGCTCAAAATGGGCCGGCGCGGCCGAGCGGTAGATAGACATCCGGCGCGAGCCTGTCAAATCAGGCGAGGCCGGCCACCCGGATCACGACGCCCAGCACGGCACAAATCCCCAGGGTTCCCGGGATGCCGAGGTGGAATCGGAACAGGGCCGCCACCGCCACCAGCATGAGGCCCAGCGACCACCAATCGACCGTCGACCACACCGGCCAGGCGGGACGAAGAATGCCGAAGTCCAGCACGCCAACCTCGCGGAAGAGGACGTGGAGACCGAGCCACAGGGCGAGGTTGAGGATGACGCCAACCACCGCGGCGGTGATTGCCGCCAGCGCGCCGGACAGGTTCCGGTTGCCGCGGAGCCGCTCCATGTAGGGAGCGCCGAGGAAGATCCAGAGGAAGCTCGGCACGAACGTGACCCACGCGGTGAGCAGTCCCCCGAGCAGGCCGGCGGCCATCGGGTCGAGCCCGCCGCTATCGCGGAACGCCGCAAGGTAGCCGACGAAGGAGAGCACCATGATCAGCGGCCCGGGCGTGGTCTCCGCCATGGCCAGGCCGTCGAGCATCTCGCCGGGGTTGAGCCAGCCATAGGAGGTCACCGCCGCGTCCGCGACATAGGCGAGCACCGCATAGGCGCCGCCGAAGGTGACCACCGCGAGCCATGAGAAGAACAGCGCGATCTCGGTGAAGATCGTGTCGAAGCCCAGGATCAGCCCAAGCACGACTGCGGGCGCCGCCCATAGCCCCAAGGACGCCAGGGTGACGATGACCGCGCGCCGCGCGGTCGGCTCGACCCGATTGAGCCCGGCGTCGCCGGCTTCGCCCGTTGCTCCGGCCTTGGCCGGCGGCACCAAGGCCTCGGGCGCCATCCGCGTCACGAGGTAGCCGATGATTCCGGCGCCGATGACGATGACCGGGAACGGCACGCCGAGGACGAAGATCGCGACGAAGGCTATCGCCGCGATGACCACGGCGAGGTTCGTCTTGAGCGCCCGACGGCCGATTCGCACCACCGCTTCGAGCACGATCGCAAGCACCGCCGCCCTGAGCCCGAAGAACAGCGTGTCGAGCCACGCCGTCTCGCGGAACGCCGCGTAGAGCGCCGAGAGAACGAGGATGACGGCGAGACCGGGTAGCACGAACAGCGTTCCCGCCACCAGGCCGCCCCGCGTGCCATGAAGCAGCCAGCCGACATAGGTGGCGAGCTGCTGCGCCTCCGGCCCGGGGAGGAGCATGCAGAAGTTGAGGGCATGGAGGAATCTCGGTTCCGAGATCCACTTCCGCTCCTCGACCAGCATCTTGTGCATGAGCGCAATCTGCCCGGCGGGGCCGCCGAAACTGAGGAATCCGATCGTCGCCCAGACTCTGGTCGCCTCGCCGAAGGTGGGATGTGCCGGCGGCCGCGTTGCCGACGGCGCCGGCGCATCGGTGCCGCTCACGGATGCGCCCCCTTGGCGGTCGGCCAATTGTGCGTCTCTTCGACCGCGTCGCGGCACCAGAGGTAGAGGGCATCATACACCGCGATGCCCGCCTCGAGCTGTCGGAGGTCGTCGGAATGGAGCCGCGAGAGGCCGAGGGAGACGGCAAGCAGGCCCGCCGCCTGCGGCGCGAGGTCGGGGCGCGCGGTGTCGGCGCCGCGAACGATCGCGGCGAGGCGAAGAAGCGGCTCGGTGGCAAGACCAAACTCCTCGACCATGGTGTCGAATGTGCAGGTCTCGCCGCGATGGCTCCAGAAGACGCCTTCGATGTCGAAGGGCGCCGCCCCGAACCGCTCGGCCACCGCCGAAACCTCGGACGGGGCCACGAACAGGAAGACCGCCGCGGGATCGACGAAGCGCCGGATCAACCATGGGCAGGCGATGCGGTCGACCTTGGGGCGTGACCGCGTCACCCAGACGCTCCGGCCCTCGGAATCCCGAGGCGGGATGCGCCCGGCCGGGACGAGCGGCAAGCCTGCCTCGGCCCATGCGAGAAATCCCCCCTCAAGGACGTCGGCCTCGCCTCCGGCATGGCGGAGCCACGCGGCAACGCCCTCGCTGAGTTTCAGGCCCTTCTGGCAGACCACTATCGCCGGCCGCGCGGCAAGTGCCGGCGCCCAGGATGCGACCGTCGTGAACGGCCGCCGGACCGAGCCGGGGATGAGTCTCGGGTCGGCGGCGAAGTCCTCGTCGGTGCGGACGTCGATGATTGCCGGACACTTCGGCGTGCCGACGAGGCGGGTGAACTTCTGAAGAGAGATGGTGGTCGGTGACGGCATGCGTGCGCCCTCCTCAAGGGGGTGGACGCGATGCTTCGGCATGTCGCCTGGTGGGGAGATCGCACGTCCCCATGCGGGGGATTTGCCTCCCGGATGCCGCGTTGTCAAGCGTCGCCGGGCGGACTTCGCGCCATCATCGCCCGGATACCAGGAAACGGGGGATATCAGACAGCGACCCGCGGGCTAGGGGGCGCCGTCGGCCCGCGCCTCGACGGGCGCGAGCGCGAGCCGGGCGAGGAGCGGTGCCAACGCCGGCGGCCAGGGTTTGCCCGAGGTCAGCATCGCGCTGCCGCCACCGGCGCCGCCACGCGAGGCACTGCCGGAGACGTCGGCTACCCGGCGGGCGATCGCCGGCGCGGGGTCGATCCAATCGACCGGCCACGGCGCGAGGCGTTCGAAATGCGGGAGGAGGAAGGGATAGTGGGTGCAGGCGAGCACGACGATGTCGGTCCGCCGCCCGCCCTGTTCGATAAAGGCCGGCGCGATCTCGGCGGCGATCGCTGCATCATCGATCGCTTCGCCGCGCATGTGACGCTCGGCATAGGGCGCGAGGTTGCCGGATCCGACAAGCCGGACATGGCACTCCCGCGCGAAGCTTTCGATCAGCCCGCGCGTGTAGTCGCGGCGGATCGTGCCGTAGGTGCCGAGAACGGCAACCACGCCGGAGCGTGTGCGCTCGGCGGCCGGCTTGATCGCCGGTACCGTGCCGACGAAGGGAATGTCGAAGCGGGCGCGGAGCGGCGGCAGCACCAGCGTCGAGGCGGTATTGCAGGCGATGACCACCGCGTCGGGGCGGTGCTCGCCGATCAGGTCGGCGATCAGCCCCACCACGCGGTCGGCCAGCGCCGCATCCTCCCATTCGCCGTAAGGGAAACCGGCATCGTCGGCGACATAGGTGATCTCGGCGCCGGGATGCTCGCGCCGGATCTCGGCCGCGACCGACAGGCCGCCAATGCCGGAGTCGAAGACCAGCAGCCGGCTCACGCCTTGCCCTTCCCGCGCTCGGTGGTGACGGTACCGTCGGCGAGCTTCCTCGGCCGGGTGGGACGCCGCTCGAGGGCGGTGACCACACCGCGAAGCGTCCGTACCTCCTGCTCCGACAGGCCGGCGCGCTGGAGCATGGAACGGAGAGCTTCGACCATGTGCGGGCGCTTCTCCGGGGGGCGGAAGAACCCGGCTTCGTCGAGGGCTGACTCCAAATGCTCGAAGAGGCGGATCAGCTCCGCCTTCGGCGCCGGCTTCGGCCGCGGGTCGGGGAGTGGCAGGGCCCGCTCCTCCGGCGCAAAGCCGGCGAGCCGCCATTCATAGGCGAAAAGCAGCACCGCCTGGGCGAGGTTGAGCGAGGGAAATCCGGGATCGACGGGGTAGGTCAGGATCTCGTCGGCAAAGGAGAGGTCCTCGTTGGTGAGCCCCGTTCGCTCGGGCCCGAACATCACGCCCGCCTGCGTCCCTTCCCGCGCAAGAGCGCGGATGTTGGCGGCCGCCTCCCGCGGACCGACGACCGGCTTTGCCACCTCGCGCGCCCGCGCCGTGGTCGCATAGACGAAACCGAGATCGGCGACCGCGTCCGCGACCGTGGCATAGGTCCGGACCTGCTCGATGACGCCATCGGCGCCGCTTGCCGCGGCATGGGCCTTCTTGTTGGGCCAGCCCTCGCGAGGATTGACGAGGCGAAGCCCGGCGAGGCCGAAATTCGCCATGGCTCGGGCCGCCGTGCCGATGTTCTCGCCGAGCTGCGGGGCGACAAGGATGATTGCCGGCGAAAGCGGCGTCGGCGGGCTGGGTTGGCGCATGACTGGCAGCGGCTCCAAGACGTCACCGGAGCTATGGCGAGCCGGCGTCTCCGGTCAAGCGCGGGCGCATTCCGCCCGCCGCGAGTGCCCGAAATCGGCCATCCTTGCCTCGTGAGCCGGCACGAGGGGCACCCAAGGCTTGGGACGTGCCTTGACAGCCAGTGTCCGATCCGCGGCGGTTGGAGTATCCTCCGCAATGCACGAATCGCGTGAGGAGGGGCCAATGACCGACGCGGCTGCACTGAGGCTTAACGCCATCGAGAACATACGCGAGCACTGGGGCTGGTTCCTGGCCCTCGGCATAGTCTTCATCGTCGGCGGTGTCTTTGCCATCGCCATGCCCATGGTTGCCGGGCTGACGGTCACCCTCGTCTTCTCGATCGTCCTCGTCTGGCTGGGGATCATGCAGATCATTCAGGCTTTCGGCACGAAGAGCTGGGGCGGATTCGCCTGGGAGCTGATCATCGGCCTGATACTCCTGATCGGCGGCATCGCGACCTGGATCAACCCGGTGCTCGCCACGCTGTCGCTGACCATCGTGGTCGGCGCGGTGTTCCTGGCCAAGGGCGTCTTCCAGGCCGTCATGGCCTTCCAGATGCGCCCCCATTCCGGCTGGGGCTGGATGCTCACCGCCGGGATCCTGGCGATCATCGTCGGCCTGATCATCCTCATCCAGTGGCCGCTCTCGACGGCCTATGCGCTCGGCTATCTGGCCGGCATATCGCTGATCTTCAGCGGCTGGAGCTACGTGATGATGTCGCTCGCGGCGAAACGGATCTGACGGCCTCGACCCGCCTGCCGGCGCGCGGGGCCTTGCCCCGCCCGCCGCCCGCCGGCCCCCGGT
>DASSPO010000258.1:0-2652 GCA_035699585.1 Bauldia sp.
GCAAGCCCGCCCGCGGCCTTCGCCCAGCGGAGCGCGTCGAGATAGTCCTCGACGCAGAGCATGGACGGCGTGTTGATGGTCTCGCCGACGAAGACGCCGTCGATCAACGTGCCGCTCTTGGTCAGGCGAAAGATTTTCGGCAGCGGCCAGGGCGGCGTGTAGGTGGTGAGCCGTTCGACCGCACGCGGGGAAAGCACGATCATGCCGTGCGCCGCCTCGCCGCCGAGCGCCTTCTGCCAGGAGAAGGTGACGACGTCGAGCTTGGCGAAATCGAGGTCCTGGGCGAAGGCGGCCGAGGTCGCGTCGCAGATGGTGAGGCCCTCGCGATCCGCCGGGATCCAGTCGGCGTCGGGGACGCGGACGCCCGAGGTGGTGCCGTTCCAGGTGAAGACCACGTCGCGGCCGAAATCGACCTGCCCGAGATCGGGGAGGCGTCCGTAGTCGGCCTTGATGACCCGCGCATCGGGGAGCTTGAGCTGCTTGACGACATCGGTCACCCAGCCGAGCCCGAAACTCTCCCAGGCGAGGACGTCGACCCCACGGGCGCCGAGGAGCGACCAGAGCGCCATCTCGACCGCGCCGGTGTCGGAGGCCGGCACGATCCCGATCAGGTGGCTGTCCGGGACCTCCAGCACCTCGCGGGTGAGGTCGATCGCCTCCTTGAGCTTCTGCTTGCCGATCTTGGCGCGGTGCGAGCGGCCGAGCGCGGCATTTGCCAGCACGTCCAGCGACCAGCCGGGGCGCTTGGCGCAAGGTCCGGAGGAGAAATTGGGATTGGCCGGCCGCACGGCCGGAATGGCGGGATTGGTCATGTGATCTACCCTTTCAGATAGGCGCGCCTCGTTGGGGAGGCGTGTCCCGCGCGGGGGGATACGCCCGCGGCGGGGCGGAGTCAATCGCAAGGGCGGGAAAGCGGAAATAGGAAGCGCGGCGGTTGCAGGCCGCCGCGCTCCGGCACCCCCGTGCGGCCCGAGGAGGTTGAGGCGGCCGCTTTTCAGTCGAGGAGGTCTCGTCGTCGAAACGGATTGTTCACCATGACGGTTAATGACGCATTAACCATACGCGGCTCCGGCCCCGCGACGTGAAAAAGCCCGGCACAAGGCCGGGCTTTTTCAACAAACCGGTTTTGAAAGAAGGCCTTACGCCTGCGGCTGCGGCTCCAGCCCGCCCTCGGGCTCGCCCGACGGCTTGGACGGCTTGGAGGGTTTCGTGACCGGCACCGCCGAACCGCGGGACGACGCCGAGTCCTCGCCCGAATCGCGCACCGGCGGGCGGCCGGCGATCAGGTTCCTGATCTCCTCGCCGGTAAGCGTCTCGTATTCGAGCAGGCCCTGGGCGAGCGTCTCGAGTTCGTCGCGATGGTCGGTGAGGATGCGCTGCGCCTCGGAGAGGCCGGACTCGACCAGCCGCCGGATCTCGGCGTCGATCTTGCGCGCCGTTTCCTCGGAGACGTTCTGCTGGCGCGACACCGAGTGACCGAGGAACACCTCCTCCTGGTTCTCGCCGTAGGCGACCGTGCCGAGCTCGTCCGACAGACCCCAGCGGGTGACCATCATCCGCGCGAGGCGGGTCGCCTGCTCGATGTCGGAGGCGGCGCCGGAGGTGACCTTGTCCTTGCCGAAGATGATCTCCTCGGCGACGCGGCCGCCCATCATGATGGCAAGCCGCGACGTCATCTGCTCGAGGCTCATCGACAGCTTGTCGCGCTCGGGGAGCTGCATGACCATGCCGAGGGCGCGGCCGCGCGGAATGATCGTCGCCTTGTGCACCGGATCGGTCGCCGGCACGTGCAGCGCTACCACGGCGTGGCCGGCCTCGTGATAGGCGGTGAGCCGCTTCTCGTCCTCGGTCATGACCAGGGTCCGGCGCTCGGCGCCCATCATCACCTTGTCCTTGGCGTCCTCGAACTCGGCCATGGTGACGAGGCGTTTTCCCCGGCGCGCGGCAAGCAGCGCCGCCTCGTTGACGAGGTTCATGAGGTCGGCCCCGGAGAAGCCGGGCGTGCCGCGGGCGATGGTCTTGAGATCGACGTCGGGCGCCATCGGCACCTTGCGGACATGGACCTTGAGGATCTTCTCGCGGCCGACGACGTCCGGGTTCGGCACGACGATCTGGCGGTCGAACCGGCCGGGACGCAGCAGCGCCGGGTCGAGCACGTCGGGGCGGTTGGTGGCGGCGATGAGGATGATGCCCTCATTCGACTCGAATCCGTCCATCTCGACGAGGAGCTGGTTCAGCGTCTGCTCGCGCTCGTCATTGCCGCCGCCGAGGCCGGCGCCGCGATGGCGGCCGACGGCGTCGATCTCGTCGATGAAGATGATGCAGGGCGCGTTCTTCTTCGCCTGCTCGAACATGTCACGGACACGGGATGCGCCGACGCCGACGAACATCTCGACGAAGTCCGAGCCGGAAATGGTGAAGAAGGGGACGTTCGCCTCGCCGGCGATGGCGCGCGCGAGCAGCGTCTTGCCGGTGCCGGGCGGGCCGACGAGAAGCACGCCGCGCGGGATGCGCCCGCCGAGACGCTGAAACTTCTGCGGGTCGCGCAGGAACTCGACGATCTCCTGGAGATCCTCCTTGGCCTCGTCGACGCCGGCGACATCCTCGAAGGTGACGCGACCGTGGGCCTCGGTCAGAAGCTTGGCCTTGGAC
>DASSPO010000259.1:0-7056 GCA_035699585.1 Bauldia sp.
TCGTGCGGCCACGGAGGCGCGGCAGCGATGGCAAGGACGATGGGAGAAACGGGGATCCCGGGCGCTGGCCTGCCCCTTTCCGCAACCCGGACGGCCGCCCGGCCGGTGGCATCCGGTCTCTACGACCCGGCGCGGGAGCACGATGCCTGCGGCGTCGGCTTCATCGTCAACCTTCGCCGCGAGAAATCCCACCGCATCATCCAGAGCGGGCTGCAGATCGTCGAAAACCTCACCCACCGCGGCGCGGTCGGTGCCGACCCGCTGGTCGGCGACGGCGCCGGCATTCTCGTCCAGATTCCCCACCGCTTTTTCGCCGCCGAGGCGGATCGGCTCGGTTTCGCCCTGCCCGAGGCCCAAAAGTACGGCGTCGGCCAGATCTTCTTCCCGCAGGACGCGGCGCTTCGGAAGGAGATGGAAGGCGTCGTCGAGAAGGGCCTCGAGGACGAGGGCTTCACCTGCCTCGGCTGGCGCGATGTCGCGGTCGACAATTCCTGTCTCTCGCAGGACCCCAAGATCAGGTCCACCGAGCCTTTTCACCGCCAGGTCTTCATCGGGCTCAAGGACGGCGCAAATCTCGACGCCGAGACCTTCGAACGCCGCCTCTACATCGCCCGGAAGGTCATCTCGGGGCGGGTCTTCCATGCCTATGGCGGCCTCAACAACGACTTCTACATCGTCTCGATGTCGTGCCGGACGGTCGTCTACAAGGGCATGTTCCTCGCCTGGCAGCTCGGTGCCTACTACCGTGACCTGCACGACGAAAGATTCGAGTCGGCGCTGGCGCTCGTCCATCAGCGCTTCTCGACCAACACGTTCCCGTCCTGGCGGCTCGCGCACCCCTACCGCATGGTGGCGCATAACGGCGAGATCAACACCGTCCGCGGCAACGTCAACTGGATGGCCGCCCGGCAGGCGAGCGTGTCGTCGCCGCTGCTTGGCGAGGACATCTCGAAGCTCTGGCCGATCTCCTTCGAGGGCCAGTCGGACACCGCCTGCTTCGACAACGCGCTCGAGTTCCTGATCCGCGGCGGCTACTCGCTGCCGCATGCGGCGATGATGCTGATTCCGGAGGCCTGGGCGGGCAACCCGCTCATGGACGAGGACCGGCGCGCCTTCTACGAGTATCACGCCGCGCTGATGGAGCCGTGGGACGGCCCGGCGGCGATGGCCTTCTCCGACGGCCGCTACATCGGCGCGACGCTCGACCGCAACGGGCTGCGTCCGGCGCGCTACATGGTGACCGCCGACGACGAGGTGATCATGGCCTCGGAGGCCGGCGTCCTTCCCGTCGACGAGAAGAAGATCGTCAAGAAGTGGCGGCTCCAGCCGGGCAAAATGCTGCTCATCGATCTCGACGCCGGCCGGATCATCGGCGACGACGAGATCAAGGCGGAGCTCGCCCGGAAGTATCCCTACCGGAGCTGGCTCGCGCGCTCGCAGATCGTGCTCGAGGATCTGCCGCCGGTGCCGAACGGCGCGCCGGAGAGCAAGGTCAGCCTGATCGACCGCCAGCAGGCCTTCGGCTACACCCAGGAGGACCTCAAGATCCTGCTCGCTCCCATGGCCACCACCGGTCAGGAAGCGGTGGGGTCGATGGGCAACGACGCGCCGATCTCGGCCCTCTCCGACCGGCCGAAGCTGCTCTACACGTACTTCAAGCAGAACTTCGCCCAGGTCACCAACCCGCCGATCGATTCGATCCGTGAGGAGTTGGTGATGAGCCTCGTCTCGTTCATCGGGCCGCGGCCGAACCTGTTCGACATCGAGGGCCAGGGCCGGCGGAAGCGGCTCGAGGTGCGCCAGCCGATCCTCACCAACGAGGATCTGGAGAAGATCCGCGCGATCGGCGACCTCGACGACAACCCGTTCCGGTCGAAGACGCTCGACACCACCTTCGCCTACGACTCCGGAGTCGCGGGCATGGCGGCGGCGATGGACAAGCTCTGTGCCGACGCCGAGGCGGCGGTGAAGGGCGGCATCAATATCATCATCCTGTCCGACCGCGCGGTCGCGCCGGAGCGGGTGCCGATTCCGGCGCTGCTTGCCGTGGCCGGCGTTCACCATCACCTGATCCGCGTCGGCCTGCGCACCTCCGTCGGCCTGGTCGTCGAAACCGGCGAAGCCCGCGAGGTACATCATTTCTGCGTGCTCGCCGGCTACGGAGCGGAGGCGATCAACCCCTACCTCGCCTTCGAGACGCTGTCGGCGATGAAGAAGGGCTTCCCGGAGGAGGTCGACGACGAGGAGATCGTCCACCGCTACATCAAGGCGATCGACAAGGGCATCCTCAAGGTCATCGCCAAGATGGGCATCTCGACCTATCAGTCCTATTGCGGCGCCCAGATCTTCGACGCGGTCGGCCTGTCGAGCGAGTTCGTCAAGCGCTACTTCACCGGCACCGCCACCACCATCGAGGGCGTTGGCCTCGAGGAGATCGCGGAGGAGACGCTTCGCCGTCACCGCGACGCCTTCGGCGACTCCCCGGTCCTGCGGACGGCATTGGCCGTCGGCGGCGACTACGCTTTCCGTTTCCGCGGCGAGGCGCATGTCTGGCGTCCCGACACGGTCGCGGCGCTCCAGCATGCCGTCCGCGGCAACGCGAGAGACAAGTACCGCGAATTCGCGCGGCTGGTGAACGAGACCGAGGACAAGTACCTCACCATCCGCTCCCTTTTCCGGCTGAAGACGGCGGAAGAGGACGGGCGTGCGCCGGTGCCGATCGAGGAAGTCGAGCCGGCGGCGAACATCGTCCGCCGCTTCTCAACCGGCGCGATGTCCTTCGGTTCGATCAGCCGCGAGGCCCATACCACGCTCGCGATCGCCATGAACCGGGTCGGCGGCAAGTCGAACACCGGTGAGGGCGGAGAGGAGTCGGATCGCTTCAAGCCGCTCCCCAACGGCGATTCGATGCGCTCGGCGATCAAGCAGATCGCTTCCGGCCGCTTCGGCGTGACCGCGGAGTATCTGGTCAACTCCGACATGATCCAGATCAAGATGGCGCAGGGTGCGAAGCCCGGCGAGGGCGGCCAGTTGCCCGGCCACAAGGTCGACGCCGTCATCGCCAAGGTCCGCCACTCGACGCCCGGCGTCGGCCTCATCTCGCCGCCGCCGCACCACGACATCTACTCGATCGAGGACCTGGCGCAGCTCATCTTCGATCTCAAGAACGTCGCGCCGCACTCGCTGATCTCGGTGAAGCTCGTGTCCGAGGTTGGCGTCGGCACGGTTGCCGCCGGCGTGTCGAAGGCGCGCGCCGACCACGTCACCATCGCCGGCTACGAGGGCGGCACCGGGGCCTCGCCGCTGACCTCGATCAAGCATGCCGGCAGTCCGTGGGAGATCGGCCTCTCCGAGACGCACCAGACGCTGGTGCGCGAGGGGCTTCGCGGCCGTATCGCCGTCCAGGTCGACGGCGGCATCCGCACCGGTCGCGACGTGGTGGTGGGTGCGCTGCTCGGCGCCGACGAGTTCGGCATGGCGACCGCGCCGCTGATCGCTGCCGGCTGCATCATGATGCGGAAGTGCCACCTCAATACCTGCCCGGTCGGCGTGGCCACCCAGGATCCGGTGCTGCGCAAGCGTTTCACCGGCACCCCCGAGCACGTGATCAACTACCTCTTCTTCGTCGCCGAAGAAGTGCGTGAGATCATGGCGTCCCTCGGCTACCGCAGCTTCAACGAGATGATCGGGCAGATGCAGATGCTCGACAAGACCAAGGTGGTCGAGCACTGGAAGGCGAAGGGTCTCGATTTCTCCCGCCTGTTCCACAAGCCGGCGGCCCCGCAAGGCATCGCCATCTGGAACAGCGAGAAGCAGAACCACCCGATCCATGACGTGCTCGACCGCGGCTTTATCGAGCGGGCGATGCCGGCGCTCGAGCACCGGACTCCGGTCAGGATCGAGGGCACGATCAGGAACACCGACCGCACCGCCGGCGCTATGCTCTCCGGCGAGGTGGCGAAGCGCTACGGCCATCAGGGTCTCCCGGAGGACACCATCGCCATCACGCTGCGCGGCACCGGCGGGCAGAGCTTCGGCGCATGGCTCGCCGCCGGCGTCTCGCTGGAACTGATCGGCGAGGCCAACGACTATGTCGGCAAGGGCCTGTCCGGCGGCCGCATCGTCGTCCGCCCGCCGGAGGATGCCGGGATCGTTCCCGAGGAGTCGATCATCGTCGGCAACACCGCGCTTTACGGCGCGATCGCCGGCGAGGCGTATTTCCGCGGCATTGCCGGCGAGCGCTTCGCCGTCCGCAACTCCGGCGCGGTGGTCGTCGTCGAGGGCGCGGGCGATCATTGCTGCGAGTACATGACCGGCGGCGTGGTCGTCGTCCTCGGCAAGACCGGGCGCAACTTCGCGGCCGGCATGTCGGGCGGCATCGCCTACGTGCTCGACGAGGACGACAGCTTCGCCTCGCGCTGCAATCTCTCCATGGTCGAGCTCGAGCCGGTCACCGAGGAGGATGACCTCCTCGAGAAGCTGCACCACCACGGCGGCGACATCGAGTACAAGGGCCTGATCGACGTGATGGCGGACATGAGCCGGCACGACGCGGAGCGCCTGCACCAGCTCGTCGCCAACCACGCCCGCTTCACCAACTCGATGCGCGCCAGGGAGATCCTCGACAACTGGCACGACTACCTGCCGAAATTCCGGAAGGTGATGCCCGTCGAGTACCGCCGCGCGCTCAGGGAGCTCGAGCGGCAGCAGCAGCGTGAGGAAGCGCAGCTTCATGCCGCGGAGTGAGATGGCTCGGGGGAGCCGGACGATGATCCACCGGCTTCACGGCCGCGGTCGCATTTGCCTTGGATGAAAGAAGACTGACGTGGGTAAGGTTACGGGTTTTCTCGAGATCGATCGTCGCGACCGGCGCTACCTGCCGGCGGCCGACCGCGTCCGCAATTACCGCGAGTTCGTCATTCCTCTGTCGGAGGAGGCGACCCGCGACCAGGCGGCGCGCTGCATGGATTGCGGCATCCCCTATTGTCACAACGGCTGCCCGGTCAACAACCAGATCCCGGACTGGAACGACCTCGTCTACAATGGCGACTGGCAGGAGGCGCTCAGGAACCTCCATTCCACCAACAATTTCCCCGAGTTCACCGGCCGGGTCTGCCCGGCGCCCTGCGAGGCGTCGTGCACGCTCAACATCATCGACAGCCCGGTCACCATCAAGACCATCGAATGCGCGATCATCGACCGCGGCTTCCAGATGGGCTGGGTCAGGCCCGAGCCGCCGTCGAGGACGACGGGGAAGAGCGTCGCGGTGATCGGCTCGGGGCCGGCCGGTCTCGCCTGCGCCCAGCAGCTCCGCCGGGCGGGACACGAGGTCCACGTCTACGAGAAGAACGCCTTCCCGGGTGGTCTGCTCCGCTACGGCATTCCCGACTTCAAGATGGAGAAGCTCCACGTCGAGCGCCGCGTTGCCCAGATGGAAGCGGAAGGCGTCGTCTTCCACTGCAACGTCCATGTCGGCATCGAGCTGCCGATCTCGGAGCTGCTCGAGCGTCACGACGCCGTCGCGCTTGCCGGCGGCGCCGAAAAGCCGCGCGACCTGCCGATTCCGGGCCGCGACCTCGACGGCATCCACTTCGCCATGGACTTCCTGCCCCAGCAGAACCGGCGGGTGAGCGACGAGCCGCTCGGCAATGTTCGGCCGATCCTCGCCGGCGGCAAGCACGTCATCGTCATCGGCGGCGGCGACACCGGCTCCGACTGCATCGGCACCTCGATCCGCCAGGGCGCGCTGTCGGTGACGCAGCTCGAGATCATGCCGAAGCCGCCGCTGAGGGAGAACAAGGCGCTCACCTGGCCCGACTGGCCGCTCAAGCTCCGCACCTCGTCGAGCCACGAGGAAGGGGCGGAGCGTGATTTTTCGGTGATGACGAGAGAATTCACCGGCAAGGATGGGCACGTCACCCACCTCCACTGCATCCGCGTCGACGAGAGGATGAAGCCGGTCGAGGGCAGCGAGTTCACGCTCAAGGCCGACCTCGTTCTGCTCGCCATGGGCTTTCTCGGCCCCGTCACCGACGGCATGATCAAGGATCTCGGGCTCGCGCTCGACCAGCGCGGCAACGTGCTCGCCGATACGCGCCGGTATCAGTCGAACAACGAGAAGGTCTTCGCCTGCGGCGACATGCGCCGCGGCCAGAGCCTCGTCGTGTGGGCGATCCGCGAAGGCCGCCAGTGCGCCCGCGCTATCGACGAATACCTGATGGGCGAGACGGTCCTGCCGCGATAGCAGCTCTCTTGATCGCGCCGCCTTGCGTGGCGGCGGGGGGCTTTGGGCCCCGCCTAGCCGTTGGCGATATACTGCCCGCCGTTGATGGTGAGCACCGCGCCCGTCATGAAGGCGGCCTCGTCCGAGGCGAGCCAGGCGACGAGCGATGCGATCTCCTCCGCCTTGCCCAGCCGGCCGGCCGGAATCTGGGCGATGATCCCCTCGAGCACCTTCTCCGGCACCGCCTGCACCATCTCGGTGTCGATATAGCCCGGGCAGATGCAGTTCACGGCCACGCCCTTTCTCGCGTTCTCCAATGCGAGCGCCTTGGTGAAACCGATCACCCCCGCCTTCGCGGCGGAATAGTTGACCTGCCCCATCTGGCCCTTCTGGCCGTTGATCGACGAGATGTTGATGATCCGCCCCGAGCCCCGCTCGCGCATCCCCTCGATCACCGGCCGGGTCATGGCGAACATCGAATCGAGGTTGGTGCGCAGCACCGCCGACCATTGGTCGAAGGTCATCTTGTGGAACATGCCGTCCCGGGTGATGCCGGCATTGTTGACGAGCACGTCCACCGGCCCGAGGTCCGCCTCCACGCGCTTGACGCCCTCGGCGGACGCGGCCGGATCGGCGACGTCCCACTTGTAGGTGGCGGCCACCCGGCAGCCCTTGTTCTTGAGCGCGATCGAGATCGCGTGCCCGATGCCCCGTGTACCGCCGGTTACGACAGCAACCCTACCCATGTTGGTTTCCTCTCCGACCCTCGCTGGGACCCTTGTGCGGCCAGCCTAAAAGAAATCCCCGGCCGGGGAAATGCCGGCCGGGGACGA
>DASSPO010000260.1:0-5317 GCA_035699585.1 Bauldia sp.
GTCCAAGCGGAACGCCGGGTTCGGCATCGGCACCGAAGTCGCCCCGGACACCTTCGTCCGCGAGCCCGGCCATGACATGGACGAGGAAGACAAGGCCCACCCCCATTTCTACTGCGATGCCGCCGGGCTGGTCGCGCTCTATAACGGCTTCGAGTTGCTCAGCCTCCGCGACCGGCAGCACCAGGCGTCGGACTCATGGCACTGGCATCTCGTCGCGGAGCGGAAGTAGGGGAGTCTCGGCCGCGAGGAAGCAACGCCATCGTCGTCCGGGGTGCCGCGGAACGCGGTGCGGAGCAATTGTTCTGTTCGGAGTCGTCATTCCGACGCCTGCGCCGAGACCACCGGGAAGTCGAAATAGGTGTCCGGAAAGGGTTCGTCCTGGAGCGTGTAGTGCCACCACTCCTCGGGATAGGCCGCAAAGCCGTGGCGCTCCATCAGGTCCTTCAGCATCAGGCGGTTCGTCTGCGCCACGGATGGAATGTCGGTCCGGCCGTGATGGGATTTCTCGTCCATGCAATCGAAGCCGGTGCCGAAGTCGAGGCTGGCATCAGGGAATCGCTCGGCCATGGGCAGGGCGCAATCGGAGAGGGGCTCGCCGGCCCGATAGGGCGGCTCGACTGCGTGACCCAACCGCACGATGGTGAGGTCGACGGTGCTGCCGCGGGTATGGCCCGATTTTCTGGCGACATAGCCGAGATCGAAGAAAAGGGCCTTGTCGACCCGCGGGTAGAATTCCGCCTTGGTCGCCTGGTCGGCCCCGTCCGCGGCCCAGGCGACGAATTCGTCCACGGCGCGCTGCGGCCGGTAGCAATCGTAAACCTTCAGCGACAGCCCCGACCGGACCAGTTCGGCCTGTACGGCGGCAAGCGCTTCCGCCGCCTCGCGCGTCAGGATGCATTCCGGCGCCTCGTAACCGGCGATCGGCCTGCCGATGAAGTTATGTCGGCCGTAGTAGCGGATGTCCTGCTCGATGGTCGGGTCGACTTGCCGGAGCCAGACGAAGCCCTCGGGCAATTGTTCCGCACTTGCGGCGGAGGCCGACAACAGCAAGAGCAGTGCAGAAATGTGCGATTTCATTCCCATTCCCTCCGGCTTGGGCAGCTTGAAGGCAAAGAGTTGACGGAAGCCGGCAAGCCAAAACCTCGCCCGTGTGGCCGTTGTCTCATAGGGCGGCGGTTGCTATCTAGGCGGCATGCGAGGCTTCTTCCATTCACCGCTTCGGGCGGCTTGTGTCGTGCTCGACGATCGGGCGCGGCTGCCGTGGCGCTTCCTCGCCCGGCACATGGCGATCGACGGCCTTAACCGCGGCTGACGCCGGCGAGGATGCCGGCACTTTTGTCCTGTCCGGCCCCGCCGGGATCCCAATGGCCCTCTTTTCCTCTTTGGAATCAGAACGATGAGCAAGCCGAAGACCCTGTATGACAAGATCTGGGACGACCATGTCGTCCACGAAGCCGAAGACGGCACGACGCTTCTTTATATCGACCGCCACCTCGTCCACGAGGTTACCAGCCCCCAGGCCTTCGAGGGGCTGCGGATAGCCGGGCGCAAGGTGCGCGCACCGCAGAAGACGCTTGCCGTGGTCGACCACAACGTGCCGACCACCGACCGCAGCAAGGGAATCGCCAACCAGGAATCCGCGATCCAGGTGGCTGCGCTGGCGAAAAACGCGGCCGAGTTCGGGGTCGAATACTACAACGAACTCGACCACCGGCAGGGGATCGTCCACATCATCGGGCCGGAGCAGGGCTTCACCCTCCCCGGCATGACCATCGTCTGCGGCGACAGCCACACCTCGACCCACGGAGCCTTCGGGGCGCTCGCCCACGGCATCGGCACCTCCGAGGTCGAGCATGTGCTCGCCACGCAGACCTTGATCCAGAAAAAGGCCAAGAACATGCGGATCACCGTCGACGGCACCCCGCCGCCGGGCGTGACCGCCAAGGACATCATCCTTGCCATCATCGGCAAGATCGGCACTGCCGGCGGCACCGGCCACGTGATGGAGTATGCCGGCGAAGCCATCCGCGGCCTCTCCATGGAAGGCCGGATGACGGTCTGCAACATGTCGATCGAGGGCGGCGCACGCGCCGGTCTGATCGCCCCCGACGAGACCACCTTCGCCTATATCAAGGGCCGTCCCAAGGCGCCGAAGGGCGAGGCCTGGGACATGGCCATGAAGTATTGGGAGACGCTGCGCTCCGATGAAGGGGCGGAGTTCGATCGCGAGGTGAGGCTCGACGCCTCTCAGCTCCCGCCGCTGGTCACCTGGGGAACGAGCCCGGAGAACGTCACCACCATCGACGGCAAGGTGCCCGACCCCAACGAGATCGCCGACCCCGACCGCCGTCGCGCGGTCGAGCGGGCGCTCGCCTATATGGGCCTCGAGCCGGGCACGAGGATCAAGGACATCACGATCGAGCGCGTCTTCCTCGGATCATGCACCAACGGCCGCATCGAGGATCTTCGCGCCGCGGCTAGGATCGTCGCGGGCAAGAAGGTTCACGAGGGCGTCAACGCCATGGTCGTCCCCGGTTCGGGACTGGTGAAGGAGCAGGCAGAGGCGGAGGGCCTCGACAAGATCTTCCTGTCCGCCGGCTTCGAGTGGCGCGAACCGGGCTGTTCGATGTGCCTGGCGATGAACGAGGACCGTCTCCGTCCCGGCGAGCGCTGCGCCTCGACCTCGAACCGCAATTTCGAGGGCCGCCAGGGCTTCAAGGGCCGCACCCACCTCGTCTCTCCGGCCATGGCCGCGGCAGCGGCGATCGCCGGCCGCTTTGTCGATGTGCGGGAGTGGGGGGTAGCGGGCCCTTAGGCAGGGCTCAAACCGCCTGCCACTGCCAGCGCCCATCGCGGCCCCGCCAGCGCGCGCGGCGGACGGGGATGCGGATGAGCGTGGGCTTGACGTAGGTGCTGCGGACCAGGCCGGCGGCGGAAAGGATCATCTGGAACATGACTGGCTCCCCAAAATCGTAGGAGAAGATCCTAGCCCTGTCCGCCTGAACCGGTGCTGGAGCCGACGTTTATCTGCCGTTCAGAATTGCCGAGCTTGACGCGCGGCACGCGGCTGTCGGCGAGGCCCGAAAAGGCGAACGGCCCGGTGGGGGCGCACCGGGCCGTTCTCTCAACTGGCAGCTTTGGAGGTCGGGGTGGGGGATAAAGCCGCTCAGTGATCTCTTTCCAAAACCCTCAGTGGTACGTCTGACCCGGGATCAGCTTCCGCGTCGGACCGGCGTTGAAACCGGGACCGAGAGCGATCCGGATGGGCTCGCCAGCGAGGCCGAGGTCGAACGTCGCATCGGCGAACCGAATTGCAGGCACTGCCGGCGCCGGGACCACATCGACGGCGCTTTCGGCGTATTCCGCCGCAGCAGCCAGTTCGACCGGAAACCTGATGCTCATCGCCTTGACCCCTGTCGCGGGCTTTTCTCGCCCTTGTCTAAGAGACACTCTGCCGGTTTCTTGCGTCGCCTGCAGTGAACGCCGTCACACCACAGTCGTTCCCTTAACGCCTCACGCTTCCTTGCATTGCGACATATAAGTTCAGGAAAGCGGCTCCGTAAGGGCCGCGTCGTGATCTTATTTGGGCATTTTCGCGACGTTCGGTCGCGGCAATTGCGGCAGGTGTTCCCTCTCCGTTCCGGAGGTTGCGATCAGACTTGACCGGTAGGCCGGCAGCGTGGACCTTGCCGATCATGGCCGAAGTCGTGGTTTCCACCCTCTCGCTCTCGGACGCGCATGAGCTGGCGCCGCTGCTTGCCGCGAGCGTTCAGGACCGCAAACGGGGCGCGCCGCGGGAGCCGGACCAGTACTACGCCGAGCTTCTCCTTAGGGACCGGACCGCCGAGATCATCGGGGCGCGGTTCGATGGCCGCCTCGTCGGCTATGCGGTGTTCTTCGACCTGCCTGACACCATGACCGGGATGCGGACCGGGCAGCTCGACGACCTTTTCGTCATTCAGGATGCGCGCGGCCGTAAGATCGGCCAGGCTCTTATCAATGCGCTTGCCGAGGAAGGTGAGCGGCGCGGCTGGATGCAGATACGCTGGATGGTCCCTGAGAAGCCCGTGGCCGCGCGACGCTTGGCCGAACGGCTCGCGAAGGGCGGCGGCTGGCTAACCTATACGGTCGCCTTGGCGCGCAAGTGACGCGGCCCGCCTTTTGCTCGGTCCCCGGTTCGTTCCCAACCTGATGGTGCGCCGCCCCTATGCATCTCGATCTTGATTCCGCCCTCTCGACCGGGGCGCTGGTCGGTCACGCCGGCTACATTCTCCTCATCCTGTCGATGCTGATGACGAAGATGCTGTGGCTCCGCATCATTGCCATCGGCGCCGGAGTGCTTCAGGCGCTCTACTACGGCGTCTGGCTGTCCGATCCCGTCGGTACCTTCTGGGAATCGATGTTCGTCCTAACCAACGTCGTCCAGATCGCCTACATCGCCTACCGCAACCGGATGGCGCGCTTCACGCCCGATGAACGCGCCTTCTACGAGATAGCCATCCCGACGCTCGAGCCTGCCGATGCCCATAGGCTGATCCGTGCCGGGCGTTGGTTGACGGCCGAGCCCGGGACGACGCTCACCCGAGAGGGCGAGCTCGCCCCCGATCTCGCCTTCATCGTATCGGGGGACCTCGATATCGAGGTTGCCGGCCGCAATGTCGGCCATTGCGGGCCGGGCAGCTTCATCGGCGAGATCAGCGTATCCACCAACAGCCCCGCCAGCGCGACAGCGACGGTCCGCTCGCCGGTCCGGTACCTCGCCTTCGAGCGCGACTTCGTGGCGGCGACGCTCAACAAGCGGGGGGAGATCGGCCAGGCCCTGGAGCTTGCCTTCCGCCACGGACTTCGCGACAAGCTCCTCCGTACCAACGCCACGGTGGCGACGGCCAGTCCGGTCACGCCATGAGCGACCACCACCGGGACGGCGGCCGGGAGCCGCCGGACCGTCTTGAAACCTGGGCGAAACGCACAGGCCGCGCGCTCGGCTTCGCGGCCCTGTTCCTGCTTGCTCTCTACCTCCTCTTTACCTACGTCCCGCGATGAATCACCTCGACCGGCAGCGCGACTGGGCCTTGGCGGAGGCGCCCTCCCTCGACGACATCGAGGCGATCGGCCGGGCGGCGTTCGACGCCCTCCCGGAGGAACTGCGAAGACTGACCGGCACCGTGCAGATAAGGGTGGCCGACTTTCCCGAAGACGACGTGCTCGACGATCTCGGCATCGAATCCGAGTTCGGTCTGCTCGGCCTCTTCCAGGGAGTCGGCCTCGCCCACGCCGAAGCCGTGCCGCAGACCGGACAGATGCCCAACATGATCTG
>DASSPO010000261.1:0-3109 GCA_035699585.1 Bauldia sp.
TGTGGACGATCGTACTTCTCTACATTGCGATCCGCGGCGGCGGCAAAATTTCCTTGGACCGCTTGATTGACCGCGAGTTTTGAACGCTCCCGTTTCTTAGAGCCTAGGTCGGCACCATAAGGTCCCATGGCCCGGTGCACACGAAGCCATTGCTCGCTCGCACAAACCCGTCACTGGCCGCCGAATTCTACCTTTGAAGATTCGGAAGTCGATCCGCAGCCCGCCGAGTGGTTCGTCGCCGGCGGCGTTTGCATAGCCATGCCGGCGGCATCACGACGTCTGTGAAAGTAAGGGCGGCGAGCGCATACTCGCCGCACCTCACCCGCAGATCAGGGCCGTGCTTCGAGGACCATGTTGAACGGCGTCTCGGTTGCCCGGCGGAAGCGGGTGAACCCGCCCTTCCTCACCACCTCGGCAAGCCGACTTTCCCCGGCCTGCGCACCGAGGGCTGTCCCGACCTCCTGTCCGAGTGAAGAAGGAACGCAGACCGCCGTCGAGAAGGCGTAGAAGACGCGCCCCACCGGATTGAGGTTGTCCTTGAGGCTGTCGCCGGCCATTGGCTCGACCAGCATTAAGGTGCCGTCTGGCTTCAACACCTCCCGTGCATGGGCAGCTGCGCCGACCGGGTCGCCCATGTCGTGGAGGGCATCGAACATGGCGACGAGATCGAAGCCCGTTCCCTTGAAGTCCTGCGCGCGGCCGACTTCGAATCGGACATTGCTAAGCGCGTTCGCGTGCTCGCGGGCGTGCTCGATCGATTCCCGGTGGAAGTCGATTCCGACGAACTCCGATTTGGGGAAGGCCTCCGCCATGAGCAAGGTTGAGGCGCCATGGCCGCAGCCGACGTCGGCCACTTTCGCGCCGCGCTCGAGTTTCGCGACCACGCCGTCGAGTGCCGGAAGCCAGGAGCCGACGAGATTGGCCTTGTAGCCCGGCCTGAAGAAGCGCTCGACGCCGCAAAACAGGCAGTTGCAGTGCTGGCCCCATCCGATCCCGCTGCCGGTCTTGAACGCGGCCTCAAGCTTGGGCTCGTCGGCGAAAACCGCGGCCAGCGAATGGAAGCCGCCGGTCATGATGAACACGCCGTCCTCGTCTGCGAAGACCGCTGCCTGCTCGGGCGTAAGGCTGAACTTGCCGGTCCCATCGTCATACGTGACGAAGCCGGAAGCCGCCTGCGATGCGAGCCACTCGCGCACGTAGCGTTCGTGGGTGCCGGTCTTCTTCGCGAGCTCTTCCGAATTGAGCGGCTCACTGTCCGCAAGGGCGCGCCACAGGCCGAGCTTCTCGCCCGTAAGCACCAGCGAAGCGTTGGCAGCAGCGCCCAGCTCGTTCACGAGGGTCCCGAGCAGCGGCTCGAGCTTTGTCATATCGAGGTTCATGGCTTGATGTTCCGTGAATGATTTGCGTGCCCTTGGCACGTCCGGGGCGAGGAGATAGATGTGACGGAGGGGCTACGGGAGAGGCAGAATGGCCACAACCGTGCGAAACGAGCCAGTCGGCCTTATCGAACCTTCCCAGCCGAAGCACGTCAGCATCGTGGTCTTCCGGGAGTGCGACCCTTCGATCATCTACGGCGTTTTCGACACGCTCTGGGCGGCGGGGAGGTCTTTCAAGGTTCCGCCCGGGAAGCCGATCGTTCAGCCGAGCGTGACCAGGGAGCGATTTCTCGGGGGGGAACCGCTCTTTGAGCCGCGCATCGTTGCCGCCGAGCGCGGGCCGATGGAGTTGATCACCGGCGTCACCATCGTCCCTCAGGATTCCATCGACGACATCGAACAGACTGACATCGTGTTCGTGCCAAACCCGATTGTCGCGACGCCGGACGAGCTTCACGCTCTCGACCGCCGGCTCATCGCCTGGATCACGAAAATGTACGAAAAGGGCGCCCTGATGTGCTCAGCCTGCGGCGGCTCCCTAGTGCTGGCGGCGGCGGGACTCCTCTCCGGCCGCGAGACGACGACGCACTGGAGCCATGTGCCCGTGTTCCGGCAAGCGTTCCCCGATGTCCGGCTGCGTGAGGACCGCATCCTGGTCCAAACCGGCGACGGGCACAGAATCATGTCCTGTGGGGGGGCCTCGTCATGGCAGGACCTCGCGCTGCTCCTCATTGCTCGCTACGGGGGAGGCGAGGAAGCGATCCGCATTTCCAGGTTCTTCCTCTACCAGTGGCACCGCGACGGACAGCTCCCCTACGCCTCGATGTCCGTCAATGTCATTCACGGCGACGCCGTTGTCCTCAAGTGCCAGAGTTGGCTCGCGGAGCATTACCAGCGTGCGGACGTCATCGCCGAGGCGGCGCGCATGTCCGGCCTGCCCAAGCGCACTTTCGACCGCCGCTTCAAGGCGGCCACCGGCTATCCGCCGCTCGCCTATGTTCAGGCGCTGCGCATCGAGGAGGCAAAGCACATGCTTGAGACGGACGCTGCGCCCGTCGACGCGATCGGTCGCGAAGTCGGCTATGAGGATGCCGCTTCGTTCCGCCGCCTCTTCCGTCGTCTCACCGGCATGTCGCCCGGCGATTACCGGAAGCGGTTCAGAATTCCGAAGGAGGTGGCGGAGGCCGCTCGGACTGTCGGAACCGCGAGACGCGCGGCACCGAGAACGTCATCACCCTTGGGCGCCAGCAGAGCCAAGGCCCGCGTGACAAGCGCGACCTGACCGCCGGTGAGGCTACGGTCCATCAGTCCTCCATCTTCAAAGCCGCGATGAAGGCTTCCTGCGGGATCTCGACCTTGCCGAACTGGCGCATCCGCTTCTTGCCCTCCTTCTGCTTCTCGAGGAGCTTGCGCTTGCGTGTCACGTCGCCGCCGTAGCACTTGGCGAGCACGTCCTTCCGCAGGGCGCGTATCGTCTCGCGCGCGATGATCCGCCCCCCGATCGCCGCCTGGATCGGGATCTGGAACATGTGCGGCGGGATCAGTTCCTTCAGCTTCTCGCACATCGCCCGGCCGCGCCGCTCGGCGTTCGACCGATGGACCAGGACGGAGAGCGCGTCGACCGGCTCGCCGTTCACCAGGATGGACATCTTCACCAGGTCGCCAGGGCGCGTGCCGATGAGGTCGTAGTCGAGCGACGCGTAGCCGCGCGTGCGGGATTTCAACTGGTCGAA
>DASSPO010000262.1:0-5470 GCA_035699585.1 Bauldia sp.
GCGGGAAGAGAAAAAACGATTCTCTACACGCAAAAAGACGAGTAGGTCTACTTATACGTGTAGTATGCCACTGATGATCTTTAAGATTGCTGTAGCTGCCCTACTGGCGATCGTTAGTATGGAACCGCCATCGGGACCGATCGCAGTGGCCAGCGCGCAAGCGAGCCGGCCCGACATTCCGAGTTTCTGGGATCCCAAACGTCGCGTCGAGCGCCCGCCTGCGGGATCGGTCCCGGCCATCCGTTTCGTCACGACCGATGACTTTCCGCCGTTCAATTTCCTGAACAGCGACGGCCGGCTCACAGGCTTCAACGTCGATCTCGCGCGCGCCATTTGCGACGAGCTCGCGATCCGCTGCACCATCCAGTCTCGCGAGTGGGACGACACTCTCAATGCCATCCGGCAGGGCAGTGCCGACGCGATCATCGCCGGCCTTGCGATCACCACGGCGGCGCGCGAGGAGCTCGACTTCTCGGATGTCTATATGCGCTGGCCCGGGCGCTTTGTCGTGCGTCGCGACGCTGCGCCGATAGAGCTCTCGCCGGAGGGATTGAAGGGCAAGACGCTGGCCGTGGTTGCCCGCACGGCCCACGAGGCGTATCTCGCGGCCTTCTTTCCGGAAGTCGGCCGTAAGCTGTACCCGACGCCCGAGGCGGCGCGCGAGGCGGTCAAGTCGGGCGAGGCCGACGCCCACTTCGGCGATGGGATGCAGCTGTCCTTCTGGTTGCAGAGCGAGGCGGCCGAGAACTGTTGCGTCTTCACCGGCGGGCCGTATCTCGAATCGCGCTTTTTCGGCGAGGGCCTCGCGATCGCCATTCCACGCGGAAAGAACGAGCTCAAGCAGGCGCTCAACGCCGCTCTCGCCGCCCTTTACGAAAAGGGCGTCTTTGCCGAGCTCTACCTGCGCTATTTCCCGGTCGGGTTCTTCTGATCGAAAGACCGGATGTTACAGTTTCCGGTAGCGGACCCGCGCACTTCGCTCGATCGCCGCGACGACGAGCTTGTCGAGTTCGAGCCGGTCCCGGAGCATTTGCAGGAAACGGAGTTCCTCCTGCTCGACATGGAGATCCGCCGCCGCCACTTCGACGGCTAGGGCATAGGCAGTTTCGTGGAGCCGTGGCGCGAGCGAGGTGGCAATGATGTCGAGGATCCGGTCGAGACCGTCGTCGGCCTGAAGGACGGCGCCGCAGGCCTCCGCCGCTGCGACGAGGCGGCTTCGGTCGAATTCAGCAAAGACGGGCAGAGTCTGCACGATGTCGCCGATCTTCTTCAACTCGCGGTCGGTCATGGTGCGGTCGGCGGCCGACAGGGTCACCATGGCGTAGATCAGGGCATCGTGTTCGGGGACGGTCTTCATCGTCATGTTCATGTTCGCGCCTCTGCCTGGCATGCCGCCACCTATGGCTTACCGTCACCGCCAAGGCAAGCACCGGCGTTGACGCGCCCCGCGCGTCTTCCTAGGGTCCGGCCGCTTTTATCGACCGTGACGACAAGATGACAGCCGCACCCCTTCCCCGGATTGACATCACGCCTGCCCTCCGTGAGGCCGCGGAGCGGTCCAAGGCATGGCCCTTCGAGGAGGCGCGGAAGATCGTGGCGCGGCTCGAAAAGCGAGACAATCCCGAGCGCGGCGTCCTGTTCGAGACCGGTTACGGCCCGTCGGGTCTGCCCCATATCGGGACATTCGGGGAAGTGGCGCGGACGACGATGGTGCGGACCGCTTTCCGAGTGCTCACGGGGGACGCGATCCCGACGCGGCTCCTCTGCTTCTCCGACGACATGGATGGGCTTCGCAAGGTGCCCGACAATGTGCCCAACAAGGAGATGATGCGGCAGTACCTCAACCAGCCGCTCACGTCGGTCCCTGATCCGTTCGGGGAGTACCCGAGCTTCGGGGCCCACAACAACGCCCGGCTGCGCCGCTTCCTTGATCAATTCGGCTTCGAGTACGAGTTCGCCAGTGCCACCGACTACTACCGCTCGGGGCGTTTCGATGCGACGCTCCTGAAGATGCTCGAAGCCTACGACGAGGTGATGGCGATCATGCTGCCCTCCCTCGGCGACGAGCGCCGCGAGACCTACTCCCCGTTCCTGCCGATCAGCCCGACCACTGGCGCCGTGCTTCAGGTGGCCATTCTCGAACGCAAGGTCGACGCCGGCACGATTGTCTACCGCGATCCCGACTCGGGAAAGCTGGTCGAGCAGGCGGTGACCGGCGGAAGTGTCAAGTGCCAGTGGAAGGCCGACTGGGCGCTCCGCTGGGCGGCCCTCGGCGTCGACTACGAGATGTCGGGCAAGGACCTGATCGACTCGGTCCGGCTCTCGAGCCGCATCTGCACGGCGCTCGGCGGGGAACCTCCGGAAGGCTTCAACTACGAACTCTTCCTCGACGAGCACGGTCAGAAGATCTCCAAGTCGAAGGGGAACGGCCTCACCATCGACGAGTGGCTCACCTACGCCTCGCCCGAGAGCCTGTCGCTGTTCATGTACCAGAAGCCCAGGGCGGCGAAGCGGCTCTATTTCGATGTCATCCCGCGTGCGGTCGACGAGTATTTCTCGTTCCTCGCCGCCTATCCCGGACAACCCGAGGACCAGAAGCTCGGCAACCCGGTGTGGCACATCCATGCCGGCGATCCGCCGTCGGTCGACATGCCGATCGCCTTCGCCATGCTCCTCAACCTCGCCGCCGCATCGAATGCCCAGGACAAGGCCGTCATGTGGGGCTTCATCCTCCGCCACGTGCCGGGCGTCACGCCGCAGAGCCACCCGAAGCTTGACGAGCTGGTCGGCTACGCGGTCCGCTATTACGACGACTTCGTCGCGCCGAAGAAGGTGTTCCGCCATCCCGACGCGGTCGAGCGGGATGCGCTTGCCGCCCTCGACCGGGCCCTCGCCGCCCTGGAGGCGAAGGGCGAAACCGATGCCGCCGTCATCCAGAACGCCGTCTACGAGGTCGGCCGTTCCTTCGAGCGCTTCCAGGACAAGGGCAAGGCCGGCCCGGACGGCCGCCCCGGCGTGGCGCTCATCTGGTTCGAGGTGCTCTACCAGGTGCTCCTCGGCATGGAGCGCGGTCCTCGCTTCGGCTCCTTCGTCGCGATCTACGGAATTCCAGAGACACGGGCGCTGATCCGGCGGGCGCTCGCCGGCGAGCTGGTGGCATGAGGCCCGCCGCTTGGGATCCCCTCTGGCCAGGCTGATCGGCGGTTGTCGCCCTTGCGGACGTCCCGCGAACGTCGCGCAAATTCTCGCCGATAATCGGGCCTACGGGCCGTTCCCTCGGTCTTCCCTCGCCGGACACGTTCCGTCGGCGGCGGCGCCGCGCCATATGCCGAGCCGATCGCAGCGGCCCTGAAGCGCCGCGGTCCGGTACTCATCGGTGGCGAAGTCGTTGGGCGTGGCCCAGCCCTGGCGGAGGAGCCACTGGCCGAGGTCGGTCTGTCCCACCCGGCAGGGCGCGATCACCTCGACCGCTTCCCCGGGCGGCGGGAAGTAGCACTCGATCGCCCGCCCGCGCAGGAACATGCGGAGCGAGTAGAGCGCGGTCCGCCCACACGGCCATTCCTCGCCGTTCGCCCAGCGGCAGACCTTGTCGACCGGAACCGGGTCGACCCCGGAGACGCGGATGGTGAGGCGGTTGGCATGGAAGGTCGCGGCGTCGGTCGTTGCGGGGAGGAAGAAGCGCCGCCACTTGGCCGGCTCCGGCGGAGGCGGGGGCAGGGGCTCCCGGAGAAGCGGCCCATCCACCTCCGGCCCCGGCGTGACGCCCGGTGGGGTCACGTCGCGGGTGGCGCGCGGCACGATCTCGAGCGCCGGTTCCTCCTCCTGCGCTTCGACAGGAGCAGCCGCCGCGACCAGCACGGCGAGGCCGGCGGCGGCAAGCGACCGCCGCCCCCGCGGATGCGTCACTGGCTCGCCCAGATGATCCGCGCGATCCATTCGATGTCCGCCATCGGAATCGTCCGGTGCGGGTGGTCCGAATTGAGCGAGGCCAGCTCGACCGACTTCGGCGTCTTCTTCTGGAGCACCTTGGCCATCACCTCGCCGTCACGGGTCTTCACCACCACCCGGTCGCCCTTCCGGCATGGCTCGGTCGGCGAGACGATGATCGTATCGCCGTCCCGGTAGAGCGGCAGCATCGAGTCGCCGGTCACCTTGAGCGCATAGACGCCCTCGCCGCGCGGCGCGGGGATGTCGACCTGATCCCAGCCCTGCCCGGCCGGAAACCCGCCGTCGTCGAAGAAACCGCCGGCGCCGGCTTGCGCCAGGCCGAGAAGCGGCACCTGGCGGAAGCTCGGCTCGCGCTCGCGCCGGGCGGCGCGTGCCGCCTTGCCGTCGAGGAGCCCGGTGAACTCGCCGATCGACATGCCCGTCGCCTTGAGGATCTTGGAGACGCTTTCGGTCGAAGGCCAGCGCTCCCGCCCGTCGGGGCCGATGCGCTTGGAGGGGTTGAAGGTCGTCGGGTCGAGGCCCGCGCGGCGGGCGAGGCCGGACGTGGTGAGGTTGTAGCGTTTGGCGACCTCGTCGATCGCCGCCCAAATGCGGTCGTGTGACAGCACGAGACCCCTCCGTGCCGTTGCCCTGTTCGGTGACAGGAATATATACCTTAACGATTTATCCCCGCTTCCTCCCCTTGTCGAGTCCCATTTCGACCGCACGCAAGGCAAGCTCGCGCGCCGGTTGGAGCGGCGATGCGGCCGAACGCGGGCTGGCCGGTTATCCCCGCTCGTCCCGTCCCGCGGCCGCCGGTCCGAATCGGCGGTAGAACGTGTCGCCGGTCCTCGCCAAGTCCCGCAACAGCCGGTTCGGCCTGAAGCGGGGCCCGTGGTGTTTGGACAGCCGCCCGAGGCGCTCGACGAACGCCTTCGCGCCCATGAAGTCGATGTACGAGAGCGTCCCGCCGGTGAACGGCGGAAAACCGAAACCGAGGATCGAGCCGACATCGGCCTCGCGCACGTCGGTAAGCACTTTTTCCTCGAAACAGCGCGCCGTCTCGAGCGCCATGATCCCGAGGAAGCGCTGCTTGAGCGCGCCGACGTCGATGGCATCCGGGTCGCGGACCGGCGGGTAGAGGTCGGCGAGGCCGCGCCACAGCCGCTTCTTGCCCGAGGGATCGTCGGGATAGTCGTAGAAGCCCTTGCCATTCTTCCGCCCGTGACGACCGTGCTTTGCGACCATCGTCTCGATGAGCCGGTATGCTTCATCCGGAACCGCCTCGGCACCGAGGTCCTTGCGTGTCGCGTCCATGATCCGGAGCGAAAGGTCGATCGCCACCTCGTCGTTGAGCGCAAGCGGGCCGACCGGCATTCCCGCCATCCGCGCCGCGTTCTCGATCATCGCCGCAGGCACCCCTTCGGTCAGCATCAGGTGGCCCTCGGCGATGTAGGTCGTCACCACGCGCGAGGTGTAGAAGCCGCGGGAATCGTTGACCACGATTGGCGTCTTCCGGATCGCGCGCACGAAGTCGAGCGCG
>DASSPO010000263.1:0-9498 GCA_035699585.1 Bauldia sp.
TTGGGCAGGCCCTCCACCAGCGCGCCGAGGCCCGGATCGCTGAGGAACAGGTTCACCCCGGCAAACGGAGGCGACTGGTTGAATACCTCGTGCGTGTCGTCGGCCGAGCTCAATCGATTCTCCCGCCCCCGGGGCCCGGAACCACGAATCTTGTTTCTAACCTAGCACACGAACGGCACCAAGCTTGCCCGCCCTTCCGACTCTCCTTATACGAACGGCTTTGATGAATGTGACCCCGCCCCCGCTGCCGCTAGCTTTCTCGCGCCGGCACCTTTTGGGGATCGAGGGCATGACCGCGGAGGAGGCGACCGGCCTCCTCGACCTCGCCGAACAGGCCATCGAAATCAGCCGCCAGATCGAGAAGAAGAAGTCTGTCCTGCGCGGCCGGACGCTGATCAATCTCTTCTTCGAGGCCTCGACCCGAACGCAGTCCTCGTTCGAACTCGCCGGAAAACGCCTCGGAGCCGATGTGATGAACATGGCGGTGGGCAACTCGGCGGTGAAGAAGGGGGAAACGGTTATCGACACGGCGATGACGCTGAACGCCATGCGTCCGGACATCCTCGTCGTCCGCCACCACGCCGCAGGCGCTGTGGAGCTGCTTGCCCAGAAAGTGGGTTGCTCGGTGATCAATGCCGGCGATGGCGCCCATGAGCACCCGACGCAAGCCCTTCTCGACGCCCTCACCATACGCCGCCACAAGGGCGACATCGCCGGGCTCACGGTGGCGATCTGCGGCGACATCGCCCACAGTCGGGTGGCGCGGTCGAACATCCTCCTCCTCAATATCCTCGGCGCGCGGGTCCGGGTCGTCGGGCCGTCGACGCTGCTCCCCACCGGAATTGAGCGCATGGGCGTCGAGGTGTTCACCGACATGCGGGCCGGGCTCGCGGACGCCGACATCGTGATGATGCTCCGCCTCCAGCGCGAGCGGATGGAGGGAAGCTACGTGCCCTCGATCCGGGAATATTTCCACTTCTTCGGCCTCGACCGGGAGAAGCTGGGCTATGCCAAGCCGGACGCCTTGGTGATGCACCCGGGCCCGATGAACCGCGGGGTCGAGATCGACTCCTCCGTCGCCGACGGGCCGCAGAGCCTGATCGGCGAACAGGTCGAGATGGGCGTTGCGGTCCGCATGGCCGTCCTGGAGGCGCTGGCGGCGCACTTGCCGAATGCTTAACGCTGTCAACGGAGGCGGTGACCGGCCGCTGGTCTTCGAAAATGCCCGGGTGGTCGACCCGTCGCGGAATCTTGATGCGCCCGGCGCGGTAATCGTCGCCGACCGGCGGATCGTCGCCGCCGGCCCCGATGCGGCGCGAACGACGCGGCCGGCCGGCGCCGAGGTGATCGACTGCCGCGGCGCCGTTGTCGCTCCGGGACTGGTCGACATGCGGGTCTTCGTCGGCGAGCCAGGTGCCGAGCACCGGGAAACCTTCGCCTCCGCCGGACAAGCCGCGGCGGCCGGCGGCGTCACCACCATCGTCACCATGCCCGACACCGACCCGGTGATCGACGAGGGCGCGCTGGTCGATTTCATCGGTCGGCGGGCACGCGACGAAACCGCCATCCGCGTCCATCCCGTGGCGGCGATCACCAAGGGCCTGGAGGGGCGGGAGATCACCGAGTTCGGATTGTTGCGCGAGGCCGGCGCGGTAGCCTTCAGCGATGGCCGCCGCACGGTCACCAACGCGGCGGTGATGCGTCGGGCGCTGACTTATGCCCGCGATTTCGGGGCGCTCATCATGCACCACGCCGCCGACCCCAATCTGGTCGGCGCCGGCGTAATGAACGAGGGCGAGGTGGCGACTCGCCTCGGCCTCGCCGGTATCCCGAAAGAGGCGGAGATCGTCGTGGTGGAGCGCGACGTGCGTCTGGCGGCCCTGACCCGCGGCCGCTGCCATATCGCACAGGTCTCATGCGCCGAATCGCTCGACGTCGTTCGCCGCGCCAAGGCGGCCGGGATCAGCATCACCTGCGGCGCCTCGATCAACCACCTCACGCTCAACGAGAACGACATCGGCCCCTACCGCACCTTCTTCAAACTTGCGCCGCCGCTTCGCGCCGAGGATGACCGTCTGGCGGTGGTCGAAGGCGTTGCCGACGGGTCGATCGACGTGATCGTGTCGAGCCACGACCCTCAGGATGTCGACACCAAGCGGCAGGCCTTCGCCGAGGCGGCCGACGGCGCGGTAGGCCTCGAGACGATGCTGCCCGCCGCGCTGCGCCTCTTCCACTCGGGAAACATCGGCCTGGTCACGCTGTTCCGCGCGCTTGCCACGCGGCCCGCCGAGCTGCTTGGGCTTGAGGTGGGGCGGCTCGCGCCGGGGGCTCCGGCCGACCTCATCCTCGTCGACCTTGATGCGCCCTGGGTGCTCGACCCGGATACGCTGCGCTCCAAGTCGAAGAACACGCCGTTCGACGGCGCGCGATTTTCGGGCCGCGTGTTGAGGACTCTGGTGGCGGGACGGACGGTGTTTAAGGCGGCCGGGCCTTAGCTCGTGGCCGCCTCGATCTGGGCGCGGGGCTTCTCAAGTTCCTTCGCGCCCTTCTTCACCGCCTTCTGGACCTTCTCGAAGGCGCGGACCTCGATCTGCCGGACGCGCTCGCGCGAGACGCCGAACTCGGCGGAAAGCTCTTCAAGAGTGATCGGGTCCTCGGCCAGTCGCCGCGCCTCGAAAATGCGGCGCTCGCGCTCGTTGAGCACTTCCATCGCGTTGCGGAGCAACTGGCGGCGGTTGTCCGCCTCTTCGTTCTCCGCCATACGCGCTTCCTGGTCGGGAGACTCGTCGACCAGCCAATCCTGCCACTGGCCGCCGTCAGCATCGGCACGGAGCGGCGCGTTAAGCGAGGAATCGCCGGCGAGGCGGCGGTTCATCGAGATCACGTCCTCCTCGGGAACGCCGAGCTTCTCGGAGATCTCCTTGACCTGTTCGGGGCGGAGATCGCCTTCCTCCAGCGCGCTGATCTGGCCCTTGACCTTGCGGAGGTTGAAGAAAAGCCTCTTCTGGTTGGCCGTGGTGCCCATCTTCACCAGGCTCCACGAACGCAGGATGTACTCCTGGATCGAGGCCTTTATCCACCACATGGCATAGGTCGCGAGGCGGAAGCCCTTCTCGGGCTCGAACCGCTTCACGGCCTGCATCAGGCCGACATTCCCCTCCGAAATCACCTCGCCGATAGGCAGGCCGTAGCCGCGATAACCCATGGCGATTTTCGCGACGAGCCGGAGGTGGCTGGTCACGAGCTTATGCGCGGCCTCGCGATCCCCATGCTCCTTGTACGCCTTGGCGAGCATATATTCCTCGTCCGGCGCGAGCATCGGGAACTTGCGGATTTCCGCGAGATAGTGGGCCAATCCGGCTTCACCGGATGCAATGGCAGGCAGGCTTACACGGGCCATTCAGGCAGCGCCCCTTTCTTGCTTCCGCCGCCCGGATCATCCGGCGCTTGGCGGTACCGTGTCCCGAGGCGGGACCACGGGCAAATCGCATATATAGGTACGATCTTGCCGGAAACACGGCCGAAATCGAGCCGGCGGCGATCAACTATCGTTCACGAGGAATTAAGCGCCTCGATCAGCCCGGAAATGTCAGCAGGAAGCGGGCTTTCGAAGTGCATCTCGTCTCCCGTAGCCGGGTGCTGGAAGCCTAGCAGGTATGCATGGAGCGCTTGGCGGGGAAAGGCATAAGCCAGGCTCCGGGCGGGCTCCGCCAGGCGTGCCGCCTTGGTGGTGAAGCCGGCGCCATAGGTGCGATCGCCGATCAGCGGATGGCCGATTGCCGCGAAATGAACGCGAATCTGGTGGGTTCGGCCGGTCTCGAGCCGGCAGTTGACGAGCGAGGCGACGGGCGGCTTGGCGGACGGACCATAGCGTTCCACCACGACATAGTGAGTGATCGCCGCGCGGCCGCCTTCGCGCTTGACCTCGATCTTTTCACGGTTCCGCGCCGAGCGGCCAAGAGGCGCGTCTATCATGCCTTCGGCACGTGCGGGCACGCCCCAGACGAGCGCGAGATACCCCCGCTCGAGCGGCCCGCTTCGGCCATGGTCCGCGAATTGCGCGGCGAGGCCGCGGTGCGCCCGATCCGTCTTGGCCACCACCATCAGTCCGCTGGTATCCTTGTCGAGGCGGTGCACGATGCCGGGGCGCATCACCCCCCCTATGCCCGAGAGACTCGTGCCGCAATGGGCGATGAGCGCATTAACCAGAGTGCCGGTCGGATTGCCCGCGGCGGGATGGACCACGAGGCCGGCCGGCTTGTCGATGACGATGAGATCCTCATCCTCGTAGACGACATCGAGCGGGATGTTCTCGCCTTCCGGCTCTGCCGGCGCTGGCGGCGGCAGGGTGATGACCACCCGCTCCCCCGGTTTGACCGGCCTTTTCGGCTCCTCTATCGTCGTGCCGCCGATCGCGACCGATCCTTCCGCAATCAGCGCCTTGGCGCGGCTTCGCGACAGGTCGGCCACGGCCCCGGCAAGCCAGGCGTCGAGCCGCATGCCGGCGTCGCCTTCGCCGACCGTGACTTCGACGCGAGAGCCTTCACCGCCTGCCATGACCGATCCTTACGACGAACAGGGTGAGAAACCGCTCGACCCCGAAGTGGCGCGAGTCCAGCAGCGCCTCCGCCGTTTGATGCTCATCTCCGGGCTGACGCTCGGGCTCGGCATCCTCGCCGTGTTTCTGGCCATCGTCTACCGGCTCGTCACCTGGGAAAGCGGAGGGACGCCGGTGGCGACGGTCGAGGGGGCAGCCGTTCCGACGGTCAGCCCGTCGGCACTCGGGCTGCCGGCGGATGCGCGGCTCGTCTCCACCTCCCTTGATGGGGATCGGGTGGCGCTCGCCTACGAGGACAGCGGCGGGTCCACGATCGTGGTCTTCGATCTCGACCGGATGGTCGTGGTCTCGCGCTTCCGAGTGGCCGGCGACTAGTCGGTTACGGAGACGCACGGAATTCGCTATTGCTGAGCCGCGAAGCGCGCGCTCCGCGGGGGCGTCCGACGATGGGGCGGGTACATGGCGCGAAAGGCCACTGACGGCGGCCGGGCCGAGGCGTTTCCGATCAACAGCGTCCTGGCGGCGATCGCGATCGGGGTGCTTACGATCGCGACGGCATTGACGTTGAAGCCGTTCTTCCCGGCAATACTATGGGCAATCGTGCTCGCCATCACAGCGGCGCCCCTTCATGCCTGGATGACGCAGAAGATCGCCGGGCGCAACCGGATCGCCGCGTTTGTTACGAGCATCGTCCTCGTCCTGATCCTGGTACTGCCCGCTGTGGGGCTCACCCGGGCCGTCCTCCATTACACCCCCGGCATCATCGCCTGGGTCGACCAGGCGTCGGGCGAAAAGTTCTCGGAGGCGCCGGCGGCGATCAAGAACCTGCCGCTCGCCGGAGACTTTCTCAGCCGCAACTGGGTGGCCATCTCTCAGCACATCAACGCCTATGTCGCCCATTTCAAGGAAGACATCGAGGAATGGCTGCTCTGGGGGTTGCAGGAGGTCGAGAACGTAGGCCTGTTCGTGTTCGAGATCGGCTTCGCCGTGATCCTTGCCGGCGTGTTCCTGGCGAATCGCCATCGAGTTTCGGTCTTCGCATCGACCTTCTTCGACCGGATAGGCGGAGGCTTCGCGACGCGTCTTCTCGACAAGTCGGTCGTGACAACGCGGAGCACCGTCCGCGGCGTCGTCGGCAGCGCCATCGCGGAGGCAATCGTCGCCGCCTTCGGCTACTGGCTCGCCGGTGTCCCGGCCTGGGCGCTTCTCGGCGGGCTCACCTTCTTTGCCGCCCTGGTCCAGATCGGCGCGCCGCTCGTCTGGATCCCGGTCGTTCTCTGGCTCTTCGCGGAGATCGAGCCGGGCTGGGCCCTCTTCATGATCGGATGGGGCGTGCTCGTGGTCTATTCCGTGGAGAATTTCTCGCGGCCGATCCTGGCGGGCAAGGCGAGCCATCTGCCCGGCCTTTTGATCTTTGTCGGGGTGATCGGCGGCCTCTTCGCCTGGGGACTGATCGGCGTCTTTCTCGGACCGGTGATCCTCGCCGTCGCCTACGAACTCATCCAGGAGTGGTTCCGCGGGGAGGGAGCAGAAGTCTGATCCGCGGGGCCCGCATCGCGTGGCGGAAACAGCACAGGCTGTCCCGACTTTTCTCGCCGCCATCGGCAATCCTGGCGATGTTGGTGCGGTGCAATAGTGAGTTTTCGGCTCTTTCGCGAACGCGGCCTTCTTTGGTCCTGACCCTTAGCGGTTAGCCGGCAGCCGACCGCCCCCGTCACATCGCCTTCATGCCCGGTTCCTAGCGTTCGCGCCCATGGGCTGCGGGGTTTGCGTTCTGCGGCTCGAAGGTTCTGGCGGTCGCCTCGGGGTCTGATTCGTCCAGGGCCATTGCAGACAGGGCTGGGAAGGCTTCGCAAGGCTCGTTGCACGGGATGTGCCCGCGCACGGCCGGGCCAGGACGAACCTGCCTCACACCAACTTCTCGGAGGTCAGGACTATGAAATTGAGGACATTTCTTGTGGGCACAGCTGCCGTCGTGGCGGTATCGGGCAGCGCCCAGGCGGCGGATCTTGCGATCGCCGTCGAGCCGATCGACTACGTGAAGGTGTGCGACGCTTTCGGTGAAGGCTACTGGTACATCCCCGGCACCGACACCTGCCTCAAGATCGGCGGCTATGTGCGGTTGGACGTGTGGATCTACGACACGGACCAGGTCGGCAACTACTTCAACGTCGCCAACGCCCTTACGGGTGCTACGACGAATCCGACCAACCCGCTGAGCGATACCACCGGTGCCGTCGCCGGCTACCTCTATGCCCAGGACGACTACTCCCAGTCCTGGGAGATGAAGACCAAGGCCGGGGCCACGTGGGACAGCCGGTCGATGAGCGACCTCGGCGTCATTGCCACGAGCTTCGAGTTCGCCGTCGAATCGGACAACAACAGCCTCGAGGGCACGGCCAAGACCGTCTACTTCGACGGCGGCTACGGTGCCATCGGCCCGATGATGTTCGGCTGGACCGACTCGACCTTCGATCCGGGCGGCGGCTACACCTATGACGGTGCGGTCCGTTCGGACAAGAAGACCGACCAGTTCCGTCTGTCGTACCTGATGGGCACCTGGGGCATCATGCTCGGCCTCGAAGACCCGCGCGACCGCTATGACGGCCCGAAAAACGCGACGGGCGACTATCCCGACATCGTGCTTGCAGTGACCGGGGCCGTCGGCGGCCTCGACTTGCGGGGCGCGGTCGCGGTCACCGACCGCACGAGCGGCACCGGCTGGGGCGCGAACCTTGCCGCCACCGCCAAGCTCGGCGTCGTCGACATCAAGGGCACGGTCGCCTACTCGGACAACGCCAAGAGCCTGACCGGCGGCTCGAACTGCTCGAGCACCTTCTCGGCCGGCACTTGGACGGGTTGCGATGACGGCGAGTGGTGGAGCGGTTTCCTGTCGGCGGCGGTGGCCCTCAGCACCAACCTCAAGCTGGCCGGCACCGTGTCCTATCAGGACGGCCCGACGACCGATGACGGCGAACTGGTCGCGGCCGGCGGCGTCTACTACTTCCCGACCGCGAACTCCGAGATCGGCGCCGAGCTGCTCTACAGCGACCCGCAGGAAGGCGACTCCGAGCTCGGCGGCCACCTCCGCTTCAAGACCCACTTCAACTGATCCTGACCGGTCTTGAAACAGTGCCCGGCGGAGCGATCCGCCGGGCACGCCTTGTCAGGCGGGACGCCCAGGCCGTAGCCTGCGGGGACACGAACCCTCCGGCTGTCCATGCTTCGTCCTCTTGCTCCGCCCGCCATCCGCCCTCCCTTCGCACGCTATAGCCACGCCATCGAGGTGACCGCCGGGACTCGGCTGGTCTTCGTCTCGGGACAACTCGGGGTGAACCCGGACGATTCCGTGCCGGCGACCGTCGAAGGTCAGGCGGAACGGTGCTTCCGGAACATTTCCGCGATTCTCGCCGAGGCGGGCATGAAGCTTGCCGATGTCGTGCGTATCAACGCTTATGTGACGGCCCGGGAGCACATGAAGGGCTATATGAGCGTCCGCGATCGGGTGGTAGGCGACCCGCCCCCCGCTTCGACGCTGATGATCGTTTCCGGATTCACCCGGCCGGAGTTCCTGGTCGAGATCGAAGTCGTGGCGGCAGCGCCGGGATAGGGTTGGGGGACCGCGCATGCGCTTGTGGATCAAGGACCCGATCGCCGTCCTCGCCGAGGGGGCAGAGCGAGGCATCGTCATCGAAGACGGGAAGATCGTCGAACTGGTCGGCAGGGGGAAGCAGATCTCCGAGAAGGCCGACCACGTCTTCGACGCCTCGCACCACGTCGTGATCCCCGGGCTTGTCAACACCCATCATCACTTCTTCCAGACGCTGACCCGCGCCCATCCGGCCGCCATCAACAAGGAGCTCTTCCCCTGGCTCAAGGCGCTCTATCCGATCTGGGCGCGGAACGTGACGCCCGACGCCTTTCGCCAGGCGGTCAGGCTGGCGCTGACCGAACTCCTCATGTCGGGCTGCACCTGCGCCTCGGATCATCATTACCTCTATCCCGCGGGACTCGAAGGGGCGATGGACATCGAGGCCGAGGAGGCCGAACGGGTCGGCATCCGGATGACGCTCACCCGCGGCTCGATGAACCTGTCAGAGAAGGACGGCGGACTGCCTCCGGATGCCGTGGTTCAGGATGAGGACACGATTCTCGCCGACTGCGAGCGGGTGCTCGCGCGCTATCACGACCGGAAAGATGGCGCGATGCTCAGGGTCGCGCTGGCGCCCTGCGCCCCGTTCACCGTCACCAAGCGCCTGATGATCGATTCGATCGGCCTCGCCGAGCGCTACGATTGCCGGCTTCATACCCATCTCGGCGAGACACGGGACGAGGATGAATACTGCCTCGCCCATTTTGGCTGCCGGCCTGTGGACTATCTCGAGGAATGCGGCTGGCTGAGCGAGCGCGTCTGGCTCGCCCATGGCATCCATTTCAACGACGAGGAGGTTCGCCGCCTCGGTCGGAACAGGGTCGGCGTCTGCCACTGCCCCACTTCGAACATGATGCTCGCCTCCGGTCAGTGCCGGACCAAGGAGCTCGAGGCGGCGGGATCGCCCGTCGGCCTCGGCGTGGACGGCTCGGCATCCAACGACAACTCGAATCTTATCGAGAGCGTGCGTCATGCGCTGATGATCAACCGGCTCACCTACGACGCGGCCTCGGTCACCCATCTCGACGCCTTCCGTTGGGCGACGGAAGGATCGGCACGGCTCCTCGGCCGCGACGACATCGGCGCGATCGCGGTCGGCAAGCAGGCCGACCTCGCCTTCTATACGCTCGATGAACTTCGCTTTTCCGGCGCGGGAGATCCCCTGGCGGCTCTGGTTCTATGCGGGGCCCATACGGCGGACCGGGTGATGGTGAAGGGTGAATGGCGGGTCGAACACGGTCACCCGGTCGGGGTCGACGTGGCCAAACTCAGAGCCGAGCACGAGGCG